>NZ_JBHWES010000028.1:0-15738 GCF_042734105.1 Streptomyces sp. NPDC059679 | reverse complement strand
CCACCGGTCGGGGCTTGCTCCCACGGCCGGGCTCCCGGCGTCACCCGCGCCCGGCCCGGGTTTGGCCCGGGGGTGGGGGGCGCGGCGCAGCGCCGCCCCCGCCCGGGTCACGCGACAACGTCAGCGCCCATACGGCGACGGAGCGCGGGGGCTGGCAACGCTCACCAGCCCGTGGGCCATCCCGTAACGCGGTGCCGCCGCCGGTGGCGCTTGCTACCGGTGGTGGGGCGGCTGGAGCGGTCGTGCATGCCCTCGGCGTCCCACTGCCGGTAGCGGCCGGCCCAGCGTGCGGCGGTGGTGTGGCTGACCTGGAAGCGTTCCGCTGCCCGACGCAGCGGCCAGCCGTCCTCGACGACACACCGGGCCAGACGCAGCCTGCCAGTCGGCGTCAGCGGGGCATTACGGTGGGACACGAGGGCCTCCTGGGCATCGGCGGTAGGTGTGGCAATCTCCACCGAAACCAGATTGGTGCCGGCGAGGCCGCCGAGCAGCGATACGGCCGGCCCGAGCGCGACGCCGGAGCGCCCGCCAGTTCCAGCACACCAATGCAGCGGCAAGCCGCGACGGAGAGCGCGGGAGCACGGCCGCCACGCATCGGTTGAAGGAGTCGAGGTCGCTGTTCACGTGGCTGGCCACTCGCTGACTTGATCTCGGGAATCTGCATCACCTGACCGGTGGCCACGTAGACGGCGATCCGTTCGACACGGACAACGCCTTCGTAATCTGGAAGGTGAGGCGGATCAAAAGCCGCCCCGCTCCTCAACCAGCGGGAGAACCCTCATGGACGGCACGGTCACGGTCATCGACAAGGGAGCGGTGCGCATCCACAGCTACATGGCTCCCGACGACAGCCTGAACGTCACCACTCAGCTCATCGAGAGCCCGACGCGGGTGATCGCCGTCGACGCCCAGTACTCCCTGGCGTATGCGGACGAGGTGCTGGACTACGTGAAGGGGCTGAGCAAGCCGCTGGACCGGCTCATCGTCTCCCACGCCCACCCCGACCACTTCAACGGTGCCGCCCGCTTCGGCGCACCCGTGCACGCACTCGCCGCGGTGCGCGACCAGATCGCCGCCCAGGGCGACGGTCAGGACCCCACCGGCGCCGTCATCCCGTCCCTGGACATCACTCCCACCGCCGAGATCGTCCCGGGCACCGAGGTCATCGACGGCATCCCGTTCGTCTTCGAGGCCCACCACGGTGGCGAGGCCTCCGACCAGCTGGTGATCAAGCTGCCTGAGCAGGGCGTCCTGGTCGCGCAGGACCTCGTCTACCACGCCATGCACCTCTTCTTGGGCAACAACGACATCACCGGTTGGGCCAAGGCAGTGGACGACCTGGCCGCCCAGCCCGCGTACGACACCGTGTTGGGCGGGCACGGCCTGCCCGCCGGGCCCGAGGTTTTCGACGAGATGCGCCGCTATCTCGCGGACGCGGGCGAACTGCTCGGCGACGATGGGGAGGCGTACAAGCAGGCGATCGTGGCTCGCTACCCTGCCTGGGGCGGCACGGTCCTGATCGACGTCGGCAACCAGTACCTCTTCGGCGCGCCCCCCGCCTGAGCCGAACGTCAGGAACAGAGACATCTGTGGCTCCGCTGCTCTCCCCCACCGAGTGGCGCGACTGCTGATCGCCGCAAGGCCGTCGAGAACAGTGATCCCGGCGGTGGTGACCACCCCAGGCAATGCCCGACGTCAGGAATGGACGGGGCGATGACGGGGCGCATCGGCTGGTGGGCCCTGCGCTTGCCAAGAATGTCATCCGCCCTGATCGGAAGCCTGCACCTGGACTTGCGGTCGTCGGCCTCGTCGCTCGAGTCGGCGCTCTCGCGTAGTCGGTGGTTCACGCGTCATGATGATCGACCGCGCTGCTGCGACCGGCCTACCTGGGAGTGACCAACGCGTTCGCGCTGCTGCGTCTGCTGCATCCGCTGCGTCTGCTGCCGATGAGCGATCGGAACAAGGATGCGGAGATCCTGGCCCACCGCCATCAGATCACGGTTCTCGAACGCCAACTCGGTGGTGACCGGGCACGGTTCACCCCGGGCGACCGGCCTTTCCTGGCGGCGCTGCAGCACCGGCTACCGTTGCCGGCTCTGCGGCGTGTGCTGCTGCTCACGCGTCCTGACACCGTGCTGCGCTGGCACCGCGACCTCGCAAGACGCCGGCATGCCGCCCTATCGCCGCCCAAGCGACCCGGTCGGCCTCGCTCCGTGCGCTCCTCCGGATTCTGGTACTGCGGCTGGCGAGAGAGAATCCAAGCTGGGGCTACAGGCCCCTTCACGGCGAACTGCTCGTGCTGGGAGTGAAGGTGGCCGCCTCGACCGTCTGCTCTGCTTTGGTGAATTTCGAGACGCGCAAGCTCTGTCGGTACGTGCGCTCGGGCCTCCGGCATGGAGTGCGTCCACGGGCACGCCGCATCCGGTGCTCGATGCGCCTTGGCCGCCACCTCAGCTGTGTGGTGGCCGGTGAGAGGCGAGGAAGTTGCCTGCGGCCTGGACGGCCATGTCTGCCTCGCTGAGTAGGCCACGGAAGTTCTGAAAGACGTGTTGCATATGGGCGCTGATTCGTAGCTCGACGGGTACGTGGGCGGTTGCTGCCCGGTGTGCCAGTCGCAGTGCGTCGGCCAGGAGGAGTTCGCTGCTGCCGGCCTGGATGTGAAGGCGGACCAGCCCCCTCAGGTCGGCGTTGAGGGGGTCGGCTGCCGGTGGCAGGGTGTTGGACGGACGTCGACAGACGGCCATCGACGGCGGAAGCGGGGGTGGCAGCCTGTTCCGTACTCTGGCGGCATGCGCATGCGTCCCACTTTGAGCTGGACCCCTGCCGAGGACCTGCCGCCGGGCAGCACGGATCTGGAACCGGTCGCCAAGGCGCTGAGCACCGGCGGTGTGCTGGTACTCAGCGGGGCCGGCATCTCCACCGAGTCGGGCATCCCCGACTACCGTGGCGAGGGCGGGAGCCTGAGCCGGCATACCCCGATGACGTACCAGGACTTCATAGCCGATGCCCAGGCCCGGCGCCGGTACTGGGCTCGCAGCCACCTCGGCTGGCGCACCTTCGGCCGCGCCCGTCCCAACACCGGGCACCGGGCCGTGGCCGCGTTCGCGCGGCATGGCCTGCTCGCGGGTCTGATCACCCAGAACGTCGACGGCCTTCACCAGGCCGCCGGCAGCGAGGGCGTCGTGGAACTTCACGGAAGCCTGGACCGGGTGGTCTGCCTCTCCTGCGGCGCCCTCGGCCCGCGCCGCGAGCTCGCCCGGCGATTGGAGGAGGCCAATGAGGGCTTCGAGCCGGTGGCCGCCGGAATCAACCCGGACGGTGACGCCGACCTCACCGACGAACAGGTCGGGGACTTCCGTGTGGTGCCCTGTACGGTCTGCGGCGGCATCCTCAAACCGGACGTGGTGTTCTTCGGCGAAGCCGTTCCGCCGCGACGGGTCGAGCACTGCCGCAAGCTGGTCCGCGAAGCGGCCTCACTGCTGGTCCTGGGCTCCTCACTGACGGTGATGTCCGGGCTCCGGTTCGTCCGCCAGGCGGCCCAGGCCGGGAAGCCGGTGCTGATCGTCAACCTGGACCCGACCCGGGGCGATCGGCACGCCGTCACCCGGGTCGCGCTCCCGCTGGGAACGGCCCTCACCGTCGTGGCCGGCAGACTGGGCATCCCGGAGTCGGCACAGGCCTGACGCGGAGCAGGCGTGACGGAGCCGGGCGCGGAGGGCCCGGGCGGCGGGACGCGGCGTGCACGGCGCTGGAGTGCTTCCACTACGAGGACCGGCAAGCCCGGTGGGGCTTCGGCAACCCACTGGACGAGTACGCCGCGGAGGTGCTGGACCACGCCCGGTGGATGCTGCGCGGGACGCCGCCGCCGGAAGCGCGAGGGCAGGACCGGGCCGGCGCGCTGTGGGCGATCCAGAACCACGCCGAGGCTGTGGACGCTCCACTGATCACCGCACGTCAAGCCGACGCATCCGGATACTGGGTGCCACCGCGCACCCGGCCGCCTCATGGGTGGCGCAGGCCGCCAAGAACCTGTTCCGATGCGGGGGTTGAGGTTGTGCTCAGCGGTGTCAGGATGCCGAGAATGAACGCACCCGCAGCCGGCTGTCCTGACGGAGTCTGGACTCGCCCGCGTGGAGCAGGCCTGGCCGAACCCTCCTGGCCAGTGTGCGACGGCACGTCTCCGACCACATGGACGGCCACGCACCGCCGGAGCTCACCGCCGCGCTGCGGAAGATCGCAAACTGATCAGGGACTTTTTGACGGCGGCGCGTAAGGCTCGCTAAAGGTCGATGAAGTGCGATCTTGACATGACCTACGGAGTCGGGGTACATGGAGACGAGGGGACCTTGAGTGGATCGCAAGGAAAGTCGAGACTCAGGTTCCGTTTACTGGGTTCACTCCAAGTACATCGGGGTGAGTGCGAGATCCCGGTCACGGCCGCCAAGCAGCGCTCTTTGATCGCGGCATTGCTGTTGCGCGCCAACCGACCGGTGTCGATCGACGAGTTGGCTCAGAGCGCTTGGTCGGACGATGTGCCGCGGCGGATGGTCTCCGCGCTGCGCGTGTATGTCATGCGGCTGCGGCAGTTGCTGGGCGAGCCGCGGCTGATCGGTACGACATCGACCGGGTATGTGCTGCGGATCCCGGACCAGGACCTCGATCTGGGGCGGTTCGAGGCCCTGGCCACACAGGGACTGGCCGCTTCCGCGTCGGGCGAGCTGGACGCCGCCGAGGCGTCATTCGGCCAGGCATTGGCCGAATGGCGTGGTCCGGCGTTGGCGGATGTCGAATCGGAATTTCTGCACAGGGTGGATGTCCCTCAACTGCACGATCGCAGGCTGGATATCGAGGCCGCGAGAAATGATGTGCTGTTACGCAAGGGCGGGCACCGCGGGCTGATCGCACCGCTGCGTCAGTTGACGGAGCAGTATCCGTTTCGTGAACAGTTATGGGCTCAGCTCATGCTCGCCCTCTATCGGTCCGGCAGACGGACCGAGGCCATGAACGCCTATGGCACCGTACGCGGCCTTCTCGCCGACCGGCTGGGAATCGACCCCGGACGGGAGGTCGAATCCCTTTACTCGGCCATACTCTCCCGCGACCTCGCTCTTGACTTCACCGCTGAAGCGCGGAATCCATCCCCCGTGGCGACGCCGTCTCAGGTCGTCGCTGTCGTACCGGATTTCGTGGGCCGAGCCTCCGAGGCGGATGTCATCGGCGAATTGCTGGGCGCGCGGGACACGGACGCGGCCATGCCCGTGGTGACGCTGTGCGGGCCGCCCGGGGTCGGGAAGACCTCGCTGGCGGCCTTCGTCGCCCGTCGGCTGCGCGCGCGGTTTCCCGACGGTCAGCTGTTCGCCGATCTGCGGGGCTATTCGACGCAGGCACCGCGCCCCATGACGTGCGTGCTGGCCGGGTTTCTGCGCGCGCTCGGCGTCCCGCCCGGGCAGATCCCGGCGGAGCAGGATGAGCAGGCCGCGGTCTACCGGGCGCTCCTCGACGGTAAGCGGGTGCTGGTGGTGCTGGACAACGCGGCCAGTGCCGAGCAGGTCAGGCCGCTGTTGCCGGGCGGTCCCGGCTGCGCGGTGATCGTCACCGGCCGGCATGAGCTGCGCAGTCTGATCGTGACGAACGACGCGTATCTGGTGCCCCTGGAGGTTCTCTCCCCGGACGCGGCCCTCGATCTCCTCGCTCGGCTCCTGGGCGAGGACGTGGTCGCCGAGCAGTTCGACGCGGTCCACCGGCTGGCGGGGCTGTGCGGCCGTCTGCCGCTGGCGCTGCGCATCGCGGCCGCCAATCTGGTCAGCCGGGGCGAGCCTGATGTGAACGCCTACATCCGGGAGTTCCGCTCCAGCAATCTCCTGGACTCGCTGTCCGCCGAGGGCGACGAGGCGACGGCGAGGGCGGCGTTCGACTTGTCGTACACAAAGCTTCCGCCGACGGTTCAGCGGACATTCCTCATGGCGGGACTCGTCCCGGGCTCGGACTTCACGCCGGAGGCGGTGGCGGTGTTGACGCAGGTACCGGTCCCGCTGGCGGCCCGGGATCTGGAGAGCCTCGCCACAGCCAATTTCGTCCGGCGCGGGCCCGGCGGGCGCTATCGGCTCCATGACTTGTTACAGGAGTACGCGCGGCTGCGCCGGCGCGAGCGGGTGAGCGACGAAGAGGCCGACTCGGCCCTGTGGCGGCTGTTGTTCTGGTACTCGCGTGTCGCGGACCGCGCGGAGGGCGTTCCGCATCCCGAGGAACCGAGGATCGGCCCGGCAAGGCCGCATATCGTCCGGGCGCTGCCGGAGTTCGCCGACGGTGGCGCGGCGCTCGACGCTCTCGGGCCCGGCCGCAAGCGCCCGCTCGGCGTTCTCGGCCGCGTCCTGCCCGAACTGGGCCGACTCGGCGACGCCCGGGACCATCTCAGATGCGGCGGTCGGGCGCGTCCGACGGCGCCGGGGAGTGGCTTCAGGTGTGGGGACTGATCGGCCTCGGTGCGGCGGATCTGTTCGGCGGCCGGCCGACCGGTGCGCGGA
The DNA here is from genome assembly GCF_042734105.1 of Streptomyces sp. NPDC059679. Lineage (NCBI taxonomy): Bacteria > Bacillati > Actinomycetota > Actinomycetes > Kitasatosporales > Streptomycetaceae > Streptomyces > Streptomyces sp. NPDC059679. The sequence goes on along the minus strand of NZ_JBHWES010000028.1, from coordinate 9,214 downwards.
AGCACCTCGCTACCGCCGTGGACCTGGCGCGCGGCCTCCGGGCGCCGCATCACGAGGCCGAGGCGCTCGCCCTGCTCGGCCACACACTGCTGCTCGGCGGAGAGCACGACGCGGCGATCGCGCGCCTGCGCGAGGCTCTTGACCTCGTCCGGCGCACGGGCCTCCCCCTGGAATCGCTCGTCCTCGCTTATCTGGCGGACGCGCTCGACCGCGCCGGGGGCCACGGTGCGGCCCTCAGCAGCGCCCGTGGCGCGATCGAGGTGGTGCGCCGGCGCGGCAGCCCCTGGCTCGACATCAGCGCACGGAACGTCCTCGGGACCCTGCTCTGCCGTCAGGGCGACGCCGGCTCCGCCCTCGCCTGGCACGAGGGGACGCGCCGTCGGGCCGAGACGAGCCGCGATCCGTATGGGACCTCGGAAGCGCACCTCGGGCCGGCCGGCGCCTGGCTGCGGGCGCACGATCCGGAGGCCGCGGCACAGCATGCGCGCAAGGGGCTCTCCCTGGCGTGCACACACGGCTTCACGCTCCACCAGGCCATCAGGACGGACCTGATGGCCCGGAGCGGAGCGCACGGACCGGACTAGGCACCGACGACATGGACGGGCCTGTTCGTACGGAAGAGTCGCAACGACGGGGGTCGCTCAATGATGCGTGCACCACTGGAATTCGGGTTACTGGGGCCGTTGGAGGCGTACCGGGCGGGAGAGCTCGTCCCGGTCAGCGCTCCCAAGCTGCGGGTCGTGCTGGCGACGCTGCTGCTGCGGGCGAACCAGGACGTGTCGCTGCGCGAGCTGGCGGACACAGTGTGGGGCAGCGAAGGCCCCGCCCGCCCTCGCGCGGCCCTGCGGGTCTTTCTGATGCGTGTGCGCCAACTGTTCGACGCGGACCTCATCCGCACGATGCCGGACGGATACCGGCTGGAGATCGCCGACGAGGCCGTCGACCTGGGCCGCTTCAACAGCTTGGTGGACCGGGGGAGGTCGCTGTCGGCCGCGGGCGAGCTCGAACGGGCCGAGGCGCCGCTCGATGCCGCCATGGGGCTCTGGCGCGCGGAACCCTTGGCGGACGTGCCGTCGGAGGCGCTCCAGCTCGAGGCCACCCGCCTTCAGGAGCTCCGTCTGCGGGCAGAGCACCTGCGGTTCGAGGTGAAGCTCCGCAGAGGCCTCCACCATGACGTGATCGGCCCGCTGCGGGAACTCACGGCGGAGAATCCGCTGCGCGAGGACCTTTGGGCACATCTCCTGCTCGCTCTGTACCGCGCCAATCGGCAGGCCGAGGCGCTGGCCGCGTATCAGGAGATCTGCGGCAACCTCGCCGACGAGCTCGATGTGCTGCCCGGTCGGGCACTGCGTGAGCTGCACCAGTCGATCCTGGTGGGGGACCCGGCCATCGCACCGCCTCACGCCTCGTCGGCGGAGACCGCGGCCTCGGTGAGCGAGCCACCGCGCGCGGGGTCGCAGTTGCCCCCGGCGATCAGGAACTTCGTGGGCCGGGGCGCCGAGACGGAGCGGATCGCCGCGCTTCTGAGCTCTGAAGGTGAGGTTCCGGTGGTCACCGTCTCCGGGCCTCCCGGGGTCGGCAAGACCGCGCTGGCCGTACGCGTGGCCCATCAGACGCGCACGGCCTTCCCCGACGGGCGGTTCTTTGTGGATCTCCACACCCACTCGATGGCCCGGCCGCCCTCCACGCCGATGGTGCTGGCCCGTCTGCTGCGTGCGCTCGGCCACTCCGCCGAGCACCTGCCCATGGACCAGGACGAGCTGGTCGCCGCGTATCGGACGGCGCTGCGCGGCAAACGCGTGCTGATCACGGCGGACAACGCCGCGTCGGCGAGCCAGGTCCGCCCGCTGATCCCGAGCGAGCCCGGCTGCGCCATGCTGGTCACCAGCCGCAACGAACTGACCGCGCTCACCGCGCGGGACGGCGCGCGCGGCGTCCGGCTCGACATGCTCGCCGAACGGGAGTCGGTCTCCCTGCTCGGCGCGGTCCTCGGCGAGGACGTCACGGCGCGGCAGCCCGAGGCGACCGCGCGCCTCGCCGACCTGTGTGGACATCTTCCCCTGGCACTGAGGATCGCCGCGAGCAATCTCGCCGGCTCTCACCGGCCCGACATCGGCGCCTACATCCAACGCTTCCTGGAGGGGCGTCGCGTGCGGGGGCTCGCCATGGACGACGACCAGCACATCGCCGTCGGCCGGGCGTTCGACCTGTCCTACGTCGCCCTGTCGCCCGAGGCCCGCGCGCTGTTCCGGCTGCTGGCGCTGTTCCCCGGGGCGGACATCACCGGGGAGGCGACGGCCGTGCTGGCGGACGTCGCCGCACCGGAGGCGGCGAAGGCCCTGGAGCAACTGGCCGCCGCGAATCTGCTCCAGCGGCTGCCCGGCGACCGTTACCAACTGCACGATCTGCTCTCCGAGTACGCCGCGGAGCGCGCGCGGGCCGAGGACGCCGACGGTTACCGCGCCGAGGCGAGGGACCGGCTCTTCGACTGGTACCTGCGCGGCGTCAAGAGGGCCGCCGCCGTGCTGTATCCGGAGTTCGTGGCGGCGACCCGGTCCGCGGCCGAGTCGCCCGTCGGCCCGGCCGCTCCGCACGAACGGTCTCAGGCGCTCCACTGGCTGGAGACCGAACGCGCCAACCTGATCGCGGTGATCGAGTTCTGCGCGGAGCAGGGCCCCGGGCCCATGGCATGGCGGCTCACCGAGGCGATGGGCTGGTATCTGGGCATCAGCGGACACCACTCCGAGTACGTGGCGGCGGCGCACGCGGGGCTGCGGGCCGCGCGGAGCGCCGGGGATCGGGCCGCCGAGAGCGCGATGGTGGGCTGCCTGGTCTGGGAGTACCGGAACCTGGGCGATCTGGACACCGCGCTGCGCTATCTCACAGAGGTCCTGGAGAGCGGTGGCCCTGACTCGTCCACCCGGCCACTGCTGACCGTCTGGCACGGATCCGTGCGGCTGGAGCTCGGCCATCTGGAGCGGGCCCGGGCGTGCTTCAACGAGATCGCCGACCTCGTGTCCGGACAGACCGCGCCTTCGTTCCTCTGCGTCGCGGCACCCCTGGGCCTGGGCGCGGTCGACTTCTGGTCCGGCCGCTGCGAGCGGGCGCTGCCGCGGATGGAGGAGGCGCTCGCCGCGGCGACGCGAGAAGGGGCGACCGTGGAGCGCGTCGAATGCCTCATGGTGCTCGGCCGCTGTCTGCTGGAGATGGGCAGGACCGAGCGCGCGGCCAGGCTGCTGCGCACGGCCGCCGAGGAGTCCTCCGTCCTGCACAACGGATACCACCAGGCGGACTGTCTCGCTCACTTGGCGATGGCCATGACCGAGTTGGGCGACCTGGACGCCGCGTCCGAGGTCGCGCACCGCGCGCAGAGCCGGTCCCAGGACCTCCACAACCGGTGCATCACCGCCACCGTGTGGCAGGCCCTGGGTGGGCTGCACCGCGCCCGGGGCGAGGGCGACAAGGCCGTTGAGGCCTATCGGCGCGCCCTCGCAGCGACCACACAGGGGACCGTGCACCCCTACCGGATGTGCGAGTCCCTGCTCGGGCTGGCCCGCGCCCACACGGCCCTCGGCCAACCTCACGAGGCGGCCGATCACGCACGCCGGGCCTTGGCCACGGCTCGCGAGTACGGCTTCGGCTCGCTCGAAGCGCGGGCGCGGCATCTGCTCACGGACGGCGAAACGGCTCCCCGGCGGGCCTCCGCTCACCTCCCTCCGGGCTGACCCGGGCCAAGGCCACCGGCCTCGGCCTCCTGGGTCGCACCGGCCGGCGCCGCCGCCGTGTTCCGCGGGTCGGACGCGAACCGCCGCAGGATCCGGGCGAACCGGCCCGCGATCCCCTCGACGGTCTCCCGGTCGTACACGTGCCGCTGGTACTGGATGCCCGCCCGCAGATGCGGATCCTCGAACGCCGCCACGCCCAGCGGATAGTGCGAGCCGCTGGTGATGCCGACACCGGTGAGCATGACTCCCGCGGCGGTGTTCGCGTCCCTGATGCCGGCACGGTCGATCGGGTAGGACTCGAACACGAGCAGGGTGTCGAAGAGGCTGCTGACGCCCATGGCCCGCTCGATGTCGGTCAGCCGGTGCTGATGGTGGTCGAGCAGCGCGCCCTGCCGCTCGTGCAACCCGGTCGTCAGCTCGGCGAGGGTGGCGTCCGGGGAGCACCGCACCCGTACCGGCACGTTGTTGATGAACAGCCCGATCATGGAGTCGACGCCCGGCACCTGCGGCGGGCGGCCGGAGACCGTCGCGCCGAACACCACGTCCCGCCGGCCGGTCAACTGGCCGAGCAGCACGCCCCAGGCCACCTGGACGACGGTGTTCAGCGTGACGCCGAGCCCGGCCGCGCGCCGCGCCAGTTCACGGGCGGTGTCCACCGAGAGCGGGACGTCGACCACGCCGAAGCCCGCCCACTCGCCCGGGGAAGCCGCCGAGACGGCCGCCCGGGGCGCGAGCAGTGTGGGTTCGACTCCGTCCAGCTCCGCCGCCCACGCCCGTGCCGAGGCGTCCTGGTCCTGCGCGGACAGCCATGTCAGATAGTCGCGGTACTCGGGTGCCGGCGCCATCGCCGACGGATCGCCGCCGGAGCCGTAGAGCTGGAGCAGTTCCCGCAGCAGCAGCGGGCCCGACCAGCCGTCCAGCAGCACATGGTGCACGGAGAACACCAGCTCCGAGGAGTCGGGGCCGGTCCGGATCAGCGTCATCCGCAGCATGGGCGGCGCGGCCGGATCGAAGTGGGTGTCCCGGTCCTCGGCGAGGTGCCGCTGGAGCGCCTGGTCGCGCGCCGGCTCCTCCAGGGCGCCGAGGTCGATGTGGCGCCAGGGCAGAGCGACGCCGTCCACGGCCAGCTGGACCAGCTCTCCGGGCTCGGTGGTGAGGAACGCCGTGCGGAGATTGGCGTAGCGGTCGAGCAGGGCCTGCCCCGCGGCGCGCATCCGGTCCGGGTCAACCGGTCCGGACAGATGGAGCACCAACTGCATGTGGTACGCGTCGAAGCCGGCGTCGTCCGACGCGTGGACCAGCAGCCCCGCCTGGAGCGGAGCCAGCGGCCATACGTCCGCCAGGCCCGGGTAGCGGTCCCGCCACGCCTCCAGTTCGCTCGGGGCCACCTCCACCGGCCGCGCGCCGGGCGCGCCGAGGTCGGTCAGGTCCTGCTCGGCCACGCCCCGGGCCAGTGCCTCCAGCGCCGCCGACCACAGCTCCACCAGCTCGGCCGCCTCGCCCGCGGACAGCACTCCCGTGGGGAAGGCGACCCTGGCGCTGAGCTCCGGCCCCCACTCGCCGTCGGCGACATGGGCGTTCACATCCAGGACCGCCGTCACCGGCGTCCCGGGATCGGGCTCGGCGAACAGATCGGCCGCGTCACGGGCCTGTGTCCAGCCCCGGCCGCGCAGCTCCTCGGGCATGTCGGCGGTGGAGAACCTGCCCAGGTAGTTGAAGGCGATCTGCCCCGTGGAGCCCGCCTCCAGCTCCGCCGCGGTCCGCGGGTTCGCGTAGCGCAGCAGCCCGTAGCCGATGCCCTTGTCGGGAAGGGCCCGTAGCTGCTCCCCGATCCGCCTGACCATGTCTCCGGCGGCCCGACTGTCCTCGAGGACCTGCCGCGGATCGGCCCCGCCGATGTCGAGGCGCACCGGGAACACGCTGGTGAACCAGCCGACGGTGCGGGACACGTCCGCGCCCGGCACCGCCTGTTCCTCCCGGCCGTGCCCCTCGACGCGCAGCAGCACCGAGGAGTCGTCGGCGATGCCGCGCCGCCGACGCCGGCCGACGACGGCGAGCGTCAGCGCGGCCAGCAGGCCGTCCTCGACCCCGCCGCCGAACGCCCTGGGCAACTGCGTCAGCAGCGCCTCGGTGAGCGGCGCCGGCAGCCGCAGCCACACGCTGTCGACGGTGGACATGACGTCCACGGCGGGGTCCAGCGGGCGGGCCCCCAGCAGCGGGTCGGGTCCTTCCGTCATCGACCGCCACAGCGGCAGCTCCGCGACCCGCTCCGGGCGGGCCGCCTCCTCGGTGAGCGCGTGGGCCCACCGCCGCATCGACGTGCCCACCCGGGGCAGCTGCGGTGTGCTCCCGGCCCGTACTCGCTCCCAGGCGGCGGCGAGGTCCGGGAGCAGGATCCGCCACGACACCCCGTCCACGACCAGGTGGTGGAGAACGATCAGCAGCCGGCCCGCTCCCCCGCCCTCCGCCGCGAACCACACGAACTGGGCCATGACGCCGTCGGCGGGTGCCAGACGTCCCCCCGCCGCGCGCAGTTCGGCGGCGGCCCGGTTCCGCCACCGCTGGTCCCAGCGGCCGTCGCACGCGACGCGCCGGAGCAGTCTCGCCGCGTCCACCCGGCCCCGCGGGGCCACTTCCAGGCTCCCGTCCCCGGCGGTCAGCAGCCGGGACCGCAGCATATCGTGGTGGTCGAGCACCGCGTTCAGCGTCGCGGTGAGCCCGGCGTGGTCGATGCCCCGCGGCAGCTCGACCATCATGGACTGGGAGACGCGGTCGAACCCCGTCCCCAGCTCCCGGAACCACCGCGCCACGGGCAGCAGCGGCATCGATCCGACACCTCCCCCGTCGAACTCCTCCAGGAGCGCCCCCGCCCCCGTACGGCCGCCCACCACCTCGGCCAGCCGGGCGACCGTCCGGTGCTCGAAGACGTCCCGGGGGCTGATCTCCACCCCGTGCGCCCGCGCCCGCGACACCACCTGGATGGACTGGATGCTGTCCCCGCTGGAGGCGAAGAAGTCGTCGTCGGTGCCGACCCGTTCCAGGCCCAGCACTTCCGCGAACACCGCGGCCAGCGCCTCTTCCACCGGGGTACGCGGCGCCCGGTAGCTCTCGCCGAGGTGGTCCGGGTCGGGCAGCGCGCCCCGGTCGACCTTTCCGTTGGGGGTCATCGGCAGCCGGTCCAGCACGACGATCGCCGACGGGACCATGAACTCCGGCAGCCGTCCGGAGAGGAACGCCCGCAGCTCTCCCTGGGACACGCCGGCGCTCAGGTCGAAGTCGCCGTCCCCGAGCCCCTCCGAGCTGTCCGTCTCCAGGACACCGACGGGGACCACGTAGCCGACGAGCTGCTTGTTGCCGCTGGTCCCCGAGCCCTCGCGGACGCTCACCACGGCCTGCGCCACCCTCGGGTGCGCCAGCAGGGCCGCCTCGATCTCCTCCGGCTCGATCCGGTAGCCGCGCAGTTTCACCTGTGTGTCGGCCCGCCCGACGAACTCCAGCTCGCCGTCGGCGTTCCACCGGACCAGGTCGCCGGTGCGGTACATCCGCTCGCCGGGGGTGCCGAACGGGCAGGCGACGAAGCGTGCCGCGGTCAGCCCCGCCCGGCCCAGGTAGCCGCGTGCCAGCCCGGACCCGGCCACGTACAGCTCGCCCGCGACGCCCTTCGGGACCGGGCGCAGCAGCGCGTCCAGGACGTAGAGCCGGGCGTTGGGGATCGGGCGGCCGACCGACGGCATGCTCCCGTCGCCGGGCAGCGCCTCGCACAGGGACGGACACACCGTGGTCTCCGTCGGGCCGTACGCGTTCGCCATGCGCCGGTCCTTCGCCCAGAGTGCCGCCAGCTCCGGTGAGATCGGCTCGCCTGCGACCGTCAGGGTGGTGACGGTGGACAGCGATCCGGGCGGCAGCGCCGCCAGCACCGAGGGCGTCAGCAGCACATGGGTCACCCGGTTCTCGTTGATCGTCTTCACCAACGGCTCGCCCGCGGCCAGCTCGTCCTGGCCCGCCAGGACGAACGCGGCGCCGGAGAAGAGCGCCATGCACATTTCCCACACGGAGGAGTCGAAGCTCGGCGAGTTGAACTGGAGCACCCGGCTCTGCGGCGTCACGTCCAGCCGTTCGACGTGCGCCGCGAGCAGGCTGGCCAGCCCGAGGTGGGTGACCGCGACGCCTTTGGGGAGCCCGGTGGAGCCGGAGGTGTAGATGACGTAGGCGGTGTTGGCCATCGACACCGGGCCCAGCCGGTCCGTGTCCGTGAGTGCCGCCGGGGCGGCGTCGGCCAGCGCCTCCAGGACGTCCGGGTCGTCCAGGCGGATCACGGGCGCGGAGAGCTCCGGGAAGCACTCGGCGGTCTCCGCGTTTCCGATCACCAGGTGCGCCTCGGAGTCCTTGACCATGAACTCGATCCGCTCGGCGGGATAGGCGGGATCCACCGGCAGATACGCGCCGCCGGCCTTCGTCACCCCCAGCGCCGCGGTCCACAGCTCCGGCGACCTCGGCAGGCACACCGCGACCACCGACTCCGGGCGTACGCCGTTCTCGATCAGCAGCCGCGCCATTCGGTTGGCGCGGGAGTCCAGCTCCCGGTACGTCAGCTCCTCACCCTCGAACACCACCGCGGTGGCGTCCGGCCGCCGGGCCACCTGGCGCTCGAACAGCTCGGGGATCGTCCCGACCCGCACCGGGGCCGCCGTGTCGTTCACCTCCGACAGCAGCCAGTCGCGCTCCGCCGGGTCCAGGACGTCCACCGAGCCGATGGACGTGCCGGGCTCGGCCACGAGCTGCCGTACGACGCGCACGAGACGCCTCGCCATGGCCGCGACCGTGTCCTGCTCGAACAGGTCCGTGGCGTAGTCGATACGGCCTCGGATGCCCTGCCCGGGGAAATCGAACATGGTGACTTCCAGGTCGAACCTCGCGACGCCGGTCGCGACCGGTTCGAGGGTCGCGCTCAGCCCTTCGAAGGCGAAGTCCTCCCACCCGATGTTCTGCCAGGCGAACGCCACCTGGAAGAGGGGGTGGTAGGCGGTGGAGCGCTCGGGGTTGAGCAGTTCGACCAGTCGCTCGAACGGGGCGTCCTGGTTGTTGTAGGCGGCCAGTGCCGCCTCCCGCACCCGGCCCAGCAGTTCCTCGAAGGAGGGGTTCCCTGACACGTCGGCCCGCAGGACCCAGGTGTTGACGAAGAAGCCCACCAGGTCCGCGAGGTCGTCGTCGGTGCGGTTGGCGATCGGGGAGCCGATGGTCAGGTCCTCCCTGCCGGTCAGCTGGTGGAGCAGCACCGCGAGCGCCGACTGGAGCACCATCGCCACGGTCATGCCGTGTGCGCGGGCCAGTTCCTCGGCCGCCGCCAGCACGTCGGGGTCCATGGTGAACTCGACCATGTCGCCGTTGTGGCTCGCGAGGGGCGGGCGGGGGCGGTCGGTGGGCAGCGGGAGCGGCTGGGGTACCCCGGCCAGCGCCTGACGCCAGTATCCGAACTGCTGGGCCGCCAC
>NZ_JBHWES010000027.1:86382-147869 GCF_042734105.1 Streptomyces sp. NPDC059679 | reverse complement strand
GGATCGGCGTAGACCGCAACACTCGCGATCCCGGCATCCCGACAGGCACGGGCAACGCGGACCGCGATTTCGCCACGATTGGCGATGAGCACCTTTTGCATGCTCTCTCTTCCCTCTGTCAGAAGAACCGTCCGTCCAGGACGGTCAGTGGCTACCCCAGGGCCCGCTTGAGGAAATCCAGTACGACATTCGCGTATGCCTCGGGATCGGTCTCCAAACCGAGCAGATGCTCGGCGTTCGGCAGGACATGCGTCTCGGCCTGGGCATAACGCTCGGCGAGCGCGTCCACTGAGGAAGGCGGCACGATGGCGTCCCGCTCCCCCGACATGAACAGCAGCGGTATCTCGGCGAACTTCCCCGTCGCGGGCGGCGGCCACTGCGCCCGGACCAGGGCGGGCGCCAGCGAGCACAGCACCCCCTTCACCACCGACAGCGACGGCTCCCCGCTCAACAGCGCCGGCACCGGCAACATCCCGGCCTCCAGGTACTTGCGCAGCAGCGGCGGTACGTCATGACCGGGGCCGCTGTCGCACACCAGCGCGTCCACGGCGAACCCCTCGTGCGTCAGCGCCCACATGGACGAGAAGCAGGAGAAGGAGAAGCCGAAGACGGCCAGCCGGGCCTGGCCGTAGCCCTGGTTGCCACGCAGATGGGAGACGACGGCGGTGACGTCGCTGGCGAACCGGTCGCCGAGGCCCAGCAGCGCCCGGTCCACGCTGCTGGCCCCGTGGTTGCGGTGGTCGAACAGACAGACCGTATAGCCCGCGTCGTGCAGGAACTTGGCGTGGCCGAGGCTGCGCGTCTTGCTCATCCCCATGCTGTGCCCGAGGACCACCACCTTCTGCTCGGATCCGGGGCACAGCCAGGCGTGGACGTACTTCCGGGCGGCGAAGGGGATCTTCAGCTCCGTGGCGGGCAGGCCGTAGTCCCGCGGATGCCCGTCGTCCTGTGCCCGGCGCGGATGGAAGGCCCGGTACGCCAGCGAGGCCCCGTACAGCGGGGCCAGCGGCAGCGCCGCGGCCGACAGGACGCGGGACTTCAGCGCGGGATACCGTACCGACTTCTGCCGTGGCTCGGGCATCTGCGTCCTCCGTGCGGGGATGGGGGGTCCGTCGGGAGTCAGAGGGGTCTCGTCTCGGTCGTCTCGGGTGGATGAGCGGGGTGAGCGGTGCGGGTCGTTCGTCCGGTCATGTGCGCGGGTCGTGTGTGCGGTCAGCCGCAGCCCCCGGCATGGCCCTGGTCGCCCGAGCGGGAGGCGGCGGGGTCCGGCCCACCAGGCCCTACGGCCTCGGCAGGCTCCACGGGCTCGGGCCGTGGCTCAGCACCGGGGCGGGCGCGGGCGCGTACGGACTCGACGAAGGCGGGCAGCCGGTCCACCCCCCAGAACTTGTCGTAGCCGTGGAGGAAGAACGGGACGCCGAACGCCCCGTCCCGGCCCAGGGCGAGCAGCGCCGCGAGGCCCGGCCCCTCGCGCAGCTCCCGGTCCTCGGCCGCCCCCGCCAGCCGCTCGGCCGGCAGCCCCAGTTCCTCGGCGATGTCCGCGACCGTCGCCGGATCGCAGATGTCGCGCCCCTCCTGCCAGCGGGCCCGGTACACGCGCTCGATGTACCTGGGGCCGTGCCCGGCCTCCAGCGCCGGGAAGTACGCGAGGTGCGGCACCTCCCACACCGGGTCCTCGTCCAGCGGCCAGCTGATGTCGAGTCCGCGGGCGCCGGCGAGCCGCCGTACGTCCTGAAGGACGTAGAGGTGCTTCTCCCGCGTCATCGGGGTGTACGGGAACGTCTCGCCGTGCTCTTTCATCAGGCGTTCGCCGTCCGCGTCCGGCTCCCACCACGGATGCCATTCGACCGCCTGTGCGACATCCGGATAGCGGTCCATCAGATCGCGGTAGGCGAGCCAGCTGTACGGACTGCGAAAGTTGAAATAGAAGCGTGGCACCTTGCCGCGCCTGCCGGCCATCGCCGGTCCCCCCTCTCTGTTCCGTTTCTGTTCCGTGCCTCAGATGACGATGCCGCCGTCGACCTCGAAGACCGCGCCGGTCACATACTCCGCCCCGATGAGATACGCGACCATGTCAGCGACCTCTTCCGGGCGGCCGAAGCGGCCGAGCGGGATCTTCTTACGCGCCTCCTTCTGCGTACTTTCTGACAGCGAGGAGGTCATATCCGTATCGATGAAGCCCGGCGCCACCACATTGGCCCGGATGCCGTAGCGGCCGACCTCTTTGGCAAGCGACTTGGTGAATCCGATGATCCCCGCCTTGGACGCCGCGTAATTGCTCTGGGTGGCGTTTCCGTACACCCCGGCGACCGAGGAGATGTTGACGATGCAGCCGGATTTGCGCTTCATCATCTCGAAGACCACCGAGCGGCACACGTGGTACGTGCCGTCCAGGTTCACGCCCAGCACCTGCCGCCACTCCTCGTCCTTCATCAGCAGCAGCGGATTGTCCTGGGTGATGCCCGCCGAGGTCACCGCGACGTCGATGGCGCCCAACCGCTCCTCCGCGAAGGCGACCAGTTCGCGCACCGAGTCGGCGTCCGAGACGTCCGCCTGTTTGCCGATCACCCGCCCGCCGCCCAGCTCCTCGGCCTCCTTCTCCAGGCTGCGGGCGGCGTCCGGGCTGGACTGGTAGCAGAACGCGACGTCGAAACCGTCCCGGGCCAGCCGCAGCACCGTGGCGCGGCCGATGCCGCGCGAACCGCCGGAGACCAGCGCGACGCGGGGCGTCGTGGGTGACGTGGTCGTCGTGGGCTTCGTCTCGTCCGTATTCGGCATCCGGTCACTCACCTCCCGTGGGAGCCGCGTCCGTCAGGGCCGCGGCGGGGCGCATGGTCATCACCAGTCGGCCGACCGTCAGGGCGGTCTCGTCCCCGATCCGGCTCTCGCCCTCGAACATGAAGGTCTCGCCGACCTGGCGGGACAGCCGTACGCGGTGCTCGACGAGGTCACCGGGGACGGCCGGGCGCAGCGGTGTGGCGTCGGTGATGCCGCCAAGCAGCATGACCTGACCGCTGAGCACATCGGGGTTCGGCTGGTCGTGGGCGACCAGCACCCCGGCGACATGGCACCAGGACTCGATCAGGGCCGTCCACGGGTAGTGGTAGTCCTCCTCGGCGGCCTTGTCCCGCACGCCTTCGTACCAGGGCTCGTTGCAGGTCACCGCCTTGATACCGGTCGCACGGCCGCCGGGTACAAGTTCGGTGACCCGGTCGATCAGCAGCATGGGGTAGCGGTGCGGCAGCACCCGCTTGATCTCGCTGGTCGTGATCACCGTACGGTGCTCCGTCCGGTGTTCCGTCCGGTGTTCCGGGACCGCGGGCGCCGCTTCGGCGGTGCCCTCGGGCACGGCGGCTTCCCGCTGCCCGCCGCCGTCGCGGGCGTAGCGCAGCCGTACGAGCGCGACGGGCCCCCGCCCGGTGGACACGGCCACCCGGCAGCGCCACTCCCCGGCCGCCCGCGGCCCTGCCTCCCGCGACCAGGTGATAGCGCAGCTCAGCAGGTCGCCGGGGAAGACCGGGCTGGTGAACCGGGACGATTCGACGGCCGCCAGGGTCCAGCGCTCGCCGGGCTCGGGGAGCGTGGCGAGCGCGCCGCGGTGGGCGTACTCGACCACGCAGACGCCGGGGAAGACGGGGAAGCCCGGGAAGTGTCCGGCGAACACCCGCTCGGTCGCGTCGATGAGGACCCTGGTCCGGGCCGGGCGGCCGCCCGGGGCCCCGGGGTCGACGACCTCGATGGTGCCGTCGACCGGTCCGCACGCGGTTGTCGTCGTCACCTCACTTCTCCAGTTTCGAGGCCAGCAGGTCATAGACGTTGCTCAGACAGGTGATCTCCTTCATCTCCTGCTCCTGGAGCTTCACCGAGTACTTCTTCTCCAGGACGACCATGACCTCCAGGGCCATGAGGGAGTCGACGCCCAGCTCCTCCACGAAGTCGGCGTCGTCGGTGACCTCCTCCTCCTCGACGTCGAGGACGTCGGCGACGAAGGCGCGCAGCTCCTCCAGGTCCAGGGCGGCGGCGGTGTCTGCCATGGGTGTTCTCCTCGCGGTTCTAGTCGGGGGTGCTCAGTCGGGCGTCTCAGTCGGGCGTCTCAGTCGGGCGTCTCAGTCGGGCGTCTCAGTCGGGCGTCTCAGTCGGAAGGGGCGGTCAGCTTGGCGAGCGCGGCTGACGAGTCGATCGGGACGGTGGCCGCCTCCTTGGCGATCCGGCGGATCATCCCGGTCAGCTGGCGGCCGGGGCCGAGCTCCACGAAGCGGGTGCAGCCGAGCTCGCCGGCGAGCGTGCGGACGCATTCCTCCCAGCGCACCGGGCTGGTGAGCTGACGCAGCTCCAGGTCCCGCCACCGACCGCCGTCGGTGTACGCGTGGGCGTCCACGTTGGCGACGACGGGCATGTGCTCGGCGGCGAACTCCACGGCCGCCAGCGCCGCCTCCAGCTCGGCCGCCGCGTCCGCCATGCGCGGGCTGTGGAAGGCGCCACCGACCTTGAGCGGGATCACCTTGCCGCCGCTCTCGACGGCCGACTCGCCGAGCCGCGCCACGCCGTCAGCGGTGCCCGAGACCACGATGGCGCCGGGCGCGTTGACGTTGGCGACCCACAGCTCCTCGCCCGCCTCCTGGGCCCGCGCGGCCAGCGCCTCCACGGTCGACGCGTCCAGGCGGACCACCGCGGCCATGGTGCCCGGCGACCGCTCGGCGCAGACGCGCATGGCGCGGCCGCGGGCGGCCACCAGGCGCGCGGCGTCGGCGAGCGACAGCGCCCCCGCCGCGTACAGCGCGGTGTACTCGCCCAGGCTGTGCCCCGCGCACGCGACCACCTCGCCCAGCACGCCGGCCGCCGCCGCCTCGCGGTGGGCGAGCACTTCGGTGGTGAACACGGCGATCTGGGCCAGGTCGGTGCGGCGCAGTGTCTCGTCGTCGGCCTTCAGCAGCAGGTCCTCGACGTCCACTCCGGTGTGCTCGGAGATCCCGGCGACCAGCGGCCAGGACTCGGCCTCCCGCCACACCTCGCCCATGCCCTGCTTCTGGGCGCCCTGGCCCGGGAAGACAAGGGCGGTGCGCACATCCTCGCTTGTGCTCGCTCTGTTCTCTGTGTTCGCTCTGTCGTCGTGTCTCATCTCAACCAGCTCCTCACGGTGGTCCCGCGCGTGTTACGTGGTCGCGTGCGGCCGGGTCCTGAGCAGGGCCGCGCCGACCACGCCGTCCCGGTCCACCGAGGTGACCAGGGCCAGGCTGCCGGGGGCGGTGTCCGACCGCTCGGCGAGCGCCAGCACGGCGGTGATCTGGAAGGCCGCCGAGGCGGCGTAGGTGTCCCCGATGGAGTCGACGGCCGATATCCGCAGCGGCTCATGGCCGTCCAGCACCTCCGCGAGGGCGGCGCGCTCCGCCTCCCCCTCCGCGCCCGGCGCCTGCGAATCGGCGACGGCCCAGATCCCGCCGGGCTCCACGCCCGTACGGTCCAGCAGCCGCCGTACCACGTCGGCGAGCACCGTACGGGCCCGCCCGGCGCCGCCCTCGGGGTCGCCGGCGAAGCCGAACTCCAGGCCCACCACCTCGACCAGGCCGACACGCCCGTGTTCGCGCGCGGACGCGTCCGGCTCCAGCAGCCACACCGCCGCGCCCTCGCCGAGCACGGCCGCGGTGTCGCCGTCGGCGCGGGAGTGCCACTCCAGCCAGGCGCGGGCGGAGGAGAACTCCTCGACGGCCCCGCACAGCACGGTGGTGGCCCGCCCGGCGCGCTGCAGCCGCAGCGCGTACTGGAGGGTGAGCAGCCCGGTGGCGCGGCCTCCCGCGATGGTGGTGTTGGGGCCCTTGAACCCGTGCCAGATGGCGGTCTGCCCGGCCGCGCAGTTCATGACCGTGTTGGGGAACCGGGCCGGGTCCACGAAGAAGGGGCGCTCGCCGACCAGGGAGTCGCGGGTGAAGTCCATGATGGACTGGGCGCTTCCGGTGCTGGTGCCCAGCGCCACGCCGGTGTCCTCGCCCACACCGGAGAGGCGTTCGGGCCTCTCGTCGGTGAGGAGTTGGCCGATGGCGGTCACGGCCAGGCCGGTGGCCCGGTCCATGGAGCGGGTGCCCTTGCGGCCCAGGATCTGTTTGATGTGGAAGTCGGGCACGAGGCAGGCCTCGTGGAAGGGCACCGACCACTCCTCGGGGTCCAGTGGCTTACCGGCCCTGCGGCCGGAGCGCAGCCCGGTGGCGAAGTCCGCCCCGTGCAGGCCGAGCGGAGATATGGCGGCCCAGGCGGAGATGACCGGGCCGCTGGTGGCGGTGGCGAAGACCATGGATCCGTGCACTCCTTCGGGAGAGGGCTGGGGCAGTGTGCGGGTGGGCGGCGCGCTGACACGGCCCGGGTCGTGACTCTCGGGCCCGGTCACAGGAACCACACCTGTTCGTACGAGGGCCAGCGGGCGGCCAGTCCGCCTCCTTCGACGACCCGTACGCCGGGCAGCAGCCGGTCGGCGGCGGTGCGGCCGAGCGCGGTGAGGTCGGGCTCCTCGACCAGTACGGCCACCCCCGCGGCGAGGATGTCCCGCACCGTGGCGCGTGGGTCGGGGAGGGTGTCGAGGGTGCGGCCGCCGATGCGTACCGCCGGTTCGTAGTCGGTGGTCAGGGCGTAGCTGGCGGCGAGTCCGCGCAGCGCGAGGTCGGTGCCGCCGCTCTGCCGGTGCAACTCGGTGATCAGCGACAGTACGTCGGCGAACTGCCGCTCGACCGCGCCCCGATAGGCCCGTTCGATCATCACCAGCCAGCGCGCCGTCGTCTCGGGCATGGTCAGTGCACCCCCAGGGACAGGCATTTGCCGGCCACGGCCACGTGCTCGGCGTACTTGAACATGGGCCGCCTGCGCACCTGCGGGATCTGGTCGGCCATGCCCCGCTCCTCGGCGCAGAAGGCGCAGACGTACCAGTAGAGGCGGTCCGGGTGGTCGGTCAGCAGCTCGCGCACGATCCGGGTGGCGGAGGGGTACTCCCGCTCCCAGTCGCCGTAGTTGCGCGGCTTGGTCTCGCCGAGGCCCGTCCAGGTCAGCCGGGTGGCGTCGCCGCAGGCCCACACCTGGACCCGGGCGCCCTTGCCGAGCAGCGCGGTCGTCAGCCGCAGGGCCGAGCTGACGAGTTCGGTCTGGTGCGGGGCGCCGAGGAGCTGCAGCAGTACGTCGGTGGGGGGCGGCGACCAGGCCATCAGTGCCACACCGCCCGTAAGCGGGGCTCCAGCAGCCGGTCCGCCACCTCGTCCATGTCCGCGAGGCGGGATCCGGGCAGCAGGTCCTCGGCGGGGAGGGCGCGCTGGGCGGCCGAGAAGGCGTCCACCCACAGCTCGCCGCCATCCTGGAGAAAGGTCGCGACGCGGGGCGAGGCGCCGGGCACGGCGGCGGTCACCCCGTTCTCGACGAGGAACAGCACCACCCGGTGGCCGTCCTGGAGCAGCCGTACGGCGTCGCCGACGAACCGCTCGCAGGCGGGCCCGGACTCCGCCCCACCACTCTCGACGAGCAGATGGTCCAGCGGATGGTCGAGCGGTTGGTCGGTCATCGTCGCCCACCCCCCATGGCCCCCTCTGACGTGTCGAACGCCTCGGCCAGAAAGCCGAGGACCCGCTTCTCGTACTCCGCCGCGTCGAACCGCAGCCCCCGCATATGCGGGGCCCCGGACGCCGTCCAGTACTCGGCGCCGGGGTAGTGGCGGGCGGTCCGCGCGACGGCGTCGGGGCGGACGAAGGTGTCGTCGGCGCTCGCGATGAACATCAGCCGGGTGTCGTACGCGGACAGGTCCGGCGGCCAGTCGGTCAGGCGCAGCATCCGCATCGCGAAGAACTCGAAGGCGCGCTCGTAGGCGGCGAGCGTGAACGGCCCGCGCAGCCAGGGCGGCAGGGTCCGCCCGCGCAGCGCCGCGAAGTGGCGCAGCCCGGCCGGGACGTCGTACGCCGGGCCGCTGTCCGCGATCACGGCGGCCACCGGCACCCGGGAGCGGCGCACCACCTGGAGCGCGGGCCAGGTCGAGAAGGAGAACCCGTAGAGGGCGATGGCGCCGCCGCGCAGCCGGGGGTCGGCGGCGGTGGCGAGGAGTACGTCCCGCAGATCGCTGGTGTAGCGCTCGGCCATGCGGCCCAGCGCCCGGTCCGCGCCGCTGTCCCCGTGGTTGCGCATGTCGTACGCGATGACGTGGTGGCCGGCCCGGTGGAGCAGTTCGATATGACCGAGCGCCATGGACTTGGTGCGGCCCATGCCGTGGCACACGATCACGGTGTGCGGCCCGGCGCCCGGCACCACCCAGCCGCGCAGCGGGACGCCGTCGAAGGAGGCCACCACGGTCTTGTGGAGCAGGGGCAGCCCCTTGTCGGCCGGGGTGCGGGCGCGGCCGGCGGGCAGCGGGGGGTGGTAGAGCTGATACGCGTGCTTGGCCGCGCCGACGATGCCCAGCAGCGGCGCCGCGGGGGCGCGCAGGGCGCCGCCCGGCCGCCGCGGCGCTGCGCCGCCGGTGTCTGCACTGGTCATCGTCGGTCCTCGGCGTACAGAGTGGAATCAGGTCAGGTCAGGATTTCGCCGCCGTCGACCCCGATCACATTGCCCGTGATCCAGGAGGAGTCGGTGCGGGAGAGCAGGGAGATGGCTTCGGCGACGTCCTCGGGCCGGGTCAGCCTGTGGTGCGGATTGAGCCCGCGCGCGTACTCGGCGAGCCGGTCGCTGCCCGGGATGCGCTCCATGGACGGGGTCACGGTCACCCCGGCCCGCAGCGCGTTGACGGCGATGCCGGAGGGGGCGAGCTCCATGGCGAGCTGGCGGACATGCGACTCCAGCGCGGACTTGGCCGCGGACACGGCGCCGTAGCTGGGCATGACGCGGGCGCCGCCCGCGCTGGTCATCGCGTACACCTTGGCGCCCTCGCGCAGCAGGCCCGCGGTGAACAGGTCCTGTGTCCAGTAGACGAGGGAGTGGGCCATCACGTCGAGCGTCATGTTCATCTGGCGGGAGGTCACGCCCGGTTCGCCCTCGGGGGCGACGAAGGGCAGCAGGGTGCCGAAGGCGAGGGAGTGCACCAGGATCCTGACGCCGGACTCGCCGGTCAGCTCGGCGAACTGCGGCAGCAGCTCCTCCCGGGTTCTGGCGGAGGCCGCGTTGGCGTTGAAGAAGTGTGCCTGGACGCCGTGGGCACACAGCTCCTCCCGCGCGACGGCGGCCTTGTCCTGCCCCTCCGCGGTGTCGAAGTGGACGCCCAGGATGTTGACGCCCTCGCGCGCCAGTTCCTGGGCGGTGGCCAGGCCCATGCCGCTGGACGCGCCCAGGATCAGGCACCAGGAGCCCTTGAGTGATGTGATCATCAGCCGCTCACCCTCCGCCATCTTCCGCTCGTGCTTCGGCTTGCGTTTCGGCTTGTGCTTCGGCCTTTGTGCCAACTCCCGTATCGGGGACGCCGGGAGTGACGAGGCACACGGCGGCGTTCCCCTCCGCCGCCGCGGTGAGCACCAGTCGTGCCGGGCCCGACCCGTCCGCCAGGGCGGCGGCGACCCGCGCCACCGGCTCCAGACAGCCGGCGCCCGCGGGCACGCGCTCCGCCCGCTCCCCCAGCGCCGCGGCGAATGCCTGGCCCACCGGGGAGTCGTCGAGTACGGCCGTGACGGGCGGCGGGCCGTCGGCGACATGGCCCAGTGGATCGAGCGCGCCGTCGATCAGCGCCCGGGCGCGCTCCGCGCCGTGCGCGCCGGCGGCCAAGGCGGGCGGCAGGAAGAACGAGCGGACCGCCACCCGGCCGTACGCCCGCCCGCCGCGCGCCGCGACGGCGGCCACCGGCTCCAGCACCAGGGCGACCGCCCCGGCCTCGGAGGTGTCCGCCCCTGGCTCGTCCTCGGCCAGCACCTGTTCGGTGGCCCCGGCCAGCAGCCAGCCGGCCCGGCCGGCGGCGAGGGCGCGCTGACCGGTCTCGATGGCTTCGAGACCGGCGACCCGGGGGCTGACGAAGGTGACGTTGAAGCCCTTGAGTTCATGCTCCATCGCCAGGCGGCTGCCGAAGAGGTTGATGGAGAAGTACGGGGCGAGGACCGGGCTCAGCTCGGCGGCGCCGGTCTCCATGACCGTACGGTCCATCGCGTCGTGCAGCGAGGCGGCCGCGCTGTTGGTGCCGACGGCGGCGGCGCGGCGCTCGGCGTCCACCGCCTCCAGGGGGTCGTCCTGCCCGATGTCGGCCAGGGCCCGTTTGGCGGCGGCGAGGAAGTACTGCGAGGCGGTGGGCAGGTACTTGTAGCCGCGGCGGCCGAGCGCGGTCTTGAAGTCGAACCCCTCGGGGCGCACCGTCCCCACGCCCGACACGATCAGTTCAACGGTCATGAGGACGCCTCCTGGAGCACGAGCGAGACGTTGTTGCCACCAAAGGCGTAGGCGTTGACCAGGCCGTAGGGCGCGGTCATGGGGGTGGGCCCGGCGGGCAGCGGCACCTCGCACTCGGGGTCGAGCGCGCCCACGGGCACGTTCGGCGGGAGCGTCTTGTGGTGCAGTACGAGTACGGCGGCCAGCGCGGCGAAGGCACCCGCCGCGCCGCCGGTGTGGCCGAGCAGCGCCTTGACGCTGTAGAGCGGGGTGAACGGGGCGGCCTCGCCGAGCACGGCGGACAGCGCGCGGGCCTCCACGACGTCGTTGAGCTCGGTACCGGTGCCGTGCGGCACGACGAACCCGAGCGGGCCAGGGCCCGCCGCCCCGGAAGCCGTACCGAGAGCCGGGCCGGACGCCGCTGCCCCAGGAGCCGGATCGAGGGCCGGGTCCGCCTCCCGTAGGGCCTCGCGCATCGCGCGCTCGATCTGCGCGCCGCCGGGCTCGGGCGCGGTCGCGTGGTACGCGTCGCAGCTCCAGCCGGTGCCCGCCAGGCGTGCGTAGACCGTCTTCGCGCCCCGGGCGCGTGCGTGCGCCGCCGACTCCAGGACCAGCACGGCGGCGCCCTCGCCGAAGATCGTCCCGCGCCGGTCGGCGGCGAACGGGCGGCACCGCTCGGGGTCGATCGCGCCCAGCCGGTTGAAGCAGGCCAGCGCGGTGCGGGAGTACGCCTCGGTGCCGCCGGCGAGGACCACGTCCGCCTCGCCCGAGCGGATCAGATCGGCGGCGACGGACAGGGCGTAGCCGCTGGCGGCGCAGGCGTTGCTGAGGCTGGTGTTGGCACCCTGCGCGCCGAGCCATGCGCCGACCGCCGAGGCGACCGGGAAGACGGGCGCCCAGCGGTCGTGCTTGGCGGGCTCGCCGGCGCGCCGCCGCTCGTGCAGATCGGAGTCGCCCATGCCGCTGCTGATCGCGACGGCCACCCGGCGCGGATCCACCCCGGCCAGCCCGGCCAGCCCCGCGCTCTCGACCGCCTCGCGCGCCGCCTCGATGGCGAACTGGGAAGCGCGTCCCAGTGGCAGCCCGTCCAACTCCTCCGGCCCGACCGGCAGATCGGCCTCCGGCACCAGATACATATGCGGATGGTCCATATGCGCGAGCGGATCGGGCACCCGCGTCGGCGCGCTGCGCGCGGTGTGCATGCCCCGCCACAGGGCGCCTGTGCCCGAGCCCACACAGCTCAGCGCGCCCAGGCCGGTGACCAGTACGTCGGGGGTGTCGGCGTACATCAGCTGCCGCCGGGCTTTCCGGGCGCCGCGAGCTTTCCGCCGAGCGCGCTCAGCACCCGCTGGTCGAAGGGGACCAGATGCCAGTCGCGGCGGTTCTCGATCACCGCGTAGCCGTGCACGATCCGGCCGGTCGCGGTGAGCTT
Source organism: Streptomyces sp. NPDC059679 (assembly GCF_042734105.1). Classification (NCBI taxonomy): domain Bacteria; kingdom Bacillati; phylum Actinomycetota; class Actinomycetes; order Kitasatosporales; family Streptomycetaceae; genus Streptomyces; species Streptomyces sp. NPDC059679. Next base: position 136,135 of record NZ_JBHWES010000027.1, on the reverse strand, counting down.
GAGCCTGCCGTCGCGGATGACGTAGCAGTCCATGCGGGAGGTGTAGGTGAAGTCCTTGAAGATCTCCTCCACGGTGTAGACCGTGTACAGGTCCTCCTCCATCAGCGCCTCGTCGACGACGCGGATGACGGAGTGCGGCACGACAGGGATCCATTTGCGGTCGTCCAGCAGGGTCTTGATGGATATGCCGCGGTCGAGGACGAAGCGGTCCTTGGCCTCCTCCATGAGCCGCAGATAGCCGGACATCTGAAGGCGCTCGGTGAAGTGGCAGTAGGGATAGGTGATGTTCCACTTCCAGGCGTAGGCGTTACGGCCCTCGGTCAGGGCCGCCAGCACCGCCGCCTCGTCCCCGCCCGCCGCCGGCACCGCGTCCGCCGCCACACAGGCCCCGGCCGCCTCCGGCCCGCCCTCGTGCCCGCCGAGCCGGCCGACGGTGAAGGGGGCGAGCTCCTCAGGCGCCTCGATGGGCGGGTCCAGATAGGTGTCCGTACGCAGCGATACACGCACCTTGGAGGTGACGGCCTTGAGCGTCGAATCGTCGCGGTCGACCCGGATGGTCACCCGGAAGCCGAGGGTGCCGTCGTCGGCCGAGGTGTCCGGCACCACCTCCGCCTCCGCCTCGTCGTCCATGTGGAACGCGTGCAGGATGCGGCTGTCCAGGCCGACGATGTCCAGACCGAGCCCGTACTCCTCGTACAGCAGCCGGGCCGGCACCCCGCAGTGCGCGAAGTGGATCAGCACGGCCTCTTCCACGAGGTAGTTGACGTGCTTGAAGCCGATCCAGGTGCAGATGTTGGAGCCCTCGTAGCGGGGGCGCAGCCGCACGGTGGTGGTATCGGCGAGCAGGGCCTTGGTCAGTGTCGGCGCGACCGCAGCTGTCATCAGGTGTACTCCATCGGGAACAGAAAGGGCTTCGCCCGGCCGGGGGTGCCGGGCGGCAATAGTGCGGAGGAAGCGGTTGACCGCCTCCGAAAACTCGTCGGCGCGCTCGACCATCGGGAAATGGCCGACGTCGGTGAGCACGCGCACATCGGCGTCGGGCAGCGCCTTTGCCAGCCCCATGGCCTCGGCGGCCGGAGCGGCCTTGTCCCGTTCCCCGCTGACGATGAGGAACGGGGTCCGCAGGCGCTCGACCGGCAGCCGAGGGGTCGCCAGATACGTCTCGAAGAAGCGCATCCAGCCGTACGGGCCGACGTGTTCGCGGACCTTCAGCGCCATGTGGCGCCGTACGTCGGGGGACAGCCGGTCACCGGCGCTGACCCGCAGGCCGTCTTCGAGGATCTGGTCGAAGTTGTTGACGTAGAACGACAGCGTGGCCCAGTCGAAGTCGTGCTTGCGCGCCCGGTAGAAGGGAGAGACGAGAATGACCCCGGAGACCTCGGCGGGAGCGTGGTCCTCGGCGGACGCGTGGTGCTCGGCGGACGCGTGGTCCTCGGCGGACGTCTCGGCCAGCCAGGAGAGCAGCGCGGCGGCTCCGAAGGAGTGGCCGGCGATCACATCGGGCCCGCCGGGCACCCGGGCCACGGCCTCCGCCACCCAGTGGGTGACCGGGCGGTCCGGCCAGCCGGGCCGCGAGAAGCCGCTCCAGGGGAGATCGGCCGCCCACACCTCCCAGGCCGGGTCGACGAGTCCGCTGAAGCCGTCCCATACGGCGGCGCCACCGGCCAGCCCGTGCAACAGCAACATGCGCGCCGGGGCAGCGGCGTCAGGGGCGGCCGGGCGGACCAGGCGGACCTCGACGAATCTCCCTGGGGCGTATGCGGTGTTCACGCGGCGGCTCCGCCCGGCCGGCGGGGGACGGCGGCGAGCCGACCGGGAGGGCTGAGCAGCAGTGCGGCCACGGCGTCCGTGGTGTCATCGCCGCTGGTGATCAGCGCGTCCCCGGCGTCGGCCCGGCCCTCGGCCGTGCCCAGCCAGCCGACCGCGGCGGCGCACTGCAGCACGCCCAGCGCGCCGGAGGCGCGGCCGAAGGCGGTGGTGAGGTCGTGTCGCGGGACGCCGTCGGGGACGGGGGCGGCAGCGGCGCTTGCGTCGCGGGGCGTGCCGTAGCCCTCGGGGGTGAACCAGACCCCGGGCGCGGCGCCCCCAGGCAGCAACGTCTTTATGCACGCACCGAGTTCGGTCCGGCGTGCGTAGCGGCCCAGGACGGCCGCGGGCTCGACGCCCCGGTCGCGGGCCCAGGCGGCGCCCTCGACGACGAGGGCGCCCGCCCCGTCGAGCAGCAGGTCTTCGGCGGAGGTGGAGCCGCCGGGCGAACCGCACAACAGCCCCTCCACCACCGCGTTGTGCGTCTCGACGCCGATCACCAGGGCGCGGCGGACCCGCCCGGCGGCCACCATCGTGACGGCCCAGTGGACGGCGTCCAGGCCGGAGGTGGCGCCGTTGCACAGCATCAGGTTGGGGCCGCGCAGGCCGAAGCGGATGGCCGCCCAGGAGGCGACCACGTTGCTGGAGGCGTTCGGCAGGCCCATGGGGCTGAGGCCGGCCACCGAGTCCTCGGCGATGGCGGCGGCCGTGAGGCACGCCGTGTCCAGGTTGCCCAGGTTGGAGCTGGCGACGACGCCCACCGTCCCGCCCGGCACGGTCAGTTCCTCGCTGTCGCCGGGGATCAGGGCGGCGTCCCGCAGCGCGCCTTGCGCGGCGCACAGGGCCAGTTGGGTCGCGCGGTCCTTGTAACGGTGGCCGCGGCGGCCGATACGGGCGCCCGTGTCGAACGGTTCGTACGGCCGGTCCACACCACACTCATCGATGGCGCGCAGCAGTTCCCGGGGGGTGTCGGCGCCGGGCAGGGCCAGCCCGACGCCGGTGACAACGATTTCCTCGGAAACCTGAGGGGCCTTGAGTGTCATGACCCAGCCCTCCCACCCGCACCCGCGCCCGCCCCCACCCGCTCCACGATGGCCACCGCGTTGACGCCGCCGAACCCGAAAGCGTCGATCTGTGCGACGTTCAGCTCGGCGCCCTCGATCCGCTCCCGTACGAAGCGGAAGTCCGCCGCCTCCGCGACCGGGTCGGTCAGGCCGAGGGTCGGCGGCACCTGGCCCGTGGACAGCGACTTGAGCGCGACGATCAGGCTCAACAGCCCGGAGCTGCCGGAGGTGTGGCCGGTCATGGACTTGATGGCGGTCATCAGGGGCGACCCCACGTCGTGGCCGAAGACCTCGGTGATGGCCGTCGCCTCCGCCTCGTCGTTGAGCAGGGTGCCGGTGCCGTGCAGCAGGACCAGGTCGATGTCGCACGGTTTGACGCCTGCCCGCCACTGCGCCTCGTGCACCGCCTCGGCGATCCCCTTGGGGTCGGGGGCGGTGACATGACGCGCGTCACAGTTCATGCTGACGGCGCGCAACCGCCCCAAAAGCACACCGGCGGCCGCTTCCTCCCCCGTCTGCTCCCCCTGTGGCTCGTCCCGCCGCAGCACCACCGCCGCCGCGCCGTCGCCCATCAGCACCCCACGGCGCGCCCGGTCGAAGGGCTGGACGCGCTCGGGCGGCTCGGCGTGGACCCGGTCCAGGAGGCCGAACATGGACTCGGTGAGGGTGTCGACCCCGGCCACGACCACGGTGTCCTCGGCGCCGGTGGCCAGCAGATCGGCGGCCAGGGCGAGCGCGTACAGGGAGGCCGAGCAGGCGCCCGAGAAGGTGTAGCTGCGCTCCGCGCCGAAGCGGGCGCGCAGCGCGGGGCCGAAGTGCAGCCGGTCGGGGTCGAAGGGGGTGCCGTCGCGCCACGCCAGTTCGGCGGAGCGCAGCTCCCGCAGGCCGGTGCCGACCAGGACCGGCACCCGGCTCAGATCGTCGCCGAGGCCGGCCTGGGGGGCGGCCTCGGCGACGGCGCGCAGCAGCCACGCGGTGGCGCGGCCGGGTATGTCGCCGCCCGTGGCGGGGCGGTCGTCGATCTCGTACGCGTGGCGCGCCCGGTATCTGTCCGGGTCGAAGCCGCGCAGTTCACATCGTCCGCTGGTGCCCGCGCACAGCGCCGCGAAGACCTCGTCGACGCCTTCGCCCACGCTCGCCACGGCGCCCGCGCCGGTCACCAGCTGGCTCATGACCAGTCCGTGTCGCGCTTGCCGAAGATCACGACGGCGTTGTTGCCGCCGAAGGCCAGGCCGTTGTTCTGCACGATCTTCACATCGGCGTCGATGGCCCGGTTGGGCACGACGTCGAGCGCGCACTCGGGGTCGGTCTCCGCGTGGTTGATGGTCGGCGGGATGAAGCCCTCGGTGAGGGCGAGGGAGCAGGCGATGGCGGCCAGCGCGCTGGCGGCCCCCATGGTGTGGCCGATCATCGACTTGACGGATACGGTGCGGGGCGGGTCGTCCTCCCCGAAGACCTGGCGGATGGCGCGCGCCTCGGTGACATCGTTGGCCTTGGTTCCGGTGCCGTGCGCGGAGATGAAGTCGACTTCCTCCGGCTTGACTTCGGCATTCTCCAGAGCGATCCGCATGCAGCGGGCCACGCTGTCCTGGTGGGGCGCGACGGGGTGGTGCGCATCGCAGTTGAGGCCGTATCCGAGGACTTCCGCGTAGATACGGGCGCCGCGGGCGAGCGCCGATTCCAGGCTCTCCAGCAGCAATATGCCCGCGCCCTCGCCGGTGAGGATTCCCTTGCGGTCCTTGTCGAATGGCTGACAGCGCTCGGGGGCGATGGTGCCCAGCCGGTAGAAGCCGGTGAACGTCTTGCGGCAGAGGGCATCGGCGCCGCCGCACAGCGCGAAGTCCACGTCTCCGCCACGTATGGCGTCGAAGCCGTAGCCGATCGCGTAGTTCCCCGCCGCGCAGGCGGTGGGGAGGGTGACGGCTTCCACCCGGGTGAGGCCGAACTCCTGCGCTATCGCGGCGGAGAGCCGCCCGGCGGGCACCCGGCGGGCGACGACGGCGTCCATCTGCTCGGGCCCCTGGTCGACCTCCACCTCGACCAGGTGATCCAGGTCCCTGGACTCCCCGTCGGTGGTGCCGACGGAGATCAGTGTCGGGACGTCCCGCAGATCGTGCTCGGTCAGTCCGGCGTCGGCCACCGCCATTCGGGCGGCCGATACGGAGAACTGGCTGGCCCGGCCGAGGGTCCGGACATCGAGGTGCCGGATCCACTCGCCGGGGTCGAAGTCGGTGATCTCGCACGCCGTGGCGTGGTCGAACCCCTCGGTGTCGAAAGCGGTGATCGGCTTCGCGGCGCTCTTCCCGGACCGCAGTCCGGCAAGGAACTCGGCGGTGCCGACACCGATGCCGGACACCGTTCCAAGACCCGTTATCACGACCCTGCGGGCCGGCTCACCCTGCATATCGCCCTGCCTTCGATTGAGTCCGCCACGGTCCGTTACCAGCCGGCCGCTTCGGAGACGACCTCGTAGACACCCTCGAGGTTGATCATGCGACTGAGCTGCGCCTGCGGGATGACGACGTTGAACTGCTTTTCCAGGGCCGCCAGAATCTCTATGGCCCGCAGCGAATCCGCGTCGTGTTCTTCCTTGAAGAGGCTGGTCTCGGTGACCTCGTCCGGATCTATCTCAAGGATATCCGTGACGATTTCCTTGATTGTTTCCTGGCGCTCTTCGACGATGGCGGCCATTACCGCGCACCTCCATTTTTGGGCATGGGCAAAGCGAGGAACGTGCCCATGACGCTAAGCGCCGGTTCCAGATCGCGACAACCCCGGAGTCCACTAGCTGTCATACCCCTCGCCTGAGGTGACCGATTGGTAACCTCGGCTGTCATAAACCTGCCGCCCATAGGCCGTTCACAGGTGTTGTACGCAGTAAAGCTGCAGCAAGTTGCCAGCAAAAGGGGTACGGACAGGACCGTATCGCCCGCAAAGCCGCGCGGGTGGCCCGCCCGAGGCGCCGTCAGGCAGCTTCTGGCAGTTCGAGGCAGCTTCAGGCCACGCCGGACGGCCGCGGCGCGCGCCGCCGCGGCGCATCTCTAGGGGGACTACTAAAGGCCCTGGAACCCATGAGATCCAGCCATATCGCCCCGCGGGGGCGGACTGTTGCGCGGCTCAGTCGGGGTACGGCTCCATGAGCCCCGCGCGCACCGCCCGCACTCCGGCCTGGAAACGCGACTCGACCCTCAGGTCCCGCATGATGTCGGCCACATAGCGCCGGTACGTACGCACCGAAAGCCCGAGCTTGCGGGCCGCCGCGTCGTCCTTGTAGCCCTCGGCCATCAGGGTCAGGACCTCGCGCAGCACCCTGCCCCGCGCCCCGCCCTCGAAGGACAGCGGCCGGGTCGGGCGCTGCGCCGCGTCCCACATGCCGCACAGCAGCCCGTACAGCATGTCGGCCACGGTCGAGTTCTGGATCATCGAGGCCCGGGACCCGCCCGGCTCCCCCGGCGCCGCGTCGGGGGCGATGACCGCGGCGCCGTCCACCACGACCAGCTCCTGGCGTACGGCGCTGGACACCCGTACCTCCACGCGGGGCCCCAGCTCGCCCACGGTCCGCTGCCAGCGCGCGCCCCGGATGACCGCCTGCGGGCACAGCAGCCTGACCCGGACGCCCTTGTCCAGAAGCTGCGCGAACGTCTGGGCGGTCAGCTTGGCGTGCTCGTCGGAGGCGACCTCCGGCAGCGACCAGATCACGTCCTCTTCGGCCCGCAGCACCAGCCGGGCCACCCATCCGGCCACGGCCTCGCCCTCCACGGGCAGGTCGGCCGTCACACAGGCGAGAGTGGCGCGCCGATGGTGGCGCACGGCGGACTCGAGCAGGTGCAGCGCCTGCCCGAGGGTCTGTTCGAGGTGGTCGGCCCCCGTTTCCGGCTCCGCCCGAATCGCCCCCCTCACGCCCACTTCCCCCTCAATTCCAGCAATGGGCGTACCGTCGTCTTGTTGAATTCGAAATTGGCTCAAAGGACACCCCCCGGTTCCTTTTTCGGCACAGTAACGAGGGTGCGCACCCGATCGCAAGGCATACCCGGCGGGGTATACGAGCCCTATCATCGGCGGGAATATACCGGTTCTCAGGCTTCACTCAGGCCGAGATAAGCCTTGTCCTTGTGCCCAAGAGGCTGCGGCTCCCGGTCCCCATTGATAACTTCGCTTCAAGCCAGCACGAGTCCCTTGCCGTACGACGGCGGACCCACCCATCCCCGGGTCCCGAAAGGCGCCGCACACATGGCTGCACAGAACACCGCGACCACCGCCGCCGCGCCGGCCGACCCGCCTCGGTCGCCGACCGGCCGCCAATGGCTCGCTCTGTCGGTGCTTGTCCTGTCCCAACTGGCGGTATGGCTGGACAACACCGTGCTCAACGTCGCGCTGAAGACCCTGGCCGACCCGGACGAAGGTCTCGGTGCCAGCCCGAACCAGCTCCAGTGGAGCATCAGTTCGTACACGCTGGTCTTCGCGGTGCTGCTGTTCACCGGCGGGGTGCTCGCCGACCGGTACGGCCACCGCCGGCTGCTGCTCATCGGCATGCTCGTCTTCGGCGCCGCCTCCGTCTGGGCCGCCTACTCCGGCTCGGCCGATGAACTCATCGTCGCCCGCGGGGCGATGGGCCTGGGCAGCGCCCTGATCATGCCCGCGACACTCGCGCTGATCGCCCAGGTCTTCGACGAGCGCCACCGCGCCATGGCCATCGCCATCTGGTCGGGCTCCAGCGGTATCGCCATCGCCACCGGGCCGATGATCAGCGGCGCGATCCTGGACCACTTCTGGTGGGGCGCGATCTTCCTGGTCAATGTGCCGATCGTGGTGCTGTGCGCGGTGGGCTCGTTCGCCTATCTGCCCGGCGCGGTCGCCAAGGTCCGCAAGAAATTCGACCCGCTCGGCGTGCTGTTCTCCACCGCCGGGCTGTTCGCCGTCGTCTGGGGCGTCATCGAGGGCGGCCACCGCAACGACTGGACCGGCCCGGCCGTCCTCGGCTCGCTGGCCGGCGGCACGGTCCTGGTCGCCGTCTTCGTTCTGATCGAACTACGCGTGTCGAGTCCCGGATTCGACGTCCGGCTGTTCCGCAACGTGCGGTTCACCGGCGCGAGCGTCGCGGTGATGCTCACCTTCTTCGGGGTGAACGGCTCGATGTACTACACCAGCTTCTATCTCCAGGGCGTCCACGGCCAGACGCCGCTGGAGTGCGGCCTGTCCATCGCCCCGGTGGCCCTCGGCGTACTGCTGGGCGCCCCGCTGTCGGCCCGGCTGGTCCGGCTGTACGGCGTCCGGGCCGTGGTGACCTGCGCCATGCTGATCGCCACAGTGGGCTTCTTCGGCTATGTCTTCCTCGACGAGAACAGCGGCCTGGGCCTGTTCTGGGTCTTCCTGGTCCTCCAGGGCCTGGGCATGGGCGCCGCGGTCGCCCCCACCACCGAGGCCATCATGTCCGTCCTGCCCGCCGACCGGACCGGTGCGGGCTCGGCCGTCAACAACTCGATGCGGCAGATCGGCGGTGTCCTGGGGGTCGCGGTCCTCGGCTCCGTCCTGGCCGGGGTGTACCGGAACGAGATCACCCCGAAGCTGGACGGCCTGTCCGCTGAGCAGGCCGACGCCGCCGGGGAGTCGCCGGAGGCCACCCGGCTGCTCGCCCAGCGGCTGTCCCTGCCCCGGCTGTCCGACTTCGCGGACCAGGGCTTCGTCCACGCCATGCATGTCGCGTCCGTCGTCGGCGCCGCCGTGGCCGCCTTCGGCGCCGCGATCATCTGGTGGACGTTCCGCCGGACCCCCTTTCCCAAACGCGCCGCCGAAAACGGCTGAGGGCACGCCCGCCGAAAACGGCTGAGGACATGCGAGAGGGCATCTGATACGTCAGATCCATTGACGCACTCCCAACCCCCCTCTACCTTCTGGCCGAAGTGACGTACAACGTTCGTAATATCGAACGCGTTGCCGCCGGAAGGGACTTGTCGTGCTCCGCACCCATGCCCGCGCACGCGCACGCCACTGGCTGACCCTCGGGACGGCAGTACTGACCCTGCTCGCCTCATTCGTCACCGCCACCGTCCAGTCCGCGCAGCCCGCCGCCGCGGCCGACGGCAGGCCGTACACCAACCCGGTCAAGGCGCAGAAGGGCGCCGACCCCTGGCTGGAGTACTACAACGGCAACTACTACCTGGTGACGACCTCCTTCACCGGTGAACTCACCATGCGCAAGTCGCCCACGCTGGCCGGTCTTTCCACCGCGCCGAGCGTCCAGGTGTGGTCCGATGCCACCTCGGGCCGCAACTCCAACTTCTGGGCGCCCGAGCTCCACTTCTTCGACGGCAAGTGGTACCTGTACTACTCGGCCGGCAACCGCGGCACCGCCTGCTGCGACTCCCAGCGCACCCATGTCCTGGAGAGCGCGGGCTCCGACCCGATGGGCCCGTACACCTACAAGAACAAGCTCGCCGGAGCCAACCTCGGCCCCGACGGCTGGCTCATCGACGCCAGCGTGCTCCGCCACGGCGGCAAGCTGTACCTGGTGGGCAGTGGCTTCATCAACGGCAGCGCGCAGAGCCTGGTCATCGCGCCGCTGAGCAATCCGTACACGCTCTCCAGCTCCACCTTCACCATCATCTCCAGCCCCACCCTGAGCTGGGAGACCTCCGGCAACCCGGTCAACGAAGGCCCCGAGCCGCTGTACCGCAACGGCCGCACCTTCCTGACCTTCTCCGCCAGCTCCTGCCAGACCCCCGACTACAAGCTCGGCCAACTGGAGCTCACCGGCAGCGATCCGCTGAACCCCGCCGCCTGGACCAAGAAGCAGACGCCGGTCTTCCAGCGCAACGACGCCGCCGGTGTCTACGGCCCAGGCCACAACGGGTTCTTCACCTCTCCCGACGGCGCCGAGAACTGGATCGTCTACCACGGCAACAACTCGGCCAACGGCGGCTGCGGCAACGGCCGTACGACCCGGGCGCAGAAGTTCACCTGGAACGCCGACGGCACACCGAACTTCGGCACCCCCGTAGCCCTCGGCACCTCGCTCCCCGGCCCGTCCGGCGAAACGGCCACCACCCCCACCGCCTACACGCTGGTCAACCGCAACAGCGGCAAATGCCTCGACGTATCGGGCGGTAACACCGCCGACGGCGCCAACATCTTCCAGTGGACATGCACCGGCGGCGCCAACCAGAAATGGCGTATCGAGGACATGGGCGATGACACCAGCCGCCTGCTCAACGTGGCCACCGGCAAGGTCATGGACACCGCCGACTGCTCCACCGCCGACGGCGCCGATATCCGCCAATGGTCCTGGATGAACAACAACTGTCAGAAGTTCCGGCTCGTCTACACCGGCGGTGACTACGTCCGGATCACCAACGCCAACAGCGGCAAGGTCGCCGACGTGGCCGACTGCGGCACGGGAGACGGCGCCGACGTACGCCAGTGGACCTGGCTGAACAACAACTGCCAGCAGTGGCGGCTCGCCCCCACGACCGCCTGAGCGGGGCCGCCCTTGCCGCCACCCCGCGTCATGCGCCCAGCCTCGAGGCAGTAGTGTCCGCGGGGATGGACGGCTCAGCAGGAGAACCTCAGCCGCCGTGGGATGCCGTGGCCGCGCTGGTGCGGGCGGCGCAGGCAGGCGATGTGCTGGCGATGGACGAGGTACTGACCGTGGTGACGCCGTATGTGACCCGGCTGTGCCGGCCGATCGCCCTGTCGCATTGCGAGGACGCCGTTCAGGAGGCGCTGACCGCGGTCTTCGTCGGGATGCGGGGACTGCGCGATCCACAGGCGTTCTACGGATGGGTACGCACCGTCACCGTGCGCGAGGCGGTGCGGGTGGCGCGGCGCACCGCCGTCGAGCGGGCCGTCGATCCCGACGAAGTCGCCCGCCTGCACGGCCTCGTCGGCGTCGGTGACGGCGAGCTGTCGGCACAGGTACGGGACGTGCTCGCGCGGATGCCCGTGCATCATCGCGCCGTGCTCGTCCTGCGCGAGCTCGAGGAGCTTGATGAACGAAGTGCGGCCAAGATCCTTGATATCGCGCCGGGCACGGTCAAGTCACGGCTCCACCGTGCCCGTTCGGCATTCCGGAAGGCGTGGCAGCAATGAGCGTTGATGCCGTGACCCGGCTGCGGCTGATGGCCGCGGGCCTGCACACCACGCTGTACGCGGAGGAGCGCCTGGACCTGCCGTACGACAAGGTGTGGGCGGTCGCCTCGGATCTGGCGGGCGAGCTGCCACACCTCGTGCCTGCGTTGCGCGAGTTCCGCGTCCCGCCCGGCGACGCCGATCGCAAGCGCGCCCTGGCGGTGGGCCCGCTGGGCTGCCGCAGCGCCTTCGACGTGCGGCTTGCTCCCGGCTGGTGCCTGATGCAGTCGCGACTCGTGGTGGGGGGCATGGCCGCCGTACCGGAGGGCGACGGCACACGCTTCGCCATGCTCGGCGCGGCGCGTCCCGCCGCCCTGCGGCCGGTTCAGTGGGCGTACGCTCTCGGGTCCCGCCGCAGCCGGGCCTTCATCCGGAAGGTCGCACTGCGGGCGGCCTTGCGCCCATAGCCGTTCAACGACCCGTCACGAACCCGTCGCGAACAGCTCCCTCATCGCCTCAGCGACCACGTGGGGACTCTCCCGCGGCAGAAAGTGGCCGACGCCCGGCACGATCCGTACGGTGAGGTCGTCCGCATGGCTCTCGCCTCCGGCCAGCATGGACGGCCGTATCACGTTGTCCCGCTCACCACCCAGCAGCACGGTCGGGACGGTCAGCCGCTGCCCGCGCCACGTGCCGCGCAGCAGCGCCGGGATCTCCCGGACCACGTACTGCCAGAACATGGCCTGCCCGGCATGCGCGCTGGCCTGGGCCGCAGCGCTGAACTCCGCGAGCTCATCGGCTTGCCAGACCGAACGGTCGGCGACCTGGTGACGCAGCAGGAAGCGGGCGAACGCCGGCCAGCGGCGCAGTACGGCCCGGCCGATCACCGGGTACTCGATGAAGGCGGTGTACCACTGCCGCCACACGTTCGGCAGGACGGCCCGCTGCCGGGCCCACGGGTGCGCCATGTTGAGCGCCAGATAACCAGTGAACCGCTCCGGTGCCCGCAAGCACAGCCGGAAGCCGACCTGGGCACCCCAGTCGTGCCCGACCAGACCCACTCGATCAAGCCCAAGTGCGTCCAGCAGCGCGAGCATGTCATCGGCCAAGCTGTCGAAGTCGTAGCCGCTCCGGGTCTGCTCCGACCAGCCGAAGCCCCGCAGATCCGGGCAGATCAGCCGTTGTCCGGCGGCCGACAGGACGGCGACCCGGTGCCAGCCGAACCAGTGCTGCGGGAAGCCGTGCAGCAGCAGGACCGGCGCGCCGGTCCCGTACTCGGCGACATGCAACCGGACGCCGCGCACCTCCAGCCGGCTGTGCTTCGCCCCTTCGGCGTTCGGGAACGGTCTGCCGACGGCCGCCGTGACCGAGGTTGTGCTCGATGTCATGGGAAACACCTCTCGCCTTCGGCGGGTCTCCGGAGGGCCCGCTTCGGCATGCCAGGAGGCGGGACCGGGCCAAAACGTTCCCCGCGACTCCGCTTGGGCGGACGCAGCAGTTTGGGGGGCGCGGCACCGTCCGGAGATACACGGTGTGGGTGCGCTGCGCTGCGCCTGCGCCTGTGCGCCGTCTCGCGGCATTCGGTTCGGGCGGGTGCGGGTTTCGTCTCGGACCCTCCGGGTCCAAAGCGCCGGCGAGAAGGGGGAAGGGGGGCGGCTGGTCCGTTGTCCTGGTTCCTCGACCCGGCGAGTGGCTGAGCTCAAAGAGGCTCCGCTGCGCTCCGCCGCAGCTGCTGCCGCGCGGTGGCCAAGCCGGTCAGTCCAGCGGTGCACTGGACCGGGGCGCGGGAGCGCGACGGATGGGCGGGCACCGGGGGACGGGATCGCCCCTCCCCCACCTGCTCTCAGAAAAACACTTGACGCAGTACTTGATGTAGAGCAAGTATTTTTTTAAGAGCAGGCGGGTGGAAGGCCCGAACCGGACCCCTTGGGCTGGACGGCGACGAAGCCCCCCCCGGCGCCCCCGCCCCTTCCCGCTGCCGGCTGCTGTGCGCCGAAGGCGCGAGACGATGCCCGACGCGGCGATAGGACCATGCCGTCCAGCGTTCGCCGACCCGTTCGTCGCGCTCGCGCGAGGGCAGTGCGTCGAATTCTCCCGGAGCTTCGCGCCGGTCGGCGTCGTTCCCGTTCGGGACAGCAAGGTCCCGAACGGTCCGGCACTCGTCTTCCCTGCGGATTGCTGGGGGCGTTCGTCTCCGCCATACGGTGCGGGGAGTTCCCCGCCACTTGATCCGCCCGACAACTCCCTTCCGACGCACGCGGCTTGTGATCTTTTCCTTGCCTCGGTCCGTAACCCAGGCATAGCCTCCGGGCACAACGACCGTAATTCGGAAGGCAGTTCCCATGCGTACAGCTGTCATCACCGCGCCAGGACAGGTGGAAATCAGCGAGATACCTGTACCGGACGTGGGCGACTCGGAGGTGCTGGTACGCATCGCCGCGTGCGGGGTGTGCACCATGGAGGCCAACCTGTACGCGGGACGCATGACCGTCTACCCCGCCGCCGCCGGCCATGAGATAGCCGGGTGGGTCGAGAAGGTGGGCGCCAAGGCCGCCGGGCTGGACGATATGCCGGCCGTCGGCGACCTCGTCACCATCGACGGGCTGCCCCGCTGCGGCGCCTGCCGCAGCTGCCGGGCGGGGCAGTCCGCCATCTGCGTCGCCCTCCAGGGGCACAAACGCGAGGACGGCGCGATCACCATGGGCGCGGGGCTCGCCGACTACATCAAGGTGGACGCCTCGCGGGTGTGGTCCGTGGGCGAGACCGACCCGGCCGTCGCGGCCATGGGCGAACCGCTCGCCTGCGTGGTCCACTCGCTGCGCCGCGGTGGCTTCCGGGCGGGCGACCGGGTCACCGTGGTCGGCGCCGGGTACATGGGCCATCTGCACCTCGCCGTGACCAAGGCGCTGCAGGCGCGCAGCGTGTCCGTGGTGGAGCGGGACGAGCAGCGGCTGGCCGCCATCGCCGCGGCCGGCGCGGACGCCGCGGTCACCCCCGGCGATCTGGGCCAACTGCCCCGCGCCGATGTGGTGTTCGTGACCATCGCGTCCAAGGAGGCCATCGCCGTGGCGCTGGCCTCGGTCGCCGACGGCGGCCGCATCGTGCTCTTCGGCGGCTCCCCCGACGGCCCCCCGGCCGAGCTGCCCGGCTATGAGGTGCACCGCCGCCAGCTGACGGTCACCGGCTCCTTCAGCCATGACCCGGAGGACTGGCGGGCGGCGGCGGAGCTGCTGCGCGGGGGCGCGCTGACGGGGCGGCTGGAGACGCTGGTCACCGCGCGGTATGCGCTGGACGAGGTCGAGAAGGCGCTCAAGCAGGCCGCGGAGACGCCGGTCTACCGGGTCGTCGTGACGCCGTAGCCCCTGCGGGCGGCATTCCCACCACTACCGAGAGGACCACTGTGCCCCCGCACGAGAACACCCTGCGCGTCGGCGTGCAGCTGCACCCCCAGCACACCGAGCTCGACCAGCTCCGCGCCGCCTGGCGCGAGGCCGACGCCCTGGGCGTCGACTCGATCTGGACCTGGGACCATTTCCTGCCGCACCACGGCGACCCGGTGGGCAATCACTTCGAGTGCTGGTCGCTGCTGTCCGCGATGGCCGTCGAGACCAGCCGGGCCACCATCGGCCCGCTCGTCAGCTGCACCGCGTTCCGCAATCCGCATGTGCTCGCCGACATGGCCCGCACCGTCGACCAGCTCAGCGGCGGGCGGCTGGTGCTGGGGCTCGGGGCGGGGTGGTTCGAGGCGGAGCACACGGAGTACGGCATCCCGTTCCCGGGCCCGGCCGAGCGCGTGGACGCGTTCGCCGCGGCCATCGCGGCGATCAAGGAGCGGCTGGGGAAGCTCAACCCCGGTCCCGCGGGGCCGCTTCCGCTGCTGATCGGCGGGGCCGGGCGGCGGCGCACCCTGGAGCTGGTGGCCCGCGAGGCCGACTGGTGGAACTGGTACGGCTGGGCCTCCGAGGATCCGGTCGCCGACTTCCGCGAGCTGAACGGCGTGCTGGACCAGTGGTGCGAGCGCGTCGGCCGCGACCCGGGCGAGGTGGCCCGTACGGTCATGGTCAACCCGGATCAGCTGCCGCTCGTGGAGGGCTTCGCCGAGGCCGGTGCGGTCCATGTGGTGCTGTCCCTGGCCGCGCCGTACGACCTGCGCCAGGTGGAGGAGCTGCTGAAGGTGCGCGAGGCGCTGGGCGCCGGGCGGGCTTCTTGACCGCTGGCGCAGCGCCGCCCCGCGAGGTCCTGGGGCGGCGCTTTCGCCTGCTCATGGGCTGTCTGCTGCTGTCCACCCTGGGCAACGGCCTGTGCTTCCCGTTCACCTCCATCTACATCAGCGAACTGCTCGGGCTCGGCTCCCGGGCCGCGGGCGGCTACTTCATCGCCATGGCGGCGGCCAGCTTCGCCGCCGCCCTGCTCGGCGGGCCGCTCGCGGACCGGGCGGGGCCGCACCGGGTGGGAGCGCTGGGGGCCGCGGCGCTCGCGGTCGGGTACGGGATGCTGGCCCCGGTCGACACGGTGGTGCCGGTTCTGCTCTCGGGCGCGTGCGTCGGAGTGGGCTTCGGGCTGTTCTACGCCTCGATCGTGGGCGTCGTGGACGCCGCCGTCCCGGAGAGCGGGCGCCGTACGGCCTTCTCGGTCCGGCACATCGTGAACAACGTGGGGATCGGGGCGGGTTCGGTCGTCGCCGGTCTGGCGCTGCGCGGGGCCGAGGCTCCCGTCGGGACGCTGCGCTGGCTGTACGTGGCCAACGCGGCGGCCGCGGTGCCACTGCTGGTAGCCATCTGGGCCATGCGGCCGCGGGAGTCCACGGGGGTTCGGGAGGAGAAGGCCGAGCAGGGCGGCGGGCCGACGTACCGTACGCTGCTGCGCGCCCGCCCGATGGCGCTGCTGGTGCTGGCCCAGGCGCTGTTCGCGATCGTCGGCTTCACCCAGATCGAGGCGACGGTGCCGCTGCTGCTCCACGACCACATGGGCATCACGCTGGGGTGGGTGTCGGTGGTGGTGGCGGCCAACTCGTTCGCACTGGTGGCGCTGCAGCCGCTGCTGCGGCGGCGGCTGGAGCGGCTGCCGGAGACGGTTGCGCTGGCCGCCGGTCCGGTGCTGTGGGTGGCGGCGTTCGGCTGCGGGCTCGGCGCGGTGCTCGCCGGGGACGCGGCCTCGTCGCTGGTGCGGTACGGGCTGCTGCTGGCCTTCGCGCTGGTCTTCGCGGCGGGCGAGCTGATGTATTCCTCGGCGTTCTATCCGCTGCTGCTGCGCTGGTCAGGGGAGACGGCCGTGGGCCGGGCGAGCGCCCTGGCGTCGCTGGCGTGGAACCTGGGCACGGCTTCCGGGCCGCCGATCGGGCTGTTCGTGATCGTGCACGCCTCGGCGACGGGGAGCTGGGTCGCGCTCGCGGTCGGCGCGGTCGCGGCGTTCGCGGTGGCGGGCGCGCTGCACCGCCGGGCGGCGCGGGACCGGGCGGCGGGTGTGTGAGCTTCCGCCGCCCGGCCGGGCGGGACTGACTACGACTGCCGGCTACGACTTGGGCAGATAGTCGTTGGAGTACGCGTCCTCTGGCGTGACCGCCTTCTCCAGCAGGCCCTGGTCGTACATGAAGTCGGCCATACGGCTCCAGCTCTGGGCGTCGTTGGTGCCCAGCTCGCCCGCGTCGTTCTGCATCATGGGCGTGGTGGCCTTGAGCACAGCAAGCGCGTTCTTCTGCCGCTTCTCGTCGCTGAGACCGGGGACGTACTTCTGGCTGAGCTTGACGGTGTCCTCGGGCTTGTCAATCGCGTACTGGAGACCGCGCAGGGTGGCGTCGACGAACTTCTTCATCTCGTCGCCGCGCTTGTCCAGCGTCTTTTCCTTGACGCCGATTCCCACCCCGACCAGCGGATCGCCCGCGGCGCCTCCGTCGAGCGTCAGGGAGCGGACCTCCTTGCCGGCCTCCTGGAAGGCAATGGCGTCATTGTTGAGGTAGCCCATGACGCCCTCGACCTTTTTGCCGGTCAGCGCAGCCTGCTGGGTGAAGCCGATGTTCTTCACCTTGGCGTCCTTGGGGGAAAGCCCTGCCTCTTTCAGCAGGGCCAGCAGACCGAAATAGGTCTCGCCATAGGGACCGGGGGTGCCGATCGTACGGCCCTTCAGGTCCTCGGGCTTCTTGATGTCGGATTCCTTGGGGACGATCAGACCCACGGGGTATTTCTGATAAAAGGTGGCGATGTCCACCAGGGGGAGATTCTGAGAGCGGGCCTGCAGCATCTCGTCCCCGCCCGCGTAGATGACATCCTCCTTGCCCGACTTCAGGGCTCCGAAGAGATCTTCGGCGGCGCCGTGGTGACGCAGCTCGACATTCAGCCCGGCGTCGTCGTAGTACCCCTTCTCGGCCGCCACATAGAACGGGGCGAACTGGATGTTGGGCGTGTACGTCAGCCCGACCGTGATCTTGTCTCCGCTCTTGCCCCCCGCGTCCTTCGGCTTCTCGGCGCATGAGGTCAGGGTGGCCGCCGCCACCACCGACGCGAGAGCCGCCCCCGTGACCCGGTGTCTCAGGGCGTGCCTGGTGGACGTCCTTACCAAACGCACGTACTTCTCCTCAATGAGTGGAAGATGTCAGTCAGCGCTGTACGAGCCGCTCGACCAGGCGAATGACGCCATAGAAGCCGGCGGCGAGAAGTGCGAGCATGACGAGCGTCGAGAACAGCCCGATGGTGTCGGCCTCCTGTCGCTGGACCGAGAGGAGCTGGCCGAGACCCTCACCGCCCATGACGAACTCGCCGACCACCGCACCGGTGATGGACAGGGTGAAGCCATTGCGCACCCCCGTGAGGATGCTGGGCAGCGCGAGCGGAAACTCGATGTACCACAGCATCCCCCACCACCCCACGCCGTCCACGCGCGCGGCCCCCATCACATCGGGGTCCAGCGAGCGCAAGCCCAGCACGGTGTTCACCAGGATGGGGAAGAAGACCAGCAGCGCGCACAGCACGGCGATGGGCAGCAGCCCATAGCCGAGCCACAGCGCGAACAGCGGGGCCAGGGCCACCGCGGGCACCGCCTGCGAAGCGGCCAGATACGGCTCGAGGGCCGAGGCCGCGAGCTCACTGCGCGCGATGAGATAGCCGAGCGGCAGGGCGACTCCGAGCCCCATACCACTGCCCGCCAGCGCCTCCCACACCGTCTCCTTGGTGTAGTCACGCAGATCGCCGTGCAGGAACTCGTCGACGAAATGTTTCGCCAGGTCGTACGGCGCCGGAAGGTAGAACGTGTCCACGGCACCGATACGGATGGCAAGATCCCATACGATGAGCAGGGCCAGCCCGAATACGAGCGGCGGGAGCACCCCCCGGGTCGCGGATCCGGCCATGTTCCTGCGAACTCGGCGGCCGTGTGCCCGCTTGGGGCTTTGACTCGAGCGACCCGCGTACGATGCTTTTCCGCTGTTCTTCCCGGACTTTCGTACCTGTCCGGGCCGGGGTGAATGCGACGGTTCCGTCCCCGGTCCGCCACTGGCGCCCGCCGTGGCGGTCGCACCCCTTCCGCGCCCTTGCGTCATCCCCAAATCCCCTTGTATTACCGGCTGTTGCCAGATCTCCCGGCACGCCCGCGTGCAACCTATCGCCAGCCCGCTCAGGATCACAATGTGGTGGGGAACAAGGAAATCGTTCCGTTTCATCCACCAGTGGAGAATCGGTCGAGGATGCCGAGCTCACAGGCGCGCACCCCGGCCTGAAATCGGGAGTTCACCTCCAGTAGCTCGAGGATTCCGGTGACGTAGCGGCGGTAGGTGCGCACCGAGATCGCCAGCTCCCGCGCCGCGGCCTCGTCCGTGACCCCGTCGCCCAGCCGCCGCAGCACCCGCCGCACCATCTCGGTGCGGGCGCGGTTGCCGAAGTCGAGCGGGCGGGCGGCGGGCGCGGCGGAGCGCCAGAGGTTGCCGAACATGGCGTGCAGGGCCGCGACCACGGCCGGGTCCTGGACGACCGATGCCTGCCGCCCGTCGGCCGAGTCCGCGCACACCAGGGCGGTCCGGCCGTCGGCGATCACGGCCGTGGGCAGCGCCACCGCCGCGATCCGGATCTGCGGCGGGCGGGCCCCGAGGCCGCCGCCCGGCCCGAGCGCGGGGCCGGGGTCGACCGGCGGCCGGGTGCGCAGCACCCGTACGTCAATGGCGTCGCCGAGGCCCGAGACCAGGGTGTGCAGGGCCGCGTGGTCGGCCGCCTGCCGGGCCGTGGGCTCCGGGAACGCGGCGTCCACGCTGTGCACGGCCTGGCCGACGACCTGTTCGGCGGCGGCGAGAAAGGCCGCGTCGGCCGCGCCCACCGCGGTGAACAGCTCGCTTCTGGCCTGCCGGGCCCGGTGTGCGTGAACGGTGGACTGTAAGAGGCTGCGCACCTCTTGCAGGGTGCGGTCGAGGGCGTCCTCGACCGCGGCGGCCGGCTCGGTGATCCGGTCCGTGATCCGTTCCGTCATCTGGTCCGTCATCGTCTGGTCATCGCTTCGTCGTCCCGCCTCGCGACATGGTCAGGTCTCGAGTGCTTCAGGGGCGGCTTGGCAAAAGCCCCGTCTCCACCGCCCGTACCCCCGCCTGGAACCGGGAATGCGCCCCCAGCTCGCGCATGATCTCCGCGACGTAGCGGCGGTAGGTGCGCAGCGACACCTTGAGGTCGCGGGCGGCCACCTCATCGGTGACCCCGGCCCGCAGACACTCCAGGATCCGCAGCGCGGTGTCGGTGCACAGCCGTCCGGGCGGGCGCGAGGGCTCGGCGAGCGCCGCGGCGTTCCCCCATGCCCCGGCGAACATCAGATCCAGGGCCTGCACCGTGGCCGCGTCCTCCACGAGCGAGACCGGCGGCACGGTCCGCTCCGGCCCGGGCTCGAGTCCCGGCCCCTTCTCCGGCCTCATCTCCGGCCGTACGTAGCCGATCCGGCCGTCGACGAGCAGGGTTTCGGGTAACGCCCCGTCGGCCGTCCGCGCCTCACAGCGCGGGTCGGTGCGCGCCAGCGCCGGTATCCGCGGGCCGGTCAGGGCGTCCGGCAGGCACAGCAGCCGGACGGCGACGCCCTCGCGGCCGGGCCGGGGCGGGCGGGCGAGGGCCGCGCAGACGGCGTCCTCCTGCTCCGGGTCGCCGGAGAGCACGACGGCAACGGTCCGCTCGGCTCCGGCGATGAGCCGGTCGGCGGCCTCGGCGGCCGACGGCCGTCCGGGCCCGGCCCGCACCCACGACTGGCGGGCCCGGTCCTGCCGGTGCCGGGTCACCACGGACTCGATCAGGTCATGGGCCGCCAGCAGCGCCCGCTCCACATGGTCGGAGCCCGCGGCACCGGCCGCCCCACGCTCGGGTGACGGCTCGGGCATCCTCGCAAGACCAACCATGACTTCCCCTGCAGGGCGAAGGCGACCTGTTTTCTGAAATTCGAGCCTGGTTCGAGAATTTCTTGGAGCAAAAAACGCTATGCAATTCCATTGACGACAGTAATTCGCACACAGCGACGGCGTCAACGCAGTGAGTCAGGTAAAGAGTAGGCAAATGACGGCGTGTCAGACCCTACCGCAACGCCTCGCGCGCGCAACGACACGCGGTATGTCAGGAAGTTGCATGTATCCGCGCCGCCTGACCGCCCGTACGCCACCCAGCGCAGCCGCCGGGACACTCTGGGCGACCGGCCGCCGGGGCCGCTGTCCGCTTGCTGCCAGCCGTCGACGGGCGCCCGGGTACCCCCGTCCGGGGGTGAGTCACTGCGAGCCGAAGCTGATCGGTCCCTGGAAATCCCGGCCTTGAATAACCGGCCCGGTGATCCGCGCGTCACCCGAGATGGAATTGTGGACGGTGCCGACCTCTTGGGCGGGCGTTCCGTACCGGCTCATCCAGGCCGCCAGGTCGCGCCCCAACTCGGGGTCCTGGCGGGCTCGTTCGACCAGCAGCTCGGCCAGTCGGCGCAGCCGCTCCGGGTCGTCGTACGGAATCGCGACGGGCTCGCCATCGCCCGCCGGATCGGCGCCCGGGCCGCCCGACGGATCGGCCGCCGGGTCCGCGCCCGGGTCGGCCGCCGGGTCCGCGCCCGGGTCGGCCGCCGGATCGGACGGGTTCCGCCGGAGCACCCTGCGGGACAGCGCGCCCAGCGCCTCGAGCGCCCGCCGGCCCGCCTCACCGCCGGCCCCGGACACCACCGCGTTGACCGCCGCGATCAGCGCACCCGCCGTCACCGGATCCATGGGCCCCTCCCCGGCTCGCACACCACTCCGAACGGCACGCTACCGAACAGCGGCTCACGGGCCGACCGATTCCGCGCGAAGCGTGAACCAGACCGTCTTCCCGGTGGTGTTGAGGTCCGTGCCCCATTCGTCGGCCGTCTTGCTGAGCAGAAACATCCCCCGCCCGCTCTCGGAGAGGAAGTCGGGCTCCTTGACCACCGGCAGCGAGGACTCGCTGTCGCTGACGGAGGCCCGTATGCCGTACGGACGGTTCTCGAGGGTGAGGACACAGTCGGGCGAGGCAGCGTGCTTGTGGACGTTGGAGAGCAGTTCGGTGACGCACATCGCAGCCGCGGTGATCAACTCCTCGCGGCCCCACTGGCGCAGCCGCGCACCCACGACGCGGCGCACGTCCGCGAGTGTCTGCGGATGGACGCGCAGGCGCAGCTCGTATCGCCCCCAGCTACCGCCGGGCGGTGCCCCCTGCGGGATGTTCTCTGCCATGTCGTCCAGGGCCCTCCAAGGCACGGCGCGCTGCCGTGTCGCACAGGCGATCCTGTCCCATGTCCGTGCTACTCGCAATGTTTCGACCCACTCACGCAAGACTGGCATATGCCGCCTGGTGGTTGTAGTTGGCGATACGTCAGACTGGCCACATGTCCTACCACCCAGTGCCCACCGTGCGGCGCAGGCGGCTGGGGTCCACTCTGCGGAAGCTGCGTACCGAAGCGGGGATGACATTGGACGCGGCCGCGCAGGCGCTGAACGCGGCCCAAAGGGGACGTACGGGCGCCCGCCGCTGGAGCGCCCCGAAGCTGTCCCGGATAGAGAACGCGAACGCGACCATCCGCGCCGCGGAGGTCGCCACCCTGCTGGAGGCCTACGCCATCAGCGACTCCGAAGTCCGCGCGGCGCTCGAGAGGCTTGCCAAGGACGCCGGGAAACGCGGCTGGTGGCAGACCTACCGCGGCGTGGTCGCCCCCGCGTACGCCGACTACATCTCGCTGGAGAGCGACGCCGAACACGTCCGCGACTTCGCCCCACTGGTCGTTCCAGGGCTGCTGCAGACGCCCGACTACGCCCGGGAGACGATCGCCGCCAACGCGGTCGCGCGCAGCGAGGCGGAGGTCGCGGCGCTCGCCGAGGTGCGGCTGGCCCGCCAGGCGGTGCTGACCCGTCCGCGCACTCCGCTGCGGCTGTGGGCGGTGATCCACGAGGCCGCCCTCCACCGGCGTTTCTCCGGCCGCCCGGCCATCATGGACGAGCAGTTGCGGCGGCTGCTGGACGTCGCGGACTGGCCCACGGTCACGCTGCAGGTGATGCCGATCGACGCGGCGCCCAACCCGGGGGACGCGGGCGCCTTCACGATCGTCGGGTTTCCCGGTCCGATGCCGGACGTGGTCACCCAGGAGAACCTGCGCGGCCCCGTGTACGTCGAAGGAGTCGACGACGTCAACGTCTTCGCCGACGCCTTCGACCACATCGTCGACAGCGCGCTGTCGACGGAGGAGACGAAGGCCCTCATCGCCGGTCTCTTAGGAAAGAGGGCCCCACACCGTGAACACCTCAAGAGTGCCCGAGAACCCGCATGACCTGTCCCCGAACCCATCCCTGTCCCCGTCCCCGCGTCCGCGCTGGCGCAAGTCCTCGCACTCCGTGGGCGAGGGCCAGTGTGTCGAGGTCGCCGCGTGGGGCGGCCTGGTCCGGCTGCGCGAAAGCGACGACCCGGACGCGGTCCTGGGCGCCGCCCCGGCCGCCTGGGCCGCTTTCGTACGCGGCGTGAAGGCGGGCTTATACGACGCCTGAGATGACGCGGGGCCCGGTCCTGACGGGCCGGGCCCCGCGCCGTTCAGGCCGGTGGGCCAAGTGGATCAGACCGGTCGGCCGGTCGGCCGGTCAGAACTGCACGTCCGAGCAGGCATAGAAGGCGTTCGAGGTGTCGGCGACGGTCCACACGGCGAGGATCAGATGCCTTCCGGTCTTCCCGCTCGGGATGGTGCCCGAATGGGAGAGCGTGGACGGTGGCCGCTGGCCGTTGTACGGGACGGTCAGGAACGGCGTGGAGTCCAGGCTCGCGCGGGTGAGCTTCGAGTTGGGGTTCCAGCCGTTCTTGGTGATGAAGTACTTGAAGTCCGTCGTGGCGTGCGAGGCGGTGAAGCGCCAGGTGAAGGTGTAGCTCTGCCCGGCGGTGAGCTTGGTGGTCGGCCACTGGCCGCCGCGCGGGTCGTCCAGCTGGGAGAACCGGCTGTTGCCACCCGCGCAGATCGTGCCGTCGGCCGGACCGCCGGACGGGAAGCCCTTGGGGCCCTCGACGCTCTGCGGTTCGTACTGGATGTCGCCGCAGTTGGTGACGGTGCCGTTGGCACACAGCTTCTGACGGCTGATGGGCGAGTCGGTGTAGGCGTGGCTGGAGGCGCTGCCGCCGGTGGTGAGAACGGAGACCGCCGCGAGCCCGATGCCGATCACAGCGGCGCTGATCTTCTTGCGCATGCTTCGCTCCTGAAGACGTGGGGAGTGCTTCGGCGAGCCGAGTGCTGTGCGGTCTAGACCAAGTCGCAGAGTAACCGCGATTTCTTGGTCATGTCCATACCAAATTCAGGAGATGTCCATACCAATGAAGCGCGATGAAGCGCACTGCCCGGAGCACCCCTCCAGGTCGGGTAGGATTCATCCGTCAGCAGGCGCCGCTAGCTCAGTTGGTTAGAGCAGCTGACTCTTAATCAGCGGGTCCGGGGTTCGAGTCCCTGGCGGCGCACTTGGCTTACGCCACTGACCAGGGGTTTCTCGGTTCGCCGAGGAGCCCCTGTTGCGTTCCCGGTAAGCTGACGCGATTGGAGGTGGCTGTGGCGGCGCACAATCGCGGCATGGCGAGCGACATCCAGGAGCGCATCAAGCGCCTGATCGTCGACCAGCGGCTGCCCTCCGGCGCCCCGCTGCCGACCGAGACCGAGCTGATGGAACTGCTCGGCGTCAGCCGCAACTCCGTGCGCGAAGCCCTCAAGGGGCTGCAGGCCATGAACATCGTGGAGATCCGCCATGGCTTCGGCACCTACGTCGGACCCATGTCGATGGGCCCGATGATCGAGGGGCTGATCTTCCGCACCGTCGCCGGCCACTACCGCGGCGAGGACAGCCTGCTCCAGTTGCTGGAGCTGCGCGAGGCGGTGGAGACCGGGCTGATCGCACGGCTGGCCGGGCGAATACCACAGGCCGACCTGGCCGAGCTGGACGCCCTGGTCGAGCGGATGGAGGCGGAGGCCGCCGAGGGCGCCGTACGCGCCGACACCGACCGGGCCTTCCATGCCGCCCTCCACCGCGGCCTGGACAATCTGCTGCTCAGCGAGATGCTGGAGGCGTTCTGGGACGCCTTCCACCGGGTGCGCACCGATCTGGTGGATCTGCACACCGATCCCAAGGTCACCTGCCGGCAGCACCGGGAGATCCTGGAGGCGGTCCGCACCGGCGATGTCGTACGGGCCGAGGCCGCCGTTCGCGATCACTTCGGCGATATCCGGGAGCGGCTGCGCTCCCCTCACCAGGAATGACCCGGCGCCCCGCACCACGACCGGCCTGAGCCCCGCCTTCCCGTCTCGCGCCGCGGCCGATTCACCCCTCCCCGCCGGAAAGGTCCGGTTCTCGCTGTTGCGCTTCACGAGGCGGCCGTTCCATGTCCGCATCGTCGGTTGTCTCCACTAATGTGCCCGTACGGCCGAGGGGGGGCCGTTTCGGGGGAGAGCACACGACGAACGGGCTTCAGCACGCGGCCGGCTTCCGCGTGCGGGGGGAATGACTCATGGCGTCGACGACCAGCGCGCGCATCCCACGGCAGCACCACAGCGAACCGCACCGGCACCGGCCCCGGCCGCCGCTGCCGAAGTACGACTACGAGCACTACAGCCGGCTCGCCGGCCCGCTCAGCCGACCGGATTCCGAAAACGCAGGAAATTCAGCCAAACCGTACCGGGTGCGCTACCGCGGACTGCTGGCCGACGAACCGCACCGCGTCCGCGCCGCGCTGCTGCTGGGCGCCGCGCCCCTGCTCTCGCTGGGGCTGCTGCTGTGGCTGATGCAGCCCGCCCACTGGACCAGCCGGGAGGGCGTCGGCCCCGTCATGGCCGCCATGGACACCGTGATGCTGGTCTCCATCGGGCTGATCGAGCTGTTCCGCACGCTCAATGTGCTGTCCAACGCGCATGCCACCCTCGTCGCCCGCGACCCGGTCCCTGTGGTGCCCGAGACCGGCACCAAGGTCGCCTTCCTCACCTCCTTCGTGCCCGGCAAGGAGCCCCTGGAGATGGTGACCCGGACCCTGGAGGCGGCGGTGCGCGTGCGCCACCGCGGAACCCTGCACGTCTGGCTCCTCGACGAGGGCGACGACCCGGCGGTGAAGGCGGTCTGCGCGCGCCTGGGCGTACGCCACTTCACCCGCAAGGGCGTCGAGAAGTGGAACCGGCCCAAGGGCCCGCACCGCGCCAGGACCAAGCACGGCAACTACAACGCCTGGCTGGACGCCCACGGCGACGCCTACGACTACTTCGCCTCCGTCGACACCGACCACGTCCCGCTCCCCAACTACCTGGAGCGGATGCTCGGCTACTTCCGCGACCCGGACGTCGCCTTCGTCGTCGGCCCGCAGGTCTACGGCAACTACGACGCGGCCGTCACCAAGGCCGCCGAGAGCCAGCAGTTCCTCTTCCACGCCCTCATCCAGCGCGCGGGGAACGCCTATGGCGGCCCCATGTTCGTCGGCACCAACAACGCCGTACGGATCAGCGCCCTCAAGGGCATCGGCGGGCTGTACGACTCGATCACCGAGGACATGGCCACCGGCTTCGAGCTGCACCGCCACCGCAACCCCGCCACCGGCCGCAAGTGGCGCTCCGTCTACACCCCCGACGTCCTCGCGGTCGGCGAGGGCCCGGGCGCCTGGACCGACTTCTTCACCCAGCAGCTGCGCTGGTCCCGGGGTACCTACGAGACGCTGCTCAAGCAGTTCTGGAAGGCGCCGCTCACCCTGCCGCCGGGCAAGCTCTTCAACTACACGCTGATGGTGATCTTCTATCCGGCGTCAGCGCTCAACTGGATTCTCGCCGCCCTCAGCTGCGCGCTCTTCCTCGGCTTCGGCGCCTCGGGGCTCCAGATCGACCCCGCCATCTGGATGATGCTCTACGGCAACGCCTCGGCCCTGCAGATCGGTCTGTACATCTGGAACCGGCGGCACAACGTCTCCCCGCATGAACCGGAGGGGTCCGGCGGCGTGGCCGGCATGGTGATGTCCGCCCTCGCCGCGCCGGTCTACGCCCGCTCGCTGATGGACGCCGTACTGCGCCGTAAGAGCAGGTTCGTGGTGACGCCCAAGGGCGACTCGGCGAGCCCCGACACGCTCTTCGGCACCTTCCGGATTCACCTTTTCTTCCTGGCGGTCTTCGGCGGGTCGCTCGCCTCTTCCTTCTATTTCGACCACAGTCATCCAGCGATGACCGTTTGGGCATCACTTGCCCTGGCTGTCACGGCCGCGCCGATCATCGCCTGGCGGTGGACCCTCCGCCAGGAGAAACGGACCGAGAAGCAGACCGAGAAGCAGACCGCCGAAACATCCCTTGGGGGACGATAGAACGTGAAGTACCGACCGAGTCGCCGCACCCGCCGCTTCGGGATCGGTGCGGCGGCTGTACTCATGCTGGCCGGAATGAACGGACCGGCCCTCTACCGCTTCAGCTCGGACAAGTACCACAAGTACAAGATCAACCAGCCGGAGTACAAGGCCAGGAACGGCCACTGGGATGTGGTGAACGTCCCCGAGGAGTACCGGATCAATACGATCCACGCCGCCCTGCTGCACACCGGCAAGGTGCTGCTGGTCGCCGGCTCCGGGAACAACGCGAAGAACTTCGCCGCCAAGTCCTTCCGGAGCGTCCTGTGGGACCCGGTGAAGAACACCTATCGGAACATCCCCACCCCGCAGGACCTCTTCTGCGCCGGGCACTCCCAGCTGCCGGACGGAAAACTGCTGGTGGCGGGCGGCACTCAGCGGTACGAAAAGCTCAAGGGCGATGTGGAGAAGGCCGGCGGCCTGATGTTCGTCCACAACGAGGACCCGGACAAGCCGAAGACGTTCCCGGCGGGCACCCGCTTCACCGGCAAGGAGAACGGCAAGGTCTTCGAGTCCAAGGACCCGGTTCTGGTGCCGCGCGCCAAGAAGGCCAAGAACCGCAAGTCCGGCAAGGTCACCGTGACCGCCAGCACCGCCCGGGTCTATGTGGAGGCGCTGCGCAAGGGGAAGCGGTACCAGACCGGGACCCAGGACAACTACCGGATCGAGGGGCTGGCGGGCAAGGACCGGCAGAACTTCTACGGCATCGCGCAGAAGCTGTCCTTCGACAAGAAGGACTTCCAGGGCATCAAGACCGCCTACGAGTTCGACCCGGTCGCCGAGCGCTATGTCCCCGTCGACCCGATGCACGAGGCCCGCTGGTACCCGACCCTGACCACCCTCCAGGACGGCCGGGTGCTGTCGGTCTCCGGCCTGGACGAGATCGGCCAGGTCGTACCGGGGAAGAACGAGACCTACAACCCCCGGACCAAGAAGTGGAAGTACCTGTCCAAGAAGCGGTTCTTCCCCACGTACCCCGCGCTCTTCCTCACCGAAGGCGGCAGGATCTTCTACACCGGCTCCAACGCCGGATACGGCCCGGACAACGTGGGCCGCACCCCCGGCATCTGGGATCTGAAGACCAATGCGTTCAAGGCCGTGCCCGGTATGAGCGACCCGGACATCCTGGAGACGTCGATGTCCGTGCTGCTGCCCCCGGCCCAGGAGCAGCGGTACATGGTGCTCGGTGGCGGTGGGGTCGGCGAGGACCCCAGGGCCACTGCGAAGACCCGGATCGTCGATCTGCGCAAGGCACGGCCGCGCTTCCACGACGGGCCGAAGCTGTACTCCGAGGTCCGCTACCCCAGCAGCGTCATCCTCCCGGACGACACCCTCCTGACCACCAACGGCTCGGGCGACTACCGCGGGCGCGACGGCAGCAATGTGCTGCGGGCCGAGGTCTACGACCCCAAGACCAACACCACGCGCGGTGTGGCCGACCCGCTGGTGGGCCGCAACTACCACTCCGGGGCGCTGCTGCTGCCCGACGGCCGGGTGATGACCTTCGGCTCCGACTCACTGTTCGGCGACTCCGCCAACACCGAGCCGGGGAAGTTCCAGCAGCAGATCGACCTGTACACCCCGCCGTATCTGTTCCGCGACGCGCGGCCCACGCTGGTCGACACCGCGCCGCGGACCGTCAAGCACGGGGCGAAGGCCACCTACCGGACCCCGCACGCACCGGCCATCGAGCGGGTACGGCTGATCCGCCCGAGCTCCTTCACCCATGTGACCAACGTCGAACAGCGGTCGATCGCGCTGGACTTCGTCGCCGGCCGGGACAGCGTCACCGTCCGGATCCCGAAAGACCCGTCGCTGGTCCCACCGGGGTGGTACATGCTCACGGTGGTGGACGACGAGGGCACCCCCTCAAAGGCGGCCTGGGTGGAGGTGCCCGCGGACGGGCGCACCTCCAAGCGCTGACCGGTCGGCTACCCGGGCCGTCTGGCGTTACGGGCGAGGCTACCCGCGCCGTTTGACGTTACGGGCGAGGTCGAGCGCGTACCGCGGCCACCACTGGCCGGCCTTGGGGCCGCCCTTGCAGGTGCCGTCCGACTCGCCCGGACGCTTGATCCACAGATACGCGGCGACCGCGCGGTCGCCCGTGCGGACCGTCGGCGTCTCGCCCAGCGCCCGTCCCTTGGGGTTGCACCAAGCCTCGGGGTCCTCCTTGCCCGGCACCGGGCCGTTGCCATTACGGCTGGTGTCGATCACGAAGGGCTTGCCGCCGACCAGGGCGGAGAGCTTCTTGCCGTATGCCTTGTTGTCCTCGGTGGTCTGGTAATTGGCGATGTTGAGCGCGAAGCCGTCGGCCTTCTTCAGCCCCGCCCGCCTCAGCGGCTCGGCCATCCGGCGCGGGTCCTTGATCCAGTGCGGATTCCCGGCGTCCAGATAGACCTTGGTGTGGGGCAGCCCCTTGAGCTTGTCCACGGCCCCGGTCAGCAGGTCATAGCGCTCCTCGAGGAACTTCTTGGGCGTGCAGCCGTCCACCGCGTGAGGCAGCGCGTCCGGCTCCAGGATGACCGTGGCGGCCCGGTCGCCGATGCCTCTGACCGCCTTGTCCAGCCAGGCGCGGTACGTATTGCCGTCGGCGGCGCCGCCCTTCGAATAGTGTCCGCAGTCGCGGTGCGGGATGTTGTAGAAGACCAGCAGCGCGTCGCGCTCCTCCTGGGCGGCGGCCTCGGTGAACCCGCGCGCCTGGCCCTCCGGATCGTCCACCCCCAGCCACTCAGCGACCGGCTGCGCCGCGATCCGCCCTATCAGCTTCGCCTCGGCGTCCGCCCCCTTCCTGCGGTACGCGGCGACCTGCCGCGCCGCGCTGCCGTCGGGATTCACCCAGTACGGCACGACATTCCTGGGCCGCTGCGCGGGCTTGGCGGCCGCGATCGACTCCTCCTCGCTGTCGGAGGACGACGAGCCGAAGCAGCCGGAGAGCGTCACAAGCGACAGCAGCGCCCCCACCGCGGCCCCCACACGGACAGCGCTGCGCCGACGGCCGGTGTAACTCCCGTACATCCACTCCCCCTTGGGTGCACGCTCCGGGAGGCACCCCTCAGGCCCCCGGGTAGGACAAGACCGGTCGAATCCATGCTTACACACCACACCGACCCCCACTGGGTTGTCCACAGCCCTTTGCGTGATTTCGCCCGTACGGCGTGGTGCGGGCCCCAAGCCGCGCCGGGGCGCGCACGCCTACCGAATCCCCGTCAGATACGCCGACACCACCACGCGCGCACCAGGCGCCGCGTACGCCCCGCGCGCCCCGCGCTCTCCCTGGATTCCGTCCCTCGCGACCAGCCGCAGCTCCGCCCGGCCCCGGGCCCGCGCCCCGTACACCCGCCGCGCCTCGTACCGCCCGGCCATGACCATCTCGACGCCCTCGACCGTGAACTCGGCCACCGTCCCGTCCGCCCGCGACACCCGCACCGCGTCCCCGCGCCTGACCCCGCCCAGGCGGCGGACGACACCGGCGTCGGCGGGCCCGATCAGCACCGCAGTACCCGAGGCCCCCGGCCGCGCCCCCACGCCGTACCAGTCCGCGCCCCGGCCCATTCGCCTGCTCCAGCTCCGGCCCCGGCCCGGCTCGCCGACCCGCCCCGCGATCCCCGCCGACGCGACGACGACGCGCCGCGCCCGTACGGACGGCAGCGGTCCCCGGGACGGCGGCAGCGGATGCGCGGGCGGGCGCCCCACGGCCGCCACGTCTCCCGTCACCGGCACCACACCGCCCAGGCCCTCCGCGGTGTCATGGCCCCACAGCCACAGCCCGAGCAGCAGCGCCGCCCAGGCCACCCCCGCGACCGGCCGGCCGACCCGGCCGAAGCCCTTCCCGTACACCGCCGTCAGCCCGATGCCATTCCGACCGGGCGACGGCGGCGGCGCACCGCCAGCCCGGCGACGGCCAGCGCCGTGCCCCCGGAGAGCACCAGGCCGTACGCCTCGGCCCTGCCGAAGTCCTGGCGCGCCGCGTCGTCGGCCGGGGCGATACCCGGATGGGCGTGGTGGGCGGGGTGGGCGCGGT
Source organism: Streptomyces sp. NPDC059679 (assembly GCF_042734105.1). NCBI lineage: Bacteria > Bacillati > Actinomycetota > Actinomycetes > Kitasatosporales > Streptomycetaceae > Streptomyces > Streptomyces sp. NPDC059679. The sequence goes on along the minus strand of NZ_JBHWES010000027.1, from coordinate 105,356 downwards.
GGGCCGGGCGCGCGGGGGCGTTGTCCTCCTGGTCCGCGGCGGCGGGTCCGGCGATGGCCATGACCACCACCGCCGCACAGACGGCCATACGGAGCGTGAGGGCGAGCGAACGCATGGTGAACCTCCTGACACCACCGAGGCTCACGCGCGCAGCCGGGAGCCGCATCCGCTGCGGCCCCCGGCTGCTCCGTACGGGTCAGTCCGGGTCAGTCCGTACGCGTCAGACGGCTCCGGCCGGCGTCACACCCGCTCGACCAGGTCCGCGATGGAGTTCACGACCGTGGACGGCCGGAACGGGTGCCGGTCGACCTCTCCGATCTGAGTGACCCCGGTGAGCACCAGGAAGGTCTCCATGCCCGCCTCGAGACCGGCCAGCACATCGGTGTCCATCCGGTCGCCGATCATCGCGCTGGTCTCGGAGTGCGCCCCGATCGCGTTCAGCCCGGCGCGCATCATCAGCGGGTTCGGCTTGCCGACGAAGTACGGCTCGGCCCCCGTCGCCTTGGTGATCAGCGCGGCCACGGAGCCGGTCGCGGGCAGCGCGCCCTCGGCGGAGGGCCCGGTCTCGTCCGGGTTGGTGGCGATGAAGCGGGCGCCGTTGTTGATCAGGCGGATGGCCTTGGTGAGCGCTTCGAAGCTGTACGTACGGGTCTCACCCAGCACCACATAGTCGGGTTCGACGTCGGTGAGGACATAGCCGATGTCGTGCAGGGCCGTGGTCAGCCCGGCCTCGCCGATGACATACGCCGTACCGCCGGGCCGCTGGTCGTCCAGGAACTTGGCGGTGGCCAGCGCGGACGTCCAGATGTTGGCGACCGGCACGTCCAGGCCGATCCGGGACAGCCGGGCGTGCAGATCGCGCGGGGTGTAGATGGAGTTGTTGGTGAGCACCAGGAATGGCTTGCCGGACTCGCGCAGCCGCTTGATGAAGGCGTCCGCCCCGGGCACCGGGATCCCCTCGTGCATCAGCACCCCGTCCATATCGGTGAGCCAGGACTCGATCGGCTTGCGCTCTGCCATTGCGGACTCTCCTGCCGTGCACCAATAACAACTGAGTGGGGACACCGACCGCGTGACTGCGGGCGGGTCGAGTATCCAGCGTAGCCAGCCGGGCCGGGACCCGGACCGCCCCGGTCCCGTCTGACCTCGGCAGACGGGACCGGGGCGGCCGCGCGGCAAGCGCTCCAGCGCGACAGAGCCGGGCGGGCGGCCGATCCTGGTGAGGGAGGCCGTGCCTGACAAGGCCGCTTCCGCTCCCCCGCGAAGGAGATTCAGATGAGCATCAAGGACAAGCTCAAGGACGCGATCAACAAGGGCCAGGAACGGGCGCGGCAAGCCTCACGCAAGGGCAAGGCCACCACCGAGCGGCCCCGGCGCGGCGCGGAGAAGGCGGACGAAGAGCTCCGCCGCCGGGGCGAGCCGCCCAGGGGGCGGTAGCGGCGGCCGGCTCTCACCGCCTCGGACGCCGGGACCTGATCACCAGCGCGGTACCGGAGACGATGAGCGCGCCACTGATCACGGCGAGTCCGAGGAGTACGACGCCCCGGCCCGTCGCGGCGAGTTCAGGCGGCAGCTGGTCGCGACTGCTGCCCTCGCCGCGGGGGCCGGGGGTGGCGTCGGCACGGGCGGGCGCCTCCTCCTTCCCGGGGCCCGCGGGGCTCCCGGTGCGCCCGCGGGCACCGGTCCCCTGACCGGCGCGGGGCTCGGGCCGCGGCTCGGCAGGAGGCTCACCGGTGCGGAGCCCGCCCGTGCCGGGCTGCTCATCCGTACGGGCGCTTGGCCCGCTCGTACGGGGCTCCTCCGGCTCCCCCGTACCGGCCCCGCTCGCCTCCTCCGCCCCCACCCCCGCCGCGCGCTCGATGCGGAAGTCGTAGTCGCCGGACTGGCCGACCCAGTCCCCGTCGTCCGCGCGGCGCTCCATGGTGATGACGTTCGCGGTGACGGGGCCGGTCGGCGCGGAGTCGGTGAAGTGGGACCGCACCCGCACCTTCACGCTCCCGCGCGCGGGCACGGTGAAGCCCTGGAACGGGTCGCCGAAGACCCCGATGTTCTCGTCCTCGTCCGTGGTCTCGAAGGAGACGGGCCGCCATCGGCCACCGGCGGCCTTGTCGGCGTAAGGGTCCAGGAACTCCATCCGGATGTGGTCGGGCCGCAGCGCGTGCGCGCGGTCGACGAGGATCGCGATGGGGTGGATGGCGCGGCACTCGACGCGCGTGGTGTTGCGCAGCTCCAGGTGCCAGGCGTGCCAGCCGCCGCCCCGCGCGTACCGGGCCGGTCCGCCGTGCAGCCGGGCGTCGATCGGGAAGCGGGGGCTCTCCCGCCGTCCGCAGGAGGGCATAGCAGCCGATGCGGACGCGGACTGCGCGGTTCCGCACCACACCGCCGGCAGCAGCAGCGCGAGCGCGGCGGCGGACTGGGCGGCTGCGCGGACGACGGGGGTGGCGGGCGAGCGCATGGGCGACCTCTGCTGCGGTGGTTTCCCGAGTGCCCTGCTGTCTTCCACCTTGGGGGACCGACACGCGGCCGACCCGGCCGATTGCCTCCGACTGGCGGTCAACAACCCGCTCGTTCGGCCCATCAGCCCATCAGTCATCGTCAGCCCATCAGCCCAACGCTGCCTCACCCCACCGCGAACAGCGGCGCCAGCACCAGCTGCGCCGCGCCCTCCACGACCGCGTGGCCGCCCCGGCCCACCACGTCCACCGGGACCGTACGGCCGCCGGCCCGCGCCGCGTCCGCGGCCAGTGTCTCGGCCACGCCGCGCGCGTACGGCTCGGGCGCGGCCAGTACGACCCGGCCGCCGAGCAGCACCCGGTCGATGTCGAGCAGCCGTACGAGGTTGGCGGCGCCGACGCCGAGCAGCCGCGCCGCCCGGGCCGGGTCGCCGTCCGCGACCGCGGCCAGGCACAGCGCCTCCAGGCAGCCGCGGTCGCCGCAGCCGCAGGGCGGCCCGTCCAGCTGGATGACCTGGTGCCCGAACTCCCCCGCACCGGTGCGGGCTCCCCGGTGGACGGCCCCGCCGAGGACGAGACCGGCGCCCAGACCGGTGCCGAGGTGCAGATACGCGAAGGACCCTGCAGGGAAGGGCCCGGCGGCGCGCTGCCGGGCGCGGCCGACGGTGAGCCCGAGTGCGGCGGCGTTGGTGTCCTTGTCCAGGACGACGGGGAGGCCGAGGCGTTCGGCGAGCGCGTCGCGCAGCGGGAAGCCGTCCCAGCGGGGGAAGCCGGTGACGCGGCGCAGCACCCCGGAGCCGTGGTCCAGCGGCCCGGGGGCGGCGACCCCGGCCCCCAGCAGCCCGGTGCGACCGCCGTCGGCCCCGGCGAGCAGGGCCTCGACCTCGCCGCCGACCACGGCGACCGCCTCCTCGGCCCCCGCGCCGAAGTCGAAGGGGACCGTGCGCCGGCCGAGCGGTGTGCCCGCGAGGTCGACCAGCACGGCCGTCAGCTCGTCGCGGTCCAGGTGCAGCCCGATCGCCCGCCGCGCGCCCGGGACCAGCCGCAGGACCGTACGCGGCTTACCGCCCGTGGACGCCCGGTGGCCCGCCTCGGCGGCCAGCCCGTCCGCCCGCAGCCGGGCCGTGATCTTGCTGACGGCCTGCGGGGTGAGCCCGGTCTGCGCGGCCAGCTCCAGCCGGCTGATCCCGCCCTCGCCCGCGTCCCGCAGCAGGCCGAGGACGAGCGCCGCGTTATGGCCGCGCAGGACGGCCAGATTGGCGCCGGGGCCGGGCTGAACTCCAGGCCCGGGCTGGGCTCCAAGCCCGGGCCCGGGTCCGGGGCCGGTTCCGGGTCGGGCCGTCGAGGACATCGTGCTGTTCACGCCCCCATTGTGGCTCCCGCTTGCGCTTCCGCAACAGTGTTGTCAAAGTGGTTCCATGGCTGACACCGGCACCGGCACCCCTGGCTCCACCCCCGTACGCGTCGCCCTCATCGGCTTCGGTCTGGCGGGCTCCGTCTTCCACGCGCCCCTGATCGCCGCCACGGACGGCCTCGTCCTCGACACCGTGGTCACCTCCAGCCCGGAGCGGCAGCGGCAGGCCGCCGAGGAGTACCCGGGGGTGCGCCTCGCCGTCTCCGCCGATGAGCTGTGGGCGCGCGCCGGCGAGCTGGACCTGGTCGTCATCGCCTCCCCCAACCGCACCCACGTCCCCCTCGCGCGCGCCGCCCTGGAGGCCGGGCTGCCGGTCGTCGTCGACAAGCCGCTCGCCGCGACCGCCGCCGAGGCAGAGGAGCTGGCCGAGCTCGCCGACCGCCGCGGTCTGCTGCTGAGCGTCTTCCAGAACCGCCGCTGGGACAACGACTTTCGCACTCTGCACAAGCTGCTCGCCGAGGGCGCGCTCGGCGAGGTGCAGCGCTTCGAGTCCCGCTTCGAGCGCTGGCGCCCCCAGCTCAAGGGCGGCTGGCGCGAGTCCGGCGACCCGGCTGAGGTCGGCGGGCTGCTGTACGACCTGGGCAGCCACCTCGTCGACCAGGCCCTCACCCTCTTCGGGCCGGCCACCTCCGTCTACGCCGAGGTCGAGGTGCGCCGCCCGGGCGCCCGCACCGACGACGACACCTTCATCGCCCTCACCCATGCGAGCGGCGTCCGCTCCCATCTGTGGATGAGCGCGATCACCGCGCAGCTGGGCCCGCGCTTCCGGGTGCTGGGCAGCCAGGCGGGCTATGTGAAGTACGGCCTCGACCCGCAGGAGGCCGCCCTCCGCGAGGGCCTGCGCCCCGGTGCGGACGGCGGCGCGCCCTGGGGCGCCGAACCCGAAGCCGCCTGGGGCCGGCTGGGCGCGGGCGAGTCGCCCCTGAGCGGCGGCGGCGTGCCCGTACCCACCCTCCCGGGCGACTACCCGGCCTACTACCGCGCCATCGCCACCGCGCTCCGCGACGGCGGCGCCCCGCCGGTCACCGCCGCCGAGGCCGCGGCCGCCCTCCGGGTCCTGGAGGCGGCCCGCACGTCGGCGGCGGAGGGCCGGACGGTCCGGATCACGCGTCCTTGAACTCCTGGCGCTGCCGCCCCAGCCCGTCGATCTCCAGCTCGACGACGTCCCCGGCCCGCAGATACGGCTTGGGCTCGGGCCGCCCCAGGGCCACGCCCGCCGGGGTGCCGGTGTTGATGACATCGCCCGGGTAGAGGGTCATGAACTGGCTCAGGTAGCGGACCACCTGGGCCACCGGGAAGATCTGGTCCGCCGTGGTGCCGTCCTGCTTGAGCTCGCCGTTGACCCACAGGCGCAAGGCCAGCGCCTGAGGGTCGGAGATCTCGTCGGCGGTGACCAGCCAGGGGCCGAGCGGGTTGAACGTCTCGCAGTTCTTGCCCTTGTCCCACTGGCCGCCGCGCTCGATCTGGAACGCCCGCTCCGAGACGTCGTGGGCGACGGCGTAGCCCGCGACCGAGGCGAGGGCCTCCTCGTCGGATTCCAGGTAGCGGGCCGTACGCCCGATGACGACGGCCAGCTCCACCTCCCAGTCGGTCTTCTCGCTGCCGCGCGGCACCAGGACCGTGTCATCGGGGCCGACGACGGTGTCCGGGGCCTTCATGAAGAGGATCGGCTCCTCGGGGATCGCGGCGCCGGTCTCCGTGGCGTGGTCGTGGTAGTTCAGCCCGATGCACACGATCTTGCCGATCCGGCCCAGCGGCGGGCCGATCCGGGAGTCGGTGGCGTCCAGCGCGGGCAGTTCCCCCGACACGAGCGCCGCACGGATCCCGGCGAGCGCCGCCTCGTCGCTGAGCAGGGCCCCGTCGATGTCCTTGACCAGGCCCGACAGATCGCGCGGGGTACCCGACTCATCGAGTACCGCCGGGCGCTCCGCCCCCGCAGGTCCGACACGCAGCAGCTTCATTCTGATGACTCCCGTAAATCGAGGGGCGGCCCTGGCTGATCGATCCTCACAAGAGCGGCGTCCAGTCCGCAAGACTCCGTTCATCCACTGGACCGCGCGGCCCCTTTGGCCTTCTCCTCCCGGCCCGTGCGCTGGAGCAGGGCCCGCTCGACCGCCGTCCAGGTCGTGCTGGTCGCCAGGTAGAGCCCCGCCGCCAGCGGCACCACGGCGGCGGTGACCACCGTGCCGAACGACATCAGGGGCAGCAGCTTGGCCGCCCCCGCCGGGACCCCCGCGGGGGCCGGGCGGCCGACGGCAGCCTTGCGGGCGCGTATGTACGTCCAGCCCGCCACCGCCGCGATCAGCGCGAACAGGGCGAGGTAGACCGCCCCGTGCGGCCCGGCCAGGTCCCCGCCCCACCGGCCGCCCAGCGGGGCACCCGCCAGGGTGTGGTCCAGCAGGTCCCCGGCGCCGCTGCCGGTGGAGAACAGGTGGTACATGACGAAGAAGACGGGCAGCTGAACGAGCGTCGGCAGGCAGCCCGCGACCGGGGAGACCGACTCCTTCTGGTACAGCTCGGCCATCGCGCGCCGCAGCCGCTCGGGGTCGCGCTTGTGACGGCGGTTCAGTTCGGCCAGCTTCGGCGCGAGCGCGGAGCGCGCCTTCTCGCCGCGCACGGCCGCGCGGGCGAGCGGATGGAGCGCGGCGCGCACGCACAGCGTGAACAGGACGATCGCGGCGGCCGTCGCGGACGCCCCGAACAGCGGTGCGAGACAGTCGGCGAACCAGCTGAGCAGCGTGCCCAGCGCGGCGAAAACAGACATGGGAAAGCCCTCCACGGGTCTCGTCGTGGTGCCGGAATCCGATGCCGGATTCGGTGAGTCGGCGTGACGAGCCACGTGGGCTCCAGCGATGAAGCTGATGAAGCTACGGGAGCGGAGCGCCTACGCGGCCGTCGGCAGGCGACGGCCCGGCGCTCGCGGCCGCGGCCGGCCCGCGGCGTCGGGATCCCGCTGGGCCAGGAACGCCGTACGGCGCTCCCTGTCCCGTATCGCGGTGCGTATTCGCCCCGGCGGAAGCGGGGCGAGAGCGCGCGCGGCCAGCAGCGCGCAGGTCAGCAGGGCGGCCGCGATCGCGGCGGTCGCGGCGAGCGCGACGGCGCTCATCAGGCCGGTGTGGGTGAGGAGGGCTCCGGTCAGCAGGAACAGGAGCACGCCGAGGTGCGTCCGCAGCACTTCGATGCGGTGGACCATCAGGCTCCCCCTCCCCATGACGCGCACAACGCCCTTGCCCAGCTGATCCGTTCGTACGCGAGTCTAGTCGCCGCCACCGACAGCGCGCGGCTCGGCCGCCTTCAGCCTGCCCCACACCACCAGCCGGTACCGCGAGGTGTACTCCGGGGTGCAGGTCGTCAGCGTGATGTACGAGCCCCGCTCGGTGTAGCGGTAGCGCGGATGCGCCGAGCTGTACGGCACCGCCGCGACGACCGTGCCGTCCGAGGGCGAGGTGCGCGGCAGGGTCCGCTCGACGACATAGGTGTAGCGGCCGTCGGCGGTCTCGACGCGGACCGTATCGCCCGGCCGCACCTCGTCAAGGTGGCGGAACGGCTCGCCGTGCGTATTGCGATGGCCCGCGAGCGCGAAGTTGCCCACCTGGCCGGGGAGCGCGGTCTTCGGGTAGTGCCCCACGTACCCCTTGTTGAGCACCCCGGCCCTGCTGATGCCCTCGGCCACCGGGGCGGTCAGCCCGATACGGGGGATGCGCAGCACGGCGTACGTCTGGTCCCGGCGCGGGGCCCGGCTCCCGGACGCCGCCGGGGAGTTACGGGCCGTGGCGCGGTCCGAGTCGGGGCCGGATTCCCCGGAGTCACCCCCTGACGAATCCTGGGCTGAGTCACCCCCTGACGGGTCCTCGGCCGAGCCGTCCCCGGCCCCCGCCCCGTCGTTCCACTCCCGCTCCAGCGCCGCCACTTCCCGTTTGGCGCCCTCCCGCGCCTGCCGGTTGGTCCACCACAGCTGATGGACGACGAAGAGCAGCATGACGAGCCCGAGAGTGACGGTGATCTCCGCGCCGGTCCACAGGACCCGCGCCAGGACCGCCCGCCGCGGGCGCCGCCCCCGTACGCGCCCCCGTACGACCACCGGTAACCGCTGCCGTCGCACGCCGACCTCCCTCCGGGGCCTCCCGCCAAGCCCCCTCCGGTCGGGGCACCATAGGCCCTGCGGCCCGCACTCTCCAGAACCGTTGAGCGCCCAGAACCGCTACGCGCCCAGCAGCCGCGAGACCGAATAGATCACCAGCCCCGCCAGCGCGCCCACGACCGTGCCGTTGATCCGGATGAACTGCAGGTCCCGCCCGATATGCGCCTCGATCTTCCGCGAGGTGTGCTCCGCGTCCCAGCCCGCCACGGTCTCGGTGATCAGCGAGGTGATCTCGTCCCGGTAGGTGGTGACCACATACACCGCCGCGTCCTCCAGCCACCCGTCGACCTTCGCCCGCAGCCGCCCCTCCGTGGCCAGCCGCGAGCCGAGCGAGAGGATCGCCGCCCGCGCCCGCAGCCGCAGTTCGCTGCGCTCGTCCTCGGCCGCCGCGACGATCATCGCCCGTACGGAGGCCCACGCCGAGGCGATCAGATCCTGCACCTCGCCCCGCCCCAGCACCTCCCCCTTCAGGCGCTCCACCCGCGCCCGGGTGTCCGTATCGGACTGCAGCTCGCCCGCGAAGTCGGCCAGGAAGCGGTCCAGGGCCCCGCGCGCCGGATGATCCGGCATATCGCGCATCTCGCTGACGAACCGCAGCAGTTCCTTGTAGACCCGTTCGCCGACCTTCCGGTCGACGAACCGCGGGGTCCAGCCGGGCGCGCCGCCCGCCACCGCCTCCATCACCGACTCGTTGTGCTCGACGAGCCAGTCGTGGGCGCGCAGACACACCAGATCCACGGCCCGATGGTGCCCGCCGTCCGCGACGATCCGCTCCAGCATCTTGCCGAGGCCCGGCGCGATCTCCTGTGCGTCGGCGCGCCGGGTGATCGCCTCGCCCACCACGGCCTGGACGTCGGAGTCGCGCAGCACCGTGAGCGCGCCGCGCAGGGCCGTCGCCAGCTCGGCCGTCACCCGGTCGGCGTGGGCGGGCTCGGCCAGCCAGGCGCCCAGCCTGCTGCTGATGCCGACGGCCCGCAGCCGCATCCGCACCACACCGCCGGACAGGAAGTTCTCGCCGACGAACTCGCCGAGGCTCACCCCCAGCTGGTCCTTCTTGGTCGGGATGATCGCGGTGTGCGGGATCGGCAGCCCCATGGGCCGCCGGAACAGCGCGGTCACCGCGAACCAGTCGGCCAGGGCGCCGACCATCCCGGCCTCGGCGGCCGCCGCCGCGTACCCGGCCCAGCCGCCCGCGCCGGCCGACCGCGCCCAGGTCGCCAGCGCGTACACGACGGCGACGGCCAGCAGCAGCGCCGTCGCGATCGTCTTCATCCGGCGCACGCCGCGGCGCTTCTCCACGTCCAGCGCGGTCTCCGAGGAGAAAGCGGCCCTCGCGGCCGCAGCCGGCGGCACCGCCTCACCCATCGGCGTCCGTTCCATCGGGTTCATCCGGTCCATTCGCTCCACCCGGTCGAGCCGTCCCCTCGGTCATTGTCTCTTTCCTGTCTCAGTCCGGATTCCGTCGCCTATGGAGTGGAACGTACGGGCGGTTCCCATCGTCTGAGTGGGCGAGCGACCCTGTGCGCCGGAGGCAGGCCTGCGGCCCCGCCGGAAGCACCGCGTACCGCGCCATGGGATCATGGTGAGCCGACCGGACCGCAGCGACGCCGCTGCTCTCTCGCAGTTCACGTCCACTTTCGGAGCCCCAAGTTCCGTCTGCCCGAGGAGACACCCGCCCATGAGCGTGCCCCCTATGCCCAGACGCACGGCCTATGCCGTGCTCGCTGCGCTGGCGGCTGTGGTGGTCCTCGTCTCGACCGCGATATTCATCGGGGTCGGCAACAGCGACGGCAACATCGACACCGCTGCCGGCAAGCCCCGTAGCTCGGCCGCCCCGGCCTCGGCCGGCACCTGGGTGGGCACCTGGTCCACGTCCGCCGCGGCTGCCGAGCCGAACACGCTGCGGGGCTACGCCGGCATGTCGATACGGAACGTCGTCCACACCAGCATCGGCGGCAGCCAGGCGCGTATCCAGCTGTCCAACTTCTACAGCGCCCGCCCGCTGACGATCACGCACGCCTCGCTGGCCCTGGCGGCCGCCCCCAGCAACCCCACCGCCGCCGCGGGCACGATGCGCCGCCTCACCTTCGCCGAGCGCCCTTGGGTGACCATCCCGCCGGGTCAGGCCGTCACCAGCGACCCGGTGCGGCTGGACATCCCGGCCGCCGCCGACCTGCTGGTGACCACCTACGCCCCGCGCGCCTCCGGCTCGGTGACCTATCACCCGCACGCCCGCCAGACCTCCTACCTGGCGCGCGGCGACCGTACGGAGGACACCGCCGGGGCCGCCTACACCGAGCAGAGCCCCTACTGGCGCTATCTGACCGCCGTGGACGTGTTCAGCAGGGAGGCGCAGGGCACCGTCGTCGTCATCGGCGACTCCATCACCGACGGCATCACCTCCACCGCCGGGGCCAACCACCGCTGGACCGACTTCCTCGCCGAGCGGCTGCGCACCGAGCCCGGCGCGCCCCGCTACAGCGTGCTCAACTCGGGCATCAGCGGCAACCGCGTGCTGAGCGACGGCACCCAGGTCCCGCCGAACAACCCCAGCGCGCTGTCCCGCTTCCGGCGCGACGTGCTCTCCCGTACGGGCGTCAAGGCCGTCGTCGTCGAGCTGGGCGTCAACGACATACTGCGGACCCCGCACCAGACCGACCCTGACGCCATCGTCGCCGGGCTGCGCCGGCTGACCGAGCAGGCGCACGCACGCGGGCTGCGCGTCATCGGCGCCACCCTGGCGCCCTTCTACGGCCACCGCGGCTACACCCCCGAGCTGGACGCCGTGCGCCAGCAGGTCAACACGGAGATCCGGGCGGGCAAGGTCTTCGACGACGTGGTCGACTTCGACCACGCGCTGCGCGACTCGATGTACCCGATCCGGCTGCGCCCGTCGTACGACTCGGGCGACCACCTCCACCCGAGCGACGAGGGCTACCGGGCGATGGCGCGGGCACTGGACCTCCAGGCCCTCAAGGGCGGCGCGGCGGCCGCCCTCTAGCCGACCGACCGGCTCAGTCTTCAGTCGACCGGCTCAGTCCCAGTCGCGCTTCTCCAGGGACGGGCGCTTCGCCGACCCACGCCGCTCGCGCCGATCCGCATGGCGCTCCGCGTGGCGCTCCCTGCGTTCCGCGTGGCGCTCGGCCCGCAGCTCCCGCCGCTCGGCGTGGCGCTCGGCCTGGAGCCGTTTGCGCTCCTCCTTGCGCAGCTTGCGCTCCACCGCCACACCGCCGAAGAGCGCCAGGCCGGTGACGGTCACCCGCGGCGAGCCCGGCGAGCCCTCACCGGAGCCGCTGTGGTCGAAGGCGCCCATGATGCCGACGCCGCCGACCTGCACATCCATGTCCGGCGGGGCCGTGACCTGAATCCCGCCCATGATCGCGAAGCAGCGGATCACCGTATCGCGGTCCTCGAAGCGGGCCTCGCGCAGATCGATCTCCCCACCGCCCCAGAAGACGAAAGAGGTGAAGCGGCGCGGCACGGTCCAGCGGCCCTTGCGCTGAAAGCCGCCCATGACCGCGATCCCGGTCCGGGAGGTCGGCGTGGCGCCGATCCGCTCCGCCCAGCCGCCCTCGGCCGCGGGCACGGGGGCGGCGGCCGGACGGCCGGGCACCGGGAGGTCCCGTACGAGCGGTTCGAGTTCGGCATGGGTCCGGGCCCGGTACGCCGCGTCCAGCCGCTCCTCGAACTCCTCCATGGTGAGGCGTCCTTCGGCAACGCCGTCCCGGAGCGCGTCGGCGATCCGCTCGCGCTCGGCGTCCGAGGCCCGCATCTCCAGCCCGGCCTGAGGTTCGGGTGTCATATCCCCCGAGGATGCACCGCTCGTCATACGGACAGGTTAACGGCGTAAGGCCGTGCGGCCCACGCCCCTTCAGACCGGGTCGGCCGACGGACGCGCGGACTTGCCCTCCTGCTCCGCCTCTCCCTCCCCCTCCGCCGCTCCTTCCGCATCCGGCTCCCTCCGCTCCTCCGCCGCTGCTTCCGCCGCCTGCGCGCTCCCCGCCGGATACAGCATCTTGGCGATGACGTCCTCGATGTCCGGCTCCCGCACCGACAGGTCAACCAGCGGATATCCGTCAGCCACCGCCGCGACGATCGGCGCGGCGCTGCTTCCGGCCGGGAACGCCAGCCACTGCCGCGGCCCTTCCACCCGTACCGTCCGCGAACCGGGGATCTCGATCGGCGGCAGCTCCCGCTCCAGGTCGACGACGAGCGTCCGCTCGCTCTCGCCCACCGCGTGCAGCCCCTCGAGCCCGCCGTCGTACACCAGCCGCCCGTGGTCGATGACCATCACCCGCTTGCACAGCTGTTCGATATCGGTCAGATCATGGGTGGTCAGCAGCACGGTGGTGCCCTGCTCGGCGTTCACCTCGCGCAGGAACTCCCGCACCTTCGCCTTGCTGACCACATCAAGACCGATCGTCGGCTCGTCGAGATACAGCACCTCCGGGTCGTGCAGCAGCGCCGCCGCGATATCGCCGCGCATCCGCTGGCCCAGGGAGAGCTGACGGACCGGTACGTCCAGGAGCGCGCCGAGGTCGAGGAGTTCGACGCACCGGTCGAGGTTCTGGCGGTACCGGGCGTCGGGGATCCGGTACATCCGCCGCACCAGCGCGTACGAGTCACGCAGCGGCAGATCCCACCACAGGGTCGTACGCTGCCCGAAGACCACCCCGATACGGCGCGCCAGCCGCGTCCGCTCGCGCGACGGATCGATCCCGGCCACCCGCAGCCGGCCGCCGCTGGGCACCAGGATCCCGGTGAGCATCTTGATCGTGGTCGACTTCCCGGCGCCGTTGGGCCCGATGTAGCCGACCATCTCGCCGCGCGGCACCCGGAAGCTGATGCCGTCCACGGCGCGCACCTCGCGCCGCTCACGGCGCAGCAGCCCGGCCCGGCGCCGCACCTGGAAGACCTTCTCGACCCCGTCGAGCACGATGAAGTCATCAGCGAAGTCGTTCATGAAGCCGTCCGTGAAGCCGTCTTTCAAGTCAGCGTTGATGTCACCCATAAAGCCCCAGCCCTCTCAGCTGCCCGTGCTCCGATACGACCGCAGCCCCGCCCGCCAGGCCAGCCCGGCCAGCGCGCAGCAGCCCAGCGCGACCAGCGGGGCGGCGAAGCCGATCCAGCTCGGCAGGGACAGCGGGTTCTCCCGGCCCAGGATGTGCAGCGCGGGCAGCCAGTTGACGAAGGCCAGCGGGATGACGAAGGTGACCCCGCGCAGCAAGTCCTGTGCGAAGACCGTCGGCGGGTACTGGAGCAGGGTGTTGCCGCCGTAGGTGAAGGAGTTCTGCACCTCGGAGGCGTCGTTCGCCCAGAACTGGAAGGCCCCGCCGGCCACGAACATCGCCCCGAAGATCGCTCCCCCGCTCAGCAGCATCACCGGCACCAGCAGCACCCGGTCGGCCGTCCAGTCGATGTCCAGCCGGATCAGCGACCAGATGAGCAGCAGCAGCCCCTGGCAGATCCGGCCCAGCCTGCGCAGCGCGAAACGGTCGGCGGCCACCTGCGCGAGGATCGGCACGGGCCGCACCAGCAGGGTGTCCATCGTCCCGTCGCGGACCCGGCGGCCGACCCGGTTCATGCTGCCCAGGGTCATGTCCATGAGGCCGAAGGAGGTGCTGGTGGTGCCATAGAGGAAGGCCACCTCGGACAGGCTGAACCCGCCCAGCGTGCCGACGTGCGAGAACATCAGCGCGATCACGACGAAGTCGAGCCCGGTCGCAAGGAAGTTCCCGATCGTCATGATCAGGAACGAGGTGCGGTACGCCATCGTGGAGCGCACCCACATCGCGATGATCAGCAGGTAGGCGCGCAGCCCGTGGTACGCGCGGGAACGAAGCGGCTCAGCGTACGCCTGGAAGGGCAGCGACTCACCGTACGCGCCGGAGCGCAGCCGCTCACCGTACGCGCCGGAGCGAAGGGGCTCAGCGTCGGCGCCGGAGCGTAGCGGCTCAGCCACCCTGCACCACCACCCTCCGCGTCGCGACGGACTGCAGCGCCCGCCCCGCCGCGAACAGCACGACCGCCCACCCCGTCTGGAAGGCCAGCGCCCGCAGCAGCCCGAGCCCGCGGTGCTCCTCCAGGAAGACATCCGCGGGCACCTGCAGCATCGCCGCCCACGGCAGCAGCCGGGCCACCTCGCCCAGCGCGCCCGGGAAGACGTTCAGCGGGAGGATCATCCCGGAGAAGAACAACCCCAGCAGACTGCTCATCAGGGTGATCCCCGAACTGTCGAGCAGCCAGAAGGCGGTGAGCCCGACCAGATAGTGCATCGCGAAGCCGACACACGACCCCAGGACGACCGACAGCACGAACCAGACCCAGGTCAGCGCGGAGCCGGGCAGGGTCAGCTCGAAGGCCAGCGCGCCGAACACCATGGGCATGATCCCGCGCCCCAGCAGCTGGAAGGTGGCCCGGCCGAGGTCCCCCGCCAGCCACCACAGCTGAAGATCCACCGGGCGGTAGAGGTCGATGGCGATATCGCCGGAGCGGATCCGCTCCTGCAGCTCCTCCTGGAAACCCCCGCCCATCAGCGCCATGGTCGCCAGCAGCGCCTGGCCGAGCCAGACGAACGTCAACGCCTGGGAGAGGTCGTAGCCGCCCAGATGGGGCCGCTGGTCCCACAGGGCGATATAGGTGTAGGCGACGATGAAGCCGAAGACCGTATTGGTGAACACCCCGGCCGCGGTGGCGACCCGATAGGTCGCATAGCGCCTGAACCCGCCCATCGCGACGGCCGCGTACAGCCTTGAATGACCGCGCCACGGATGACCGCCCCGCGGATGACCGCGCAGCATGGACCGCCCCTCCCTTCCCCGCCCGGCACCAAAGCTCAGGAGCCTAGCGGCGCTGCCGGAGGGAGGGCGAGGCGTTATTCGCCCGAATGGAGCGCGGAATACCACCCGATTGGAAGGCGGAAATCGTCCATTCCGCCGGTCACAGAGGTGTCACAGGTGTGGGCCACGGCCCCGGCCCGGAACGGATGATGCGACAGTGTTTTCTGGGGCGTACCAGGCCAATCGCCCGACCGTGCACGATTCCGCCGCGGCGCAACCCTCGACGGCGGCCGAGGAGTCTCAAAGGACATGAGCGACGAGCCCCAACTGATCGACGGCGGCATGGGCGGCCCGGACGTCACCAGCACCGACCCCACCGACAACGGCAGGGCCGCCCGCCCCAAAGGCAGAAAGGGCCGCCCGAAGCGCACCGGCTGGCGCCGGCTGCTCCCCACCTGGCGGATGGTGCTGAGCGGCTTTCTGGTGATCGTGCTGCTCGTCGCGGGCGGCCTGGTCACCGGCTATCTGCTCGTCGACATCCCCGCCGCCAAGGACATCGCCATCGCCCAGAGCAATGTCTTCCTCTACTCCGACGGCACCCCGCTCGCCCGCGAGGGCAAGGTCAACCGGGAGAACGTACCGCTCAGCCAGGTGCCCAAGGACACCCAGCACGCGGTGCTCGCGGCCGAGGACCGGGACTTCTACTCCGAGTCGGCCATCAACCCCGAGGCGATGATCCGCGCCGCCTGGAACACCGCCACCGGCAAGGGCAAGCAGTCCGGCTCCACCATCACCCAGCAGTACGTGAAGAACTACTACCTCGACCAGGAGCAGACCGTCTCCCGGAAGGTGAAGGAGTTCTTCATCTCGATCAAGCTGGACCGGGAGGTGAGCAAGGACGACATCCTCGAGGGCTATCTGAACACCAGCTACTTCGGGCGCAACGCCTACGGCATCCAGGCCGCCGCCCAGGCCTACTACGGCAAGGACGCCAAGGACCTCGAACTCGGCGAGGGCGCGTATCTGGCGACCCTGCTCAACGCCCCCAACGCCTACGACGTGGTCACCCACCCGCAGAACAAGGACCGGGCGCTGGCCCGCTGGAACTACGTCCTGGACGGCATGGTCAAGAAGGACTGGCTGACCAAGACCGCCCGCGACAAGATGACCTTCCCGGCCCCCGGCAAGGTCACCGCCCAGTCGGGCATGTCCGGGCAGCGCGGATATCTGATCGAGGCCGTCGAGGCGTACCTCACCAAGAACAACATCATCGACGAGCAGACCCTGGCCCGCGGCGGCTACCGGATCACCACCACCATCGACCGGAAGAAGCAGGACGCCTTCGTCGCCGCGGTGCGCGACAAGCTGATGAACAAGCTCAGTGGCTCCCGCAAGGTCGACAAGTACGTCCGGGCGGGCGGCGCCTCGATCGACCCCAAGACCGGGAGGGTGGTCGCCCTCTACGGCGGCATCGACTACACCAAGCAGTTCGTCAACAACGCGACCCGCACCGACTACCAGGTCGGATCCACCTTCAAGCCGCTCGTGTTCACCTCCGCGCTGCAGAACGGATCCACCACCCAGGGCGGGGTGCAGATCACCCCGGACACGATCTACGACGGCACCAACAAGCGCGAGGTCACCGGGGCCGCAGGGCCCACCGGCTACTCCCCGGCCAACGAGGACGACGTCGACTACGGCTCCATCGACGTCACCACGGCCACCGACAAGTCGGTGAACTCCGTGTACGCCCAGATGGCACAGGACGTCGGCCCGGACAAGGTCAAGCAGACCGCGATCGCCCTCGGCATCCCCAAGGACACCCCGGACCTGAACGCCTCCCCCTCCATCGCGCTCGGCGTCGCCACGGCCAGTGTGCTGGACATGACCGAGGCGTACGCCACCCTCGCCAACCACGGCGTCCACACCCCGTACACCCTGGTCACAAAGATCACCAGGGACGGCCAGCAGATCGACGTCCCGTCGCCGAAGACCGACCAGGCCGTCACCCGCGCCGCCGCCGACACCACCACCACCGTCCTGCAGAGCGTGGTCGACGGCGGCACCGCGACCGCGGCCCAGGCCGCCGGGCACCCCGCGGCGGGCAAGACCGGCACCGCGGAGGACGACAAGGCCGCCTGGTTCGCGGGGTACACCCCGGACCTGGCGACGGTCGTGGCCGTGATGGGCCAGGACTCGTCCACCGGGGCGCAGAAGTCGCTGTACGGGGCGACCGGCCTGCCCCGTATCAACGGCGGCGGCTACCCCACGGAGATCTGGGCCGCGTACACCTCCGCCGCGCTCCAGGGACACACCCCGGCCCAGTTCGAGCTCAACCCTGGCGACGGCACCACCACCCCGACCCTCCCGACCACCACCGCCCCGGCCGTCACCACCCCGCCGGAGGTCACCACCCCGCCCGCCACGCTTCCGACCACCCCGACCACCGACCCGACCCTGCCCACCGCCACCACGCCGACGGCCCCGGCGACCCAGCCCACGTACACCGCGCCGACGGGCGTCCCGACGGACGCTCCGACGACGGCCGATCCCGGCGACCCGGGTGACCAGGGCGACCCCGGGGGCCCCGAGGCCGGCGGCTGAGAGCCTGGAAAAGGGCAGAAACACGCAGGGTGGTGACCAAGGTCACCACCCTCGCACATGCCTGCGTACGGCCCCGCGGCCCTGAGCTCCCGCTGAGGACCCGGCTAGAGATACAGCCCCGTGGAGTCCTCGGACCCCTCAAGCCGCTCGGCCGCGACCGCGTGCAGATCGCGCTCCCGCATCAGCACATACGCGACACCGCGGACCTCGACCTCGGCCCGGTCCTCCGGGTCGTAGAGCACCCGGTCACCCGGCTCCACGGTCCGCACGTTCTGCCCGACCGCGACCACCTCGGCCCAGGCCAGCCGCCTGCCGACCGCCGCGGTCGCCGGGATGACGATGCCGCCGGTCGAGCGCCGCTCGCCCTCCGGGATGTCGGTTCGGACCAGCACCCGGTCGTGCAGCATCCGGATGGGCAGCTTGTCATGGGAGGTGTTCGTACTCACGCCCCTGACCGTACCTGGCCCGGCGACGCACCGGAGGCACAGGCCGGACACAGCCCGCCAAACGCCCCTGGCCGCCCCTTGACCGCCCCCCGCTCGCTACGAACGGCGACGCCGCGATGACATGGCGTACAGCCCGACGAGGCCCACCGCCACGAGCGCCAGCGGAACGATCCGCTCCAGCCGCGGGACGCCTTCCTCGGAGACGAACTGCGCCCGTACGCCGGTGACCGCGCGGTTCACGGAGACATAGGCCCGCCCCGCCGTCCGGTCCACCACCGACACCGCCTTCGCCTTCGCGTCCCCGACGATGGTCTTGGGATGCATCCGCGTCCCGATCTCGTCGAGCGTCACGGCGAGCTGCTGCCGCCTGCGGGCGATGTCCGCCTCGATCTGCGCAGGGGTCCTGGCATCCGACACCGCGCTGCCTCCGTCATTCTCGATGATCCGGTGATGGACAGTCTGTCAGCTCCCCCTGGCCGATGCCCCACAGCACCCCCGATCGGGAACCTGACTAATGTCGGGCACGTACACACCCGCGCCCTACACCCGCGCCACGCACCCGTGCCACGAGGAGACCCCACCATGAGCGAGCGCCTGCAGCCCGGCGACACCGCCCCCGCCTTCACCCTCCCCAACGCGGACGGCAAGCCTGTCTCGCTCGCCGACTACGCCGGCCGCAAGGTGATCGTCTACTTCTACCCGGCCGCCCTCACCCCCGGCTGCACCAAGCAGGCCTGCGACTTCACCGACAACCTCGACTTGCTCGCGCAGCACGGCTACGACGTGGTCGGCATCTCCCCGGACAAGCCCGAGAAGCTGGCGAAGTTCCGCGACAAGGAGCACCTGAAGGTCACCCTGCTCGGCGACCCCGAGAAGGAGATCCTCCAGGCGTACGGCGCCTTCGGCGAGAAGAAGATGTACGGCAAGACGGTCACCGGCGTGATCCGCTCCACGGTCGTCGTCGACGAACAGGGCAAGGTCGAGCGCGCCCTGTACAACGTCCGCGCCACGGGCCATGTCGCCAAGATCATCAAGGATCTGGGCCTCTGACGTACCGGCGCGGGGGGGGCGGGGCCCCCCCCCCCCGCCCCCCCCCCAGCCACAACCCCGGCCCCGGGGACGGATTAACAAAAAAGA
>NZ_JBHWES010000027.1:0-86372 GCF_042734105.1 Streptomyces sp. NPDC059679 | reverse complement strand
AATGGCGCCATAATCCTCATCTATGTGGGCATCTTCCTTCGGGGCGCTGCGGGGCCGGGCCCCGCAGCGCCGTCCCGCACCACTGCCATTACCCGGCACGTAATCGACCCTCCTCGGCGGCTCGGACATCCTGAACACGTCGAAACCACCAGCCGAGGAGCCGAGATGTTCTTTACGACCGCCGATGGGACCCGCCTGGCCTACGAGGACTACGGACAGGGCCGCCCGATCGTCTTCGTCACCAGCTCCATGCTCAACACCGAGATGTGGGAGTACCAGATCCCGTTCTTCGTCGAGCAGGGCTTCCGCTGCCTCTCGTTCGACCGGCGCGGCCACGGCCGCTCCGACCGCCCCTCGGCCGGCTACGACATCGACACCCTGGCCGACGACCTCGCCGCGTTCCTCGACCATCTCGACCTGCGCGACGTGACCTTCGTCGCCCACTCGCTCGGCGGCGCCGAGGTGGCCCGCTACCTCGGCCGCCACGGCGAGGACCACGTCGAGCGCGCCGTGTTCGTCGGCGCCATGCTGCCGTTCCTCAAGCAGACCGACGACAACCCCGAGGGCATCCCCGAGGCCGCCCTTGACGGGCTGCTCACCGCCCTCCGCACCGACCGCCCCAAGTGGCTCGCCACCCAGTCACAGGCCTACTTCGCCACCCAGTTGGGCACCGAAGCCTCCCCCGCCATGATCGACTGGAAGCTCCGGATGTGCCTGTCCGCCTCGCCCTGGGCGACGTTGCAGGTCCAGCAGACGGTCTTCCACGCCGACAACCGCGAGCAGCTGCGCGGGCTGACCATCCCGGCCCTGATCGTGCACGGCGACGCGGACTTCTCCGCACCGCTCGAGGTGACCGGCCGCCGCACCGCGGCGCTGATCCCCGGCGCCGTCTACAAGGAGTACCCGGCCGCCGGGCACGGCCTCTACATCACCCACAAGGATCAGCTCAACGCCGACATCCTCGACTTCATCAAGTCCTGACGCCGCTGACAGTGCCCCCTCACTGCCCCCTCACTCCGCTCGCCGCGCAACCGCCTCGACGAGCCTCCGGATGTCCTCCAAGTCGGCCTCGAACTCGGCGTCGAGGTCGACGGGCAGGTCCAGCCACGGCGCGAGCCTGCCGTGGCCGGGCAGTTCGCCCTCCGGGAGCCGACCACGGCGGCCGCGCGGATCCAGAGTGCCGGGGGCGAAGCGGCCCGAGGCCTCGGAGGCCGCGAACCCGATCACAAAGGTGCTGATCAGGCGCTCCAGCCGGGGCACTTCGCGATCCGGGACCCCGGCGTCGACGAGCGCGGTGTAGATGACGTCCACCGCGCGCACGGCGTCCGGTGTGACGGCAGGCCGCGAGAAGAGCAGATGCGCCACCCAGGGGTGACGCCGGGCCACCTCCCGGCAGGCGTACGCGAGACCCCTGAGCCGTTCGTCCCAGGCCCGCGGTTCAGCGGCCCGCCCTTCGCCTTCGCCGGCCCGAACTTCCCTTTCGTCCGGCGGCAGGAGCGCGGCGAGCAGACGTCCGGCGATGCCGTCCAACAGCGCCGCCTTGTCGCTGACATGCCGGTACAGCGCCATCGGTGTCACTCCGACGCGATCGGCCACCGCGCGCATCGAGACCGCTTCGAGGCCCTGCTCGTCGGCGATCGCCAGTGCCGCGTCCAGAATCTCTTCCCGCCTGCCACCCATAGGTGTACAGCGTAGACGTATACGCCGTAGACACGGGCGGCGCCGACGCATACGGTGTAGACGTATACGCCGTAGACGTCACAGGGGGAAGGATGCTCATCGCGGAAGGCATGGTGAAGCGATACGGCCCGCGCCGGGCCCTCGACGGCTTCGACCTCGAGGTCGCGCCCGGCGAAATCGTGGGCCTGATCGGTCACAACGGCGCGGGCAAGACCACTTTCGTCGAAATCATCACCGGCCTGGTGCGCCCCGACGCGGGCCGGCTGCACATCGGCGGACATGACGCGCTGCGGGCCGGCCGGGCCGCGCGCCGGCTGCTCGGCGTGGCCCCCCAGGAGTTGGCGCTGTACCACCGCGTCACCATCCGGGAGAACTTGCGGCTGTTCGCCGGTCTGGCCGGGCTGCGCGGGCGGCGCCGGGACACCGAGATCGCCCGCGTCTTGGACGAGCTGCGGCTGACCGCGCTCGCGGACCGGCTCGTCGGCACCCTCTCCGGCGGACAGCGTCGGCGCGCACAGGTGGCCACCGCCATGGTCGCCTCACCACCGCTGCTGCTGGACGAGGTGACCGCCGGTGCCGACCCGGAATCCCGTTCCGCCCTGCTGACCGCCGTCAGGACCCGCGCCGAAGCCGGCGCCGCCATCCTCTACACCACCCACTACCTGCCGGAACTCGTCGATCTCGACGCCACTCTGGCACTCGCCCGCGCCGGGCGCGTCATCGCGCGCGGGACCCAGAGCGAGCTCACCCGCCAACTGCCCGGCGAGCTCAGGGTGGCCTTCGCCGACCCGGCCGAACCCGAACTGCGGCTGCCGACGACGGATCCCGGCGCCGACCTCGCGGCCCTGCTCGCCTCCGGCCGCACGCCCGTCTCCGTCGAGGTGCACCACCCCAGCCTGGACGACCTCTACCACTCCCTCGAAGCCGCGGCCCCACGGGAGGACGGGGCAAGCCATGATGACACCGCGTGAATCCGCCCTCCGTACGGGCGTCCTGATCCGCCACAACCTGCTGCTGATGCTGCGTGAACCGGGCCCACTGCTGAGCCGGATGATTCTGCCGCTCGTCTTCGTCACTCTGCTGCGCCCTCTCTACCTGGGCACACAGGGCCAAACGGCGGGCACCGAACAGGCGGTCGTGGGCACACTGGTCACATTCTCGCTGCTCGCGCTCAGCATCTCCGGGAGCGCGATTCTCACCGAACGGCTCGGCCGCACCTGGGACCGGCTGCGCGGCACGCCCCTCCATCCCGCGGAACTGCTCGTCGGCAAGGCCGCGCCCGTCTTCGCGGCCCTGCTCGCCCAGCAGCTACTGATCGTCGGCTTCGGCGTGTACGCCCTCGGGATGAGCGTTCCCCATCCGCTCCCGCTGCTGGGCGTCCTGCTCAGCTGGACCTGCGCCCTACTGGCCCTGGGTGCGCTGCTCGGCGTACTGGCCCGCAGCATGGGTGAGCTCTCGGCCGCGTACGACATCGGCGGCATGCTGCTGAGCAGCATCGGCGGCGCGCTCGTCCCACTCGGCACCCTGCCGCACTGGGTCGCGCAGACAGCCCCGCTCTCCCCCGGCTATTGGGCCGCCCGCGGCCTGCGTGCCGCCCTCGCGAACGACGCGCGCACCGTGACGACGGCCTGCTGCGTACTGCTGGCCGTAGCGCTGACTTGCGCCACCTTGGCCGCGCTCCGCCTGCAAGGCCGCGGTGGACGGCTGGTGCCTCTCTGAGCGCCCGCCGTCGGCCGGTCATCGGAGGTCATCGGTTGTCCATGTCGGGATGGGAGGAGGCAGGGGCGTAACTCTGTGGCGACGGAATCGTTACTCAGTGCGATGGTGCGACATATGGTCGCACGGGGAGGGGGAACCATGCGGGTCGGACAGGTCGTGCCGGGCCCCTACGAACGGGAACGGTTGACGGCTGCGGTCGCCGAGTCCAGCGGGTGGACCGACCTGATGCGCCGCCTCGGCGTCACAGTGAGCGGCGGCCGACGACGTGCCCTTCAGCGCAGAGCGGCCGAGTACGGGCTCGATACCAGCCATTTCGAGAGGGGGAACCCATGGCACAAGTTCTCCAATGAAGCAATAGCCCAGGCGGTTGCGTCTTCGGCCACCCTCCGCGAGGTCGCGGTCAAGCTAGGCGCCACACCGGCGACTGGCACGTTGTCGCACCTCAGACGCCGGATCGAAGCTGCGGGAATCGATATCGCCCACTTCCCCGGCCTCAACCGCCGACAGCCCGACTTGCCGTTCACCGCTGAGGAACTCCGCGAAGCCGTCTCGTCAGCGCGGAGCATCCGGGACGTGGCCCGCGCACTCTACGTCCCGGATAACGGCCGATCACGCGCCGCACTGGGGCGGCTACTCAAGGAGTCAGGCGTCGACACGAGTCACTTCCGAAACTCGCGCCTCGCTATCCCGGAGGACTCCCTTCGGGAGGCAGTTCTCGGCGCGACGAGCTTCGCCGAGGTCATGCGGCTGCTCGGGCTTCGGGTGGGCTACGCGAACCACCGACGGGTGCGGCAGCAAGCGGTTCAATTAGGCCTCGACACTTCCCACTTCACGCGGAAGACCTGGGGCACAGTCCCGGCCAGGAAGCCGAGATCCGTAGCCGATGACGTGCTACGGCTGCTCCCGGAAGGGTCGCCGCGCGTGAACCGCCGCCGTCTGCATCAGGCGCTCCAAGAGGTCGGCGTGCCGTACTCCTGCACGTCCTGCGGCAACTCCGGCGAGTGGCTGGGCAGGCCGATGACTCTGCAGATCGACCACGTCAACGGCGACTGGCTCGACAATCGGGCGGAGAATTTGCGCTACCTCTGCCCGAACTGCCACGCCCTTACCGACACCTGGTGTCGGCGCGGGAAGAAGAGCACCACCACCTAGCGCTCACCCAGATACCGTCACCGTCACCTGGCCGGTAGCATGGCGTCGGACTGGCGGCCGTGGCGTAATTGGCAGCCGCGCGGCGTTTAGGTCGCCGTGGGAGAAATCCCGTGTGGGTTCGAGTCCCACCGGCCGCACCGAATATCAGGGCGGCCCGCTGCACAAGCGGGCCGCCCTTCGGCGTCGCTCACCCCAGCAGATCCCGCACCAACGGCGCAAGCGCCCGGAACGCCCTCCCCCGGTGGCTGATCGCGTTCTTCTCCTCGGGGGTCAGCTCGGCGCAGGTGCGGGTCTCGCCGTCGGGCTGGAGGATGGGGTCGTAGCCGAAGCCGCCGCCGCCGACAGGCTCGCGGCGGAGAGTACCGGGCAGGCGGCCGGTGACGACGCGTTCGGTGCCGTCGGGGAGGGTCAGGGCGGCGGCGCATTCGAAGTGGGCGGCGCGGTGTTCGTCGGGGACGTCGCCGAGTTGGGCGAGCAGCAGGTCGAGGTTGGCCCGGTCGTCACCGTGGCGGCCCGACCAGCGGGCCGAGAAGATGCCGGGGGCGCCGCCGAGGACGTCGACGCACAGCCCGGAGTCGTCGGCGACGGCGGGGTGGCCGGTGGCGCGGGCCAGGGCGTGGGCCTTGAGGAGGGCGTTCTCGGCGAAGGTCACCCCGGTCTCCTTGACGTCGGGGACCTCCGGATAGGCGTCGGCGCCCACGAGTTCGACGTCGAGGCCGGCGTCGCTCAGGATCGAGCGCAGCTCGACGATCTTGTAGGTGTTGCGGGTGGCGAGGATCAGGCGCTTCATGGGACCTGATTATCGCGGTGGTCTCAGGGGCTGCAGACCTTGGTCAGCTCTCCGGCCGCGTCCTTGACGGGGGTCAGGTCGGGGTCCTGCCCCTTGTCGATGGCGGTCTGGACGTTGTCCACGGCCTTTTGGAGGTCGTCGACGGCCTTGCCGACATCCGCGTTGTCGGTCTTGTCCTTGATTTTGTCGATGTCCTTGTCGAGGGCGTCGAGGATGTTGTCGGCGTCCTGCGGGTCGACCACGGCGCCGCCCACCGCGTCCTGGAGGTCGTCCACGTCGGTGGAGATGTCCACGGCGAGCTGCGCGCAGTCGATCGCCTTCTCGACCGCGCTGCAGCCCGCGGTGATGGGCATCGCGATGGCGACGGCGGCGAGAGCGGTGAACGCGCTCGCGCGGCGGTAGCGGCGGCTATGGCGGCTTTGACCGAAGCGGCCGAAGCGGCCAAGGCGGCCTATGCGGTGGTGGCGCAGTGCCATGGACGGGTCCCCTCCCCTGGCGGCGGGTGCGGGCGCACGCGCCCGTACCCGATTGTCAGTACCCGATCTCAGTACCCGAGCATCGGTACCTGACTACACGCCACCGGCCGCCGCCGGGTTGCTTTTTGATGTTTGGCTCACTGCTCGCCGGCGAGCGCCGCGCGCTGGATCTCGGCCAGTTCGCCGCAGCCCGCGACGGCCAGGTCGAGCAGTCCGTTCAACTCCTCGCGCGCGAAGGGCTCGCCCTCGGCCGTGCCCTGGACCTCGACGAAGCGTCCGTCGCCCGTGCAGACGACGTTCATGTCGGTCTCGGCGCGCACGTCCTCCTCGTAGCACAGGTCGAGCAGCGGGATGCCGCCGACGATGCCGACGCTGACGGCTGAGACGGTCCCGGTCAGCGGCTGGCGGCCGGCCTTGATGAGCTTCTTGCCCTGGCCCCAGGTCAGGGCGTCGGCGAGGGCCACATACGCGCCGGTGATGGCTGCGGTGCGGGTGCCGCCGTCGGCCTGGAGGACGTCGCAGTCCAGGACGACGGTGTTCTCGCCGAGGGCCTTGTAGTCGATGACGGCGCGCAGCGAGCGGCCGATCAGGCGGGAGATCTCGTGCGTACGGCCGCCGATCTTGCCGCGGACGGACTCGCGGTCGCCGCGGGTGTTGGTGGCGCGCGGCAGCATGGCGTACTCCGCGGTGACCCAGCCCTCGCCGCTGCCCTTGCGCCAGCGCGGCACGCCTTCGGTGAAGCTGGCCGTGCACAGAACGCGGGTGTCGCCGAAGGAGACGAGGACGGAGCCCTCGGCGTGCTTGCTCCATGCGCGCTCGATGGTCACGGGGCGGAGCTGGTCGGGCGTGCGGCCGTCGATACGAGACATGGGTGGAGCCTATCGGCAATATCGGTCGGCAATCCCACGGTCCGTTCGGGCCGGTTCAACAGCTCACATCAGGTCTTCGATCTCGGCTGCCACGGGGTCCGCGTCCGTGCCGATGACGACCTGGATGGCGGTGCCCATCTTCACCACGCCATGCGCCCCGGCGGCCTTGAGCAGGGCCTCGTTGACGAGGGCGGCGTCCTTGACCTCGGTGCGGAGCCGGGTGATACAGCCCTCGACCTCGATGATGTTGTCGATACCGCCGAGCCCGGCGACGATCTTCTCAGCCTTGCTGGCCATGTCCACTCCCGTTGTCCGTGTGGGTTTTCATACGTTAACCACGTTTAGTCCTGGTTCGCTCGGCCATGTCCGCCGCCGCAGCCGCGACACCCCACCCTCCAGTGGTTCAGACCATAGCGGAACGATAGATTCCGTTATCCCGCCCTTACGTGCTAAAAACAGGTCTACACCACTGTGGTGTAGACCATATGCGGGCCGTCCCCTCTCCCCTGAGCGCCCGCCTCACCAGGAGGAATCCGATGAGTACGGCCACCGCTACGGCCGCGCCCGCCAGAAAGCGGCGCGCCGGTTTGTTCCAGGGACTGCAGAAGGTCGGCCGCAGCCTGCAGCTGCCCATCGCGGTCCTGCCCGCCGCCGGAATCATGGTGCGACTCGGCCAGCCGGACGTCTTTGGCGCCGACGGCCTCGGCTGGAACAAGGTCGCCGCCGTGTTCAGCAACGCCGGCGGTGCGCTCACCGGCGCCCTGCCGCTGCTGTTCTGCGTGGGTGTGGCCATCGGGTTCGCGAAGAAGTCGGACGGCTCCACCGCGCTGGCCGCCGTGGTCGGCTTCCTGGTCTACAGCAAGGTCCTGGAGGCGTTCCCGGTCGCCGACGCGGTCATCCAGAAAGGCCAGGACATCCCGGCCAAGTTCAATGACCCCGGGGTGCTCGGCGGCATCGTCATGGGGCTGCTGACCGCGGTGCTGTGGCAGCGCTTCCACCGCACCCGGCTGGTGGACTGGCTCGGCTTCTTCAACGGCCGCCGGCTGGTGCCGATCATCATGGCCTTCGTGGGGATCGCGGTGGGCGTCTTCTTCGGCCTGATCTGGGAGCCCATCGGCGAGGGCATCGGCAACTTCGGCGAGTGGATGACGGGCCTGGGTTCCGCGGGCTCGGCGCTCTTCGGCGCCGTCAACCGCGCGCTGATCCCCATCGGTATGCACCAGTTCGTGAACACCGTGGCCTGGTTCCAGCTCGGCGACTTCACCAACGCGGCCGGCCAGGTCGTACACGGCGACTACAACCGCTTCCTGGCGGGCGACCCGACCGCCGGAATGTTCATGTCCGGCTTCTTCCCGATCATGATGTTCGGCCTTCCGGCCGCCGCCCTGGCCATGGCCCACACCGCCCGCCCCGAGCGCCGCAAGGCCGTGCTGGGCATGATGGTCTCGCTGGCGCTGACCTCGTTCGTCACCGGGGTGACCGAGCCGATCGAGTTCTCGTTCATGTTCATCGCGCCGTTGCTGTATGTGATCCACGCGCTGCTGACCGCCGCGTCCATGGCGATCACCTGGGCCCTGGGCGTACACGCGGGCTTCAACTTCTCCGCGGGCTTCATCGACTTCGCGCTCAACTGGGGACAGGCCACCAAACCCTGGCTGATCATCCCGGTCGGACTGGCCTTCGCGGTGATCTACTACGCGATCTTCCGCTTCGCGATCGTCAGATTCAATCTCCCCACCCCGGGCCGCGAGCCCGAGGAGGAGATCGAGGACCTGACCAAGGCGTAGCCGCTCAGAAGGCGTAGAAGCTTGCCGAGCACGGCCGAGGCCCCCGGAACCGCTCCTTCGGTTCCGGGGGCCTCGTCACGTACGACGGTCTGGACGACAGCCGTGTACGACGGCCTCTGCGCTCAAATCTCGTAGACCGCGCCCGCCTTCGCCAGCTCCACCGGCCCGCCGAAGACCGCCTGTGCGTCCCGCTGGTTGATCTGGGGGTCCGTCCACGGCGGGATATGCGTCAGCACCAGGGTGCCGACCCCGGCGCGGCGCGCGTGCTCCCCCGCCTGCCGCCCGTTGAGGTGCAGCTCGGGGATGTCTTCCTTGCCGTGGGTGAACGCCGCCTCGCACAGGAACAGATCGGCGCCCCGGGCGAGATCCACCAGCGCCTCACAGGGGCCGGTGTCGCCGGAGTAGACCAGTGAGCGCCCCTCGTGCTCGATGCGGAAGCCGAACGCCTCCACGGGGTGGCAGACCCGGGCGGTGCGGATCGTGAAGGGGCCGAGGGTGAAGGTGCCCGGGGTCAGCGTGCGGAAGTCGAAGACCTCCTGCATGGACTTCTCGTCGGGCACGTCCTCGTAGGCGCGGACGAGCCGGCGCTCGGTGCCCTCGGGGCCGTAGACGGGGATCGCCTCGGCGCGGCCGCCGTCGTGCCGGTAGTAGCGGGCGACGAAGTACGCGCACATGTCGATGCAGTGATCGGGGTGCAGATGGGAGAGAAATACGGAGTCGAGGTCGTAGAGACCGCAGTGGCGCTGCAGCTCGCCCAGGGCGCCATTGCCCATGTCGAGCAGCAGCCGGTAGCCGTCGGCCTCTACGAGGTAGCTCGAGCAGGCCGATTCCGCGGACGGGAACGACCCTGAGCATCCGACGACGGTGAGCTTCATGAAGCAGGAACCTCCTCGGGGGGTCCCCATGCCGAAGGCCATGGGCGGGTGCGGGGGTCATGCGGTGCCCACGAGCGTAAAGCGCTAAAGCCCTGGTCGCTCCTCTACAGGCCCGCGTTGTGGGCGGAATCACCAGGACGGCCGGGAACTCGGCCCCCGGCGGCCCCAGTCCGGTCCGCACGCCCCCACAGCCCCAAACCCCGGGCTCACCCCCTGCCCCCGGCCCGGGCTCACCTCAGAGCCCATGGCCC
Organism: Streptomyces sp. NPDC059679; assembly: GCF_042734105.1. Lineage (NCBI taxonomy): Bacteria > Bacillati > Actinomycetota > Actinomycetes > Kitasatosporales > Streptomycetaceae > Streptomyces > Streptomyces sp. NPDC059679. Next base: position 76,773 of record NZ_JBHWES010000027.1, on the reverse strand, counting down.
GGCCCCCGGCTCACCCCAGAGCCCCGGCCCCCGGGCTACGCCCAGAGCTGGCCGTGCAGCGTCGCGATGGCCTCCTCCGTGGTGGCGGCGGTGTAGACGCCCGTCGACAGATACTTCCAGCCACCGTCGGCGACCACGAAGACCACATCGGCGCTCTCCCCGGCCTTGACAGCCTTGCGGGCGACGCCGAGCGCGGCGTGCAGCGCGGCCCCCGTCGAGACGCCGGCGAAGATGCCCTCCTCGGCGAGGAGTTGCCGGGTGCGGGCCACCGCGTCCTCGGAGCCGACCGAGAAGCGGGTGGTCAGCACGGTCTCGTCGTAGAGCTCGGGGACGAAGCCCTCGTCGAGGTTGCGCAGGCCGTAGACGACGTCGTCGTAGCGCGGCTCGGCGGCGACGATCTGGATGCCGGGGACGTGCTCGCGCAGATAGCGGCCGACGCCCATCAGCGTGCCGGTGGTGCCGAGCCCGGCGACGAAGTGGGTGATCGACGGCAGGTCGGCCAGGATCTCGGGGCCGGTGGTGGCGTAGTGGGCGCCCGCGTTGTCCGCGTTGCCGTACTGGTAGAGCATCACCCAGTCCGGGTGCTCGGACTTGAGCTCCTTGGCGACGCGTACGGCGGTGTTGGAGCCCCCGGCGGCGGGCGAGGAGATGATCTCCGCGCCCCACATGGTGAGCAGCTGGCGCCGCTCCTCGCTGGTGTTCTCCGGCATGACGCAGACGATGCGGTAGCCCTTGAGCTTGGCCGCCATGGCGAGCGAGATGCCGGTGTTGCCGGAGGTCGGCTCCAGGATGGTGCAGCCCGGTGTCAGCCGGCCGTCCTTCTCGGCCTGTTCGATCATGTAGAGCGCGGGGCGGTCCTTGATCGAGCCGGTCGGGTTGCGGTCCTCCAGCTTCGCCCAGATACGGACGTCGGCGGAGGGGGAGAGCCGCGGCAGCCTGACGAGCGGCGTGTTGCCGACCGCTGCCAGAGGGCTGTCGTACCGCATCAGACCCCGCCGCCCGCGACGGCCGGAAGGATGGTGACGCTGTCGCCGTCGGTGAGCTTGGTGGAGACGCCGTCGAGGAAGCGCACGTCCTCGTCGTTCAGGTAGACGTTGACGAAGCGGCGCAGCTCACCGTCGTTGACCAGGCGCGCCTGGATCCCGGTGTGCCGGGTCTCAAGGTCGGCGAAGAGCTCGGCGATCGTGTTCCCGCTGGCCTCGACCGCCTTCTGGCCGTCGGTGTAGGTGCGGAGGATGGTCGGGATGCGGACCTCGATGGCCATGTGTGGGCTCCTGTCGGAGGGCGGGGAATCAGGGCCCCTCCCGGACGGCGTCCGGGGGGAGGGTCGGTGCGCACGGCAGCGCGCGGGCGTAGGGACGTGGCTCCGCGGCGGTCAGGCGGCGGCCCGGCGCGGACACATCGCGCTGGAGAGCCGGCACAGGTCGACGTGGAGGCGCGCCACGAGCAGCATGCCCGGCGTCTTCTCGCTCACATCATCGACAACCATGGAGTCATCGTATCGATTCCCCGTCCCGCCCCCAGAGGGCCGTCCCACGATTCGGGCGGATCGCGACCACGATACGAGATACGGGGCTTGTCTAGTACGCCTCGACGACCTTGACCTCTTCCTCTGTGATCTCGCCGTCCACGATCCGGAACGACCGGAACTGGAACGGGCCCTCGTCGTTGCCGCACTCGGCGGTGGAGACCAGGACGTAGTGCGCGCCGGGCTCGTTGGCGTACGAGATGTCGGTGCGGGACGGGTATGCCTCGGTGGCGGTGTGCGAGTGGTAGATGACCACGGGCTCCTCGTCCCGGTCGTCCATCTCGCGGTAGAGCTTGAGCAGGTCGGTCGAGTCGAACTCGTAGAACGTGGGCGAGCGGGCCGCGTTGAGCATCGGTATGAACCGCTCGGGGCGGCCGCTGCCGGCCGGACCGGCGATCACGCCGCACGCCTCGTCGGGGTGGTCGGCGCGGGCGTGCGCGACGATCTGGTCATGGAGGGCCTGCGTGATGGTCAGCATGGCCAAAGAATAAGACGCGCAAAACGCGGCGGGCTCCGGACCCTGAGATCCGGAGCCCGCCCAGCGAGACGGTGTGGCCGTTACTTGGCGGCGTACTCCCGCTCCGGTGCCGCGTCGGCCGCCCGCGGGCCGCGGCCCTTGAGGACCGCCCAGCCGATGGCCAGGCACACGGCCCAGGCGGCGCCGACGTACAGCGAGATCCGGGCGTCCTTGTCGTACGCGATCAGGCCGGTGACGAAGATCAGGAAGATCAGCGCGACCCAGCTGAAGATCGCGCCGCCGGGGGCCGGGAAGGACGAGGCCCGGACCCGGCCGGCGCGCAGCGCGGCGCGGTAGCGGATGTGGCTGACCAGGATCATCGACCAGGCCCAGATGCCCGCGGCGGTGGCGACCGAGGTGACGTACTCGAAGGCCTTCTCCGGGACCAGGTAGTTCAGGATCACGCCGATGCCCATGAGGGCGACGGACAGGGTGATGCCGATCGCCGGGGTCTTACGGGCGCTGAGCTTGCCCAGCGCGGCCGGGGCCTCGCCGTTGGCGGCCAGGTCGCGCAGCATCCGGCCGGTGGAGTACATACCGGAGTTGCAGGACGACAGGGCGGCGGTGAGCACCACGAAGTTGACGATGCCCGCGGCGAAGGGGATGCCGATCACCGAGAAGGCGTGGACGAAGGGGCTCTCGCCCGCCGAGAACTCGGTCCACTTGACGACGGAGAGCAGCACCAGCAGGGCACCCACATAGAAGATGAGGATGCGCCAGGGCAGGGTGTTGATCGCCTTGGGCAGGGTCTTCTCCGGGTCCTCGGACTCGCCCGCGGTGACGCCGACCAGCTCGACGGCCAGGTAGGCGAACATCACACCTTGCAGGGTCATCAGGCTGTCGCCGATGCCGTTCGGGAAGACGCCGTGGTGCGACCAGAGGTTGGAGGCGGAGGCGGTGTCACCGGCGTCGGAGAAGCCGAGGGTGAGCACGCCGAGACCGATCACGATCATGCCGATGATCGCGGTGACCTTGACCATCGAGAACCAGAACTCGACCTCGCCGAAGATCTTCACCGAGATCAGGTTGACCCCGAACAGCACCACCAGGAAGACCAGGGCGCTGACCCACTGGGGGATCGAGGGGAACCAGAAGTGGATGTAGATGGCGGCCGCGGTGAGTTCGGCCATGCCGGTGACCACCCACATCAGCCAGTACGTCCAGCCGGTGACATAGCCGAAGAACGGGCCGAGGAACTCCCGGGCGTACTCCGAGAAGGAGCCGGTGACCGGCCGGTAGAGCAGCAGCTCGCCGAGCGCTCGCATGATGAAGAAGATGACCACGCCGGCGAGGGCGTACATCAGGATGATGCTGGGCCCGGCCTTGGCGATGTTCGCCCCGGCCTTCATGAAGAGCCCGACGCCGATGGCGCCGCCGATGGCGATCATCTGGACCTGGCGACTGCCCAGGCCCCGTTCGTAGCCCTCTTCGGAAGTGGTGCCCACGGCCGCATTGCCGACGGCGTCGTCTCCAGGTCGTTCGACCCGCGCTGAGGTCATGGTTTCTTCGCCCTTCTTGCAGTGGGGGGGCTGGCGATCGTGAAGATTTACCACGGCCGCAACGCAGATCAACACGGGTAGATGTGCGGCACACCACAGGAAGAAGCAGACAAAAGCCACCTCAACCGGCAAAAACCTCGGCCGAGGTGACACGATCGTTATCCGGACTTGAGCATCCTCTAAACGAACACTCAGTGATCAGGGCATCAGGGTTTCGACGAGGGTCTCCTGGAGTCCGCCGAGCCAGAAGTACGCCATCACCATGGGCTTACGCGGATCCGAGTCCGGCAGCCGCAGCAGCTCGCCGCCGTCGTCCTCGTCGGTGACCTCCAGCCGGGTGCCGATGGCCAGCCGCAGGTCGTTCAGCGCGCCGAGCCACTGCCGGGACTGCTCGGGCGACAGCTCCAGGACCCCCGTCCCGGCCTCCACACCTTCAGCCTCGGACTCGCGCTCCGCGCCGGCTTCCGCTCCCGCTCTCGATCCCGCGATGGCGTCCAGCCCGCGCACCACCGCGAGCGCGTCCTCGCGCTTACGGGCCCGAAGGTCGTTCTCCGTGTAGCGGCGGAACTCGGCCGAGGCGGCCTGCGCCGTGGCCTCCTCGTCGGCCCCCAGCTTCTGGCCGGGGCCGCCGTACGCGTCCGGGAAGAGCCGGGCCAGCGCCGGGTCCGCGGGCGGCTTGGTGGGCCCCTCGGCGAAAAGCGCGTCCAGCGGGTCGTGCCCCTCCACCGGCTCCGCACCGGGACCGATCAGCTCGAGCAGCTGAACCGCCAGGCTGCGCAGGATGGAGATCTCCACGTCATCCAGGGCCACCATGGCCCCGCCGCCGGGCAGCGGCTCGAAGTGCCCCGCCATCAGCGGTCCTGCGTGAGGGTCGCCCACAGTCCGTACCCGTGCATCGCCTGCACGTCGCGCTCCATCTCCTCGCGGCTGCCACTCGAGACGACCGCGCGACCCTTGTGGTGGACGTCCAGCATCAGTCGGTGCGCCTTGTCCTTTGAATAGCCGAAGTACGTCTGGAAGACATACGTGACATAGCTCATGAGATTGACCGGGTCGTTGTGCACGACGGTGACCCAGGGAACATCGGGCTCGGGAACCGCCGAGGGCGCCTCGCTGGACTGGGGACGTTCGATCTCCACCGGTGTCGCACTCACAACCCCCATGCTGCCACCCGGCATGGCGCGTCGCATAAACCGGCACCCAGAAATCGTCACTTTGACGAGTATCGGGGGTAGCATCATCGTCTATGAACACCGCTCAACTCGGACTGCCGGTGGACGTGCCCTCGACAGCGCTGTTCACCGACCGGTACGAACTGACCATGCTGCAGGCCGCCCTGCACGCCGGCACCGCCGACCGACGCTCGGTCTTCGAGGTCTTCACCCGCCGCCTCCCCGAGGGGCGGCGGTACGGTGTCGTCGCGGGCACCGGCCGGGTGCTGGACGCCGTGGAGAACTTCCGCTTCGACAGCGGCGTCCTGGACTTCCTCGCCGACCAGCACATCGTCGACGAGCCCACGCTGGCATGGCTCGCCGACTACCGCTTCCGCGGCGACATCTGGGGCTACCCGGAGGGCGAGGTCTACTTCCCCGGCTCGCCGATCATGCGCGTCGAAGGCAGCTTCGGCGAGGCCGTCCTGCTGGAGACGGTGATCCTCTCCATCCTCAACCACGACTCCGCGGTCGCCGCCGCGGCCTCCCGGATGTCCGTCGCCGCCGGCGGCCGGCCGCTGATCGAGATGGGCGCCCGCCGCACCCACGAGCTGTCCGCTGTCGCCTCGGCCCGCGCCGCGTACGTCGGAGGCTTCTCCTCCACCTCCGACCTGGCCGCCGGGTTCCGCTACAACATCCCCACCGTGGGCACCAGCGCGCACGCCTTCACCCTGCTGCACGACACCGAGCGCGACGCCTTCACCGCGCAGGTCGACTCCCTCGGCAGCGCCACCACCCTCCTGGTCGACACCTTCGACGTCGCCTCGGCGGTGCGCACCGCCGTCGAGGTCGCGGGCACCGAGCTGGGCTCGGTACGGATCGACTCCGGGGACCTGCTGCTGCTCGCCCACCGGGTGCGCCACCAGCTCGACGAGCTCGGCGCGAAGAACACCAAGATCGTGGTCACCAGCGACCTCGACGAATACGCCATCGCCTCGCTCGCGGCCGCGCCCGTGGACGCGTACGGGGTCGGCACCCAGCTGGTCACCGGCAGCGGTCACCCGACTTGTGCGATGGTCTACAAACTGGTCGCCAGGGCCGACTCCGACGCCCCGGAGGCGCCGCTGCGCCCCGTGGCGAAGAAGTCCATGGGGTCCAAGATCTCGGTCGGCGGCCGCAAGTGGGCCGCCCGGCGGCTGGACGAGGACGGCGTGGCCGAGGCCGAGGTGGTCGGCAGCGGTACGGTCCCGCCGGGCCTCGACGACCGGCAGCTGCTGGTCCAGCTGGTGCGCGGCGGCGAGGTCGTGGCCCGCGAGCCGCTGGACGCGGCACGCGAGCGGCATGTGACGGCGCGGGCCGGGCTGCCGTTGTCGGCGACGCAGCTCTCGCGCGGCGAGCCGGTCATCCCGACGGAGTACTCGATGCGGTGAGCCCAAGACCGGGGCCCGGGACCCCCGGGCCCCGTGCGGCCATGCGTGGGGCAGCCGCCCGCGGGGCAGCCATGTCCGGAGCGGCGCTACGTAGAGTGGCCGTACGTGCGAGGGCCGTACGCGGCACGGCCGCCGGTGGGACCGCTGCCGACGGGGCGTGATGCCGCGCACGACGCATGAGTACGGCGCACGGTTAGGGCGCACATCAGGGCGCAACGCGGCGCGCCGAGACGGCGTGCGCACCGGCCGATGCGGCGCGTGCGCCCGGCCTCGCGCCCGGCCGCCGTATCGTGCCGGAGCGCGATCCCGCCAGTCCGGCGTCCGGCCCCGGCCCACTCCCGCAAACCTGGCCGAGTGTCTACCCTCGGTGACATCCGCCACAGTCAGTAGATCACCAGCACACAGATCCCAGCCGGAAGGCGCACGCCATGCACCGGGCACTGATCGTCGTCGACGTCCAGAACGACTTCTGCGAGGGCGGCAGCCTCGCGGTCCAGGGCGGCGCGGATGTCGCCGCCGCCATCACCGATCTGATCGGGGAGGCGACGCCCGGTTACCGCCATGTCGTCGCCACCCGGGACCACCACATCGACCCCGGGGACCACTTCTCGGACCACCCGGATTACGAGCGCACCTGGCCGCCGCACTGCGTGGCGGGCACCGAGGGCAGCGGCTTCCACCCGAACTTCGCCCCCGCCGTCGCCTCCGGCGCCATCGACGCGGTCTTCGACAAGGGCGCGTACGAGGCGGCGTACAGCGGTTTCGAGGGGGCCAACGAGAACGGGATGCCGCTGGCGCGGTGGCTGCGCGAGCGCGGGGTGACCGAGGTGGACGTGGTCGGCATCGCCACCGACCACTGCGTCCGGGCCACGGCCCTGGACGCGCGCCGCGAGGGGTTCGCGACGCACGTCCTGCTGGATCTGACCGCCGGGGTCGCCGAGGCGACCACGGAGCGGGCCCTGGAGGAGCTTCGCGCGGCGGGCGTGGAGCTCTCCGGCAAGCCGGTCGTCTGATCCGCGCTACATCGGGTCCGCGCCATATCGGGCGACAGCCGGGCTACGCCGTCGCGGGCGGTCGCAGCAGTGCCGCGATGGGGTGCCACAGCTCCCCGACCCCGTACGGCGCCGTGCGCCACACCAGCCCGTCCGGATGGTGCAGCACCGCCGTGACCTCGTCCGGTGTCGGCGGCGCGCTGTTCCCCCGCAGGTACACCGCCCGCAGTCCGAGGTTGCGCAGCCTGGTCAGGGCGCGCTGCCGGTTCGCGGCGTGCACCAGCACCCGTACGCCGCCCTCGCCCAGTGGTCGCGGCAGGGTCAGTGCCACGACCACGCTGCCTCCCGGCAGCTTGGTGAATCCTCCGTCGGCCATCTGTTCATGTCCCCCGTGAGACGTCGTGTCAGCAAGAAAGGTCTAGGGGCATCTAAACGCGAACGGCCGCCGCCCGCTAGGGGGCGACGGCCGATGCCGCTCTGACCTGCGACGACGGCAGATCTATTGATCTAGGAAGCGGACGGAGAGACCTGGACGGTCAGCGTGGAGGCGCCGGGAAGCTCCTTCAGGATGCTGATCTTGGTGTTGTTGTCAGCAACCTTCACTCCACCCGTCGGATTCGACTCGTACCAGTAAGTCCCCTTACGGTCGTCGAAGACCGGTGCGCCCCGCTTTGCCGGGACCTTCGCGGCGGCCCCGTTCTTGTGGAGCGTGAAGCCGTCCGTCGGGTACCAGCTGAAGGGCGAGTCGTACGCCTGGATGCGGTTGCGCATCAGCGTGCCGTCCGCCCAGGTGTGCGCGGTGGCGTGCGCGTCGATCGGCAGGATCTGGCCGGAGCCGGGGTGGACGCCGACGTTGTTGTCCGGCTCCGAGGTGTCCCACAGCCAGATCAGCAGACCGTTCTGGTACGGGAAGTGCTCGACCCAGTCGGGCCGACTGCCCGCCCAGCCGAAGTTGTACGGGCCGACCTTGAGGGTCTTGTCGTACGACACGTACTGGCGGTTCTCCGCGATGTAGTACTGCGGGTAGTCCTTGGTGAAGGACGCCCCGATGCGCGAGAAGCCGTTCGTGGTCCAGCCGTTGTCGTCACCCTCGGCGCCGTCGGTCAGCACCGGCGCGCCGTCAGCCGTCAGGGTGATCGCGTCGGCCGCGAAGCCCGCCTGGGCGACACCGCCGTCCGTCTGGTAGCGGAAGCGCAGGTCGATCTTCTTGCCCGCGTAGGCGTCGAGCGGGAAGGAGAGCTTCTTGTACGCGCCCGAGGTCCCGGTCAGCGCGGGCTTGTCGCCGGCGTCGCGCGGGATGGCCTTGCCGTCCGCGGTGCCGTCCACCGGCGTCCAGTTGGCGCCGCCGTCCGTGGACACCTCGGCGTAGAGGTAGTCGAAGTTCTCCTCGATGTCCCACCAACCCTGAAGGTCCAGGCTCGCCTTGGACTTGCCGGTCAGGTCCACGGACCGGGTCAGGGTGTTCTTGAGATCGTCACCCATGCCGCTCCACCACTGCTTGGAGCCTTCTGCGGGCTGCGTGATCTTGGTGGTCTTGGCCTTGTCGGGCAGCTCGACCACCAGCGCCTGCGGGTTCTTGGTGTTGTACTCGGCCGGCCCGAGGGTGTGCCGGGACTTCGTGGCGGCCTTCGCCGTGTCGTAGTTCAGCCAGCCGAGCTGCAGCTTGTCCCAGGCGCTCATATCGCCGGGCAGATCGCCGATCGCGTCCTTGCCGGTGCCCAGCCAGGAGCCGGAGGACATCAGCGACCAGAAGGCCACGGACGATTCGCCCTTGCCGGTGGTGTCGTACTCGTCCGGCAGGCCCAGGTCATGGCCGTACTCATGGGCGAAGACGCCGAGTCCGCCGTTCTCCGGCTGCATGGTGTAGTCGCCGACCCAGATGCCGGTGTCGCCGATCTGCGCACCGCCGGACTTGTTGTCGCCGGGGCCGGTACGGCCCGCGTCGGTGCCGTACGCGTACCAGCGGTGGGCCCAGATCGCGTCCGTGCCCTGCGCGCCGCCGCCCGCCGACTCGTCCTCACCGGCGTGGACGATCTGGAAGTGGTCGATATAGCCGTCGGGCTCGTTGAAGTTGCCGTCGCCGTCGTAGTCGTAGCGGTCCCACTGGTCGTACTTGGCCAGGTCCGCCTTGATCTCGGCGTCGGTGCGGCCGGCCGCCTTCTGGTCCTTGGCCCACTGGTTGACGCCGTCGCGGATCAGGTCCCAGGCGTTGGCGCAGTTGGTGTCGCCGCAGTAGTTGGAGCCGTAACGGGCCTCGTTCCAGTCGACCTTGACCCAGTCGGAGACCTCGCCGTCCACCGAGTAGCGGCCCGAGGACTGCTTCTCGTAGTACTTCTTCAGCGACTCCTTCCCCTTGTCAGCGGAGAAGTAGAGGTCCTGGAAGTGCTGGCGGTTGTAGTCCTTCTGCCAGGCCGTGCTGTTGTCGTTCGCGCGGTCCGGCTCGGCGATCGTGTTGTGCGCCGGGCCCGGCGCGCCGCCGTACTTCTTGACCGGCGGCTCGGGGCCGTCCGCGCCGTCGGGGTCGTACATGGTGGTGTCGTCGACCTTGTCGCCGAACTCGACCAGGATGGTGAAGATCTTGTCGGTCTTCTCCCGGGCCAATTCGACGTACTTGCCCTTGCCGAGTTTCACCACCGAGGACGCGCCCCGCCGATCCGCCTTCGCGTCCCCGGATATGACCTGTTGCAGCGCCTCTTGCCGCTGCGCCTCCTGCTGCTTGCTGTAAGGCCCGGCCAGGTCGTGTTCGACGTCGGTCTTCGCGGGCGCGGGGTCGCGTCGCTCAACGCGCGTAGATGACCCATTGTCCGCCTGGGCTATGCCTGTCGACAGCCCCGCCGCGCCGAGCGCGGCGACCACGGTGGCGATGGCGGCCGTTCTCGCGGCCCTCCGTTGACTGCTCACGCTTCTCCAGTCCTCCCCAGTGACACCAGTGCGGGACATTTGACCGGAGAGGCAGGAGAAAAAACAGACCTTGACTTGGATACAGGGGACAAGTACGTTTCGCGACCCACCTTTACCGGATTCCGGACACCAACGGGCGTGCGAATCTCACCAGTTGGGACGGCGCGGGGCCATGTGCGCCCCTGCGCCCCCAATGCAACGGCCCCGTGGGTCAGGTCACGCTTACTTGCGTTTCCCGTCGGGCATTCAGCACCGTAGAGTCATTTTGCCGGTGCACACCCCTGTGACTCATGCCCCCCGCATAGTCGATGCCTTGAGGACGGATCCAGCCATGCCGCGTCCGACTCCTGCACAGTTCGCCTACGGTTCGGCCACCGTCGTCTTCTCGACCTTCGCCATGCTGCTGCTGACCCAGACGCGATCGGGCCTGGGAGTCGCGGTGATAGCCGTGGCCGGGCTGGCGCTCGGGCTCCTCGTCGCCGTCACGGTGCCGATGCCCGGCACCCCGCGCGCGGGCCGTTCGGCGGCGGCGCGTACGAACCGGCGGACCGTCCTGGTCCGCGCGCCGCGGACCCCCGCCCCCGCCACTCCCGCCGCCACCCCGGCCCACGCCCACGCCGAGCCGGTGGAGCCGCGGGTCAGCCAGCACTCGCTCCACGGCTGACGCCGCCGCGCGCTGGGCGGTACTGCTAGGCCGCCACCACTACGGTTTTCGCCGCCTTGTCGTGCAGACACTGGCGCAGCGGCTGGTCCCAGGTGCACCACAGGACGTTGAGCAGCCAGAACAGGGTGCCCACCAGCAGCGGGATCAGCATCCCGGGCAGTACGTACACCACGGCCCGCAGCCAGCCCTGGCGGCCCGGCACATCGCCGTCGGACAGCATCGCCACGCGGATGCGCAGCGCCTTCTTGCCGAGCGTCTGGCCGCTGCGGGCCAGCATCACGCCCTCGTAGACGAAGTAGACGGCCATGGTGATCACCAGCGACAGGGTCACCTTGCCCATGTCCTGCTCGCCGGGGTGGTCGTAGGCGTACTTGAGCGCGCCGGTCGAGGCGAGCGCCACGGTCCAGATGAACCCGAGGATCAGGGTGTCGACCAGCCGGGCGACGAAGCGCTGGCCGGGGGTGGCGGGCGGCGGCATGCCCACAGGGGGGTGGTGCTGCGGATACGACAGCTGGTCGGGGCTCATGCCCCGATTACACCAGCAGCGCGCGGGCGGCAGGTAGCTCGGGGGCTGCGATTTCGGGGCAGCGGATCATGAAGGCACGGCGACCACGACCGTCTTGGCGACCTTGTCGTGCAGACACTGGTGGTACGGCTGGTCCCAGGTGCACCACAACACATTGATCAGCCAGAAGATGAAGCCACAGCACGGCACGATCTCGGGCAGGGCATACGTACCGGCGCGCAGCCAGCCCGGCTGACCGGCCGGGATCTCCCCGTTCTCCAGCAGGGCGACGCGGATCTTCATCACCTTCTTGCCCACCGTCTGGCCGTACTTGGTCAGCATCAGCCCTTCGTAGAGGAAGTACACCAGGGCGTAGACGATCGTTATGGCGGTCGCCTCGTCGTTGTTGTTCACCGGGTCGTAGTCGCCCACGAGCACCGCCATCACCAGACCCACCGGGATGCCCACGATCAGCGCGTCGATGATCCGGGCGACGAGGCGGCGGCCGCGGTTCGCAAGCGGGGGCATGCCCGCGAGCGGGTCGGGGGCGCCGTACTCGCCGCCGTACTCGCCTCCGTACGGCGAGCCGAAGGAGGGAGGCGGCTGCTGCTTGGAGAACGCGTCGCCCTCCGGCTGCTCCTCGGCCCGCGGCTCGCCCGGCCCTGGCTCGCCTGGCCGGGGTTCCTCGGGCCTGGTCCCCTCGGACGGGGGCTCCTCGGACCGGGGTTGGTCGGGCCGGGGTTGGTCGGGCCGGGGTTGGTCGGGCCGGGGTTCGTCAGGCCCCGGGGTCGGCTGGTCGGTGCTCATGGCCCGAGTCGAACCCGGAGCCGGAGCCGCCGCATCCGGCGCGCTCCGTTCGGGCGAGCGGGATGGACCGTACGAGTCAGCGCCCCGTACAGCCCCTACCGCCTCACCGCCCCGGCACCGGCGTACAGCTCAGCCACGCCCCTGCGGCTCAGCCGCGACCAGCCACGAAGGTGCGCGCCGCCTTGTCGTGCCAGCACTGCCGCCAGGGCCGGTCGAACAGGCACCACAGCACATTGAGGACCCCGATCACCAGCAGCCAGAGCACCGAGTACACCAACCAGCGGCGCAGCGCGGCACCGAAGGAAGGGGTGTCGTGCCCCTCGATGTCCAGGACCCGCACCCCGCACAGCTTCTTGCCCAGCGTGGCGCCCCACTTCGCGGTCGGGAACGCCTCGTAGACCAGCCCGACGACGAGCAGCAGGCCGAGCACCACTCCGAGGTAGGCGCCCGTCGTGCCATCCAGCCAGTAGACGGTGACGGTCTCGCCGGTCAGCTTGGCGCGCTCCACCTTCTCGTCGAAGTGCTCGCTCGCCTTGGACCACAGGGGATACGCGGCGGCGCCGACGGCCCCGAGGAGTACGGCGGAGTCGATGAGCCGGGCCACGAGGCGACGGCCGAGGGAGGCGGGCCGGCCCTGGGCCTGGGCGGCCTGAAGGAAGGGGTTGTCGACGGGAGGCTTCCACGGAATGACGCCTTCAGGCGCACCGCCGGGGGCGCCCGGGCCCCCGCCCGGGCCCGCGCCTGGGACGGCACCGGGCGCGGGCTGCTGGGCGAGCTGCCGCACCTGCTGCTGCCAGCCGGGCTGGGATTGGGGTTGAGGCTGGGGTTGGGGCTGGGGTTGGGGCTGGGGTTGGGGTTGGGGCTGAGGCTGGGGCCGGGCTCCGGGTGTGGCAGGACCACCGTCGGGCAGCCCGACCGGGCCCTGCGCGGGAACGCCGTGGCCGGGCGCGGCCGGACCGCCGCCCGGAAGCACAACGCCGCCTTGCGGGGGCAGCGCACCCGCGCCCTGCACGGGAGCGGCCCCGCCGGGCTGCCCACCGGCCTGCCCGGACCAGCCAGGCTGTCCCTGCTGTCCCGGCTGTCCCTGCTGTCCCTGCTGTCCCTGCTGCTGCCCGGGCGCCGCCGTACCGCCGCTCTGCTTCGGCGCACCGCGCCCGAGGGCGCGCATCGTCATCGTGCCGTCGTCCCGCGTGGGCGCGCCGCTGCCCGCCCCCGATCCGGTCTGGCCGGGCCGGATCGCGCGGATGGAGATCGTGCCGTCCCCGCCTGTCGTACGCCCGCCGCCGGGCGCATCCGTATCACCGCTCGCGCCCGCGCCGGGGCCCGGCTCCGCCGGGGGCAGCTCCGGAGCGCGCCGCGCGGGCGGCAGAGCCTGCGCGCCCGCGGGACCGCCGGAGCCACCGGTACCACCAGAACCACCAGGACCACTGACGGCCCGGCGCGGATCCGGCACCCCGGGCCTGGCCGGCCCACCGGAAGCCGGGCCTCCGGCCCCCGCTCCCGGCTCCGCCGGGTTCGAGCCCCAGGAGACGCGGCGGTCCTGCTCCCCGCCGAAACCGGACTGCCGGGCCGCGTCCGCCTGCCAGGCCGACGCGGGCTCCGGCCGGGTGCCGTGCAGCCGCTGCGGATCGTTCCAGTCCATGCCGGCCGGAGCCGCGCCGCCCACACCCTGGGCAGGCGGCACGGGCTCGGGCCCCGGCCCGCTCCGTACGTCCATCTCACCGCGCGGACGCAGCTCCGGCAGCGCCCGTCCGCCGCTGTCTCCGACAGGGCCGGCAGAACCGGCAGCAGGACCGGCAGCAGGTGCCTCGTCGAGATACATGGGGCCGGTCTCGTCCGGCACCGGGGCCGTGACCTGCGTATGGGTCACCCCGGGCGGCGGCGCGGGCATGGCCTCGCCCTCGATCGGCGCGGGCCGACTGGTGCCGGGCACCCAGGCGGCGCCGTTCCAGTAACGGATGTAGCCGGGGATGGACGGATCAGGATAAAAACCAGGAAAGGAGGTGCCGTCCGCGGATCCTGAGGTAGGGGCGCTCATGATCTCCGATGTCCCGTATCTGCTCGGCCGTGCTGTGCTGCGCCGCGCCTGTGCGGTGCGTCGCGGTGGGGGGCGACAAGCAGTCTGCCGTACAAGAGCCGCAGTGCAACACGGAGCGCGCTGTCAAGGTCTATCAGACCGGCCCGAGGCCCGTACCCATCCTGGGTGGGCACCACTCTCCCGTGCGAGCGCGACGCCGCCGTACACCCGCGGGCCTCTGGCTGGGTCCGGCCCGCCTAGGTCCAGCAGACCTACGTTGACACGGCCGCGAGCCTTTCCGGCCACGAATACTGGAATCCATGGACCGCAACACCGAGCTCAGCGAGTTCCTGCGGACCCGCAGGGCCCGGCTGCGCCCTGAGGACGCGGGCGTGAACGCAACCACCTCCGGCCCCCGCCGGGTGCCGGGGCTGCGCCGCGAGGAGCTGGCACATCTGGCCGGGGTCAGCACCGACTACTACACCCGGCTGGAACAGGGCCGCCATCTGAATGTCTCGGAGGCGGTGCTGGACGCCGTCGCGCGCGCCCTGCATCTGAACGACACCGAACGTGCGTACCTCTTCGAGCTGGCCAGGCCACGGCCGCGCCGCACCCAGCGCCGCCGGCCGCTCCGCCCCCAGCGGGTGCGGCCCGGGGTGTACCGCGTGCTGCAGATGCTGGAGGGGGTCTCGCCCGCCTTCGTGCTCGGGCGCGGGGGCGATGTGCTGGCCTCCAACCGGCTGGCCCGCGCGCTGATCATCGACTTCGATGCGCTGCCGTACCGCGAGCGGAACCTGACCCGCTTCATGTTCCTCGACCCGGCGGCCCGCGAGCTGTACCGCGAGTGGGACAAGTACGCGTCGGAGATGGTGGCCACCCTGCGGCTCCAGGCGGGCCGCCAGGCCGATGACCCGGTCCTCACCGAGCTCGTCGGCGAGCTGACGATCAAGAGCCCGGAGTTCCGTACGTGGTGGGCCGATCACAACGTGCGGGAGAAGTCGCACGGCGTCAAGCTCTACCACCACCCGGTGGTCGGGGACATGACGCTCGCCTACGAGAACGTGACCTTCCCCGGCGATGACGATCAGGCGATGTGCATTTACACGGTCGAGTCCGGATCCCCCTCCGAGGCGGCACTGCAGCTACTCGCGAACTGGACCGCGACCGCGCCCCCCGACCGCGCCTCGTCCTCTTCTCCCTCTTCCCCCTCTCCCTCCTCCCGTCCCCCCTCCATACCCCGAAACCCCGTTCACGGAGATCACTGATATGACCACCAGCGTCACCGCGTACGCTGCCCCTGCCCCCAAGGCCCCGCTCGAGCGCACCACCATTGAGCGCCGCCCGGTCGGCGAGCACGACATCCTGATCGAGATCGCGTACGCCGGCATCTGCCACTCCGATATCCACCAGGCCCGCGAGGAGTGGGGCAGCGCCCTGTTCCCGATGGTCCCCGGCCATGAGATCGCGGGCATCGTCACCGAGGTCGGCTCCGGCGTCACCAAGTACGCCGTCGGCGACCGGGTCGGCGTCGGCTGCTTCGTCGACTCCTGCCGCGAATGCGAGAACTGCCTGGCGGGCGAGGAGCAGTTCTGCCTCAAGGGCGAGGTGTCGACGTACAACGGCAGGCAGTACGACGGCTCCCCCACCTACGGCGGCTACAGCACGCACGTCGTCGTCGACGAGAACTACGCGCTGCGCATCCCCGACGGCCTGTCCCTCGACGTCGCCGCCCCGCTGCTGTGCGCCGGCATCACCCTCTACTCCCCGCTGGACCACTGGAACGCGGGCCCCGGCAAGAAGGTCGCCATCGTCGGCCTCGGCGGCCTCGGCCACATGGGCGTCAAGATCGCCCACGCCATGGGCGCGGAGGTCACCGTCCTGTCCCAGTCCCTCCGCAAGAAGGACGACGGGCTGCGGCTGGGCGCCGACCACTTCTACGCGACCAGCGACGAGTCGACGTTCGCCGAGCTGGCCGGCTCCTTCGACCTCATCATCAACACGGTCTCGGCGAACCTCCCGCTGGACGCGTACCTCTCGCTGCTCAAGCGCGACGGCACGATGGTGCACGTGGGCGGCCCGGAGTTCCCGAGCTCGTTCAACCAGTTCTCGCTGATCATGGGCCGTAAGTCGATGGCGGGCTCGAAGATCGGCGGCATCCGGCAGACGCAGGAGATGCTGGACTTCTGCGCGGAGCACGGCTTCGGCGCGGAGATCGAGGTGATCCCGGCCGACCAGATCAACGAGGCTTACGACCGGGTCGTGAGCAGCGATGTGCGGTACCGGTTCGTGATCGACATCGCGTCGCTGAAGGGCTAGTAGGTGGTGTGGTCAGTCTTCGTGGCTATGGTCGCCACGAAGGCCGACCATAGCCACGAAGGCCGACCATCGTCACGAAGGCCGATCCCAAAGGTGCAGGCCCCGTACAACTAAAGTCAATCAGGCGCAGACCATCGGCTGACGACGGGGTGCGCCGTTATTCCCGAAACTGGTGGTGGGTCGCAGAGCGCGGGCCAGGACACCAGGGGGAACCACCATGCGGGGCAGGGGAATCAGCCGGGCGCGTTTTCTGGCAGGGGCGGGGGCCCTGGGAGCCGTTGGGGCAGCTGCGACCGTTGCGGCGTCGGGTGCGTCGGGTGCGCCGCTGACACCGGGCCGGGCCGGGGAGCGAAGTCGCGGCGGCCCGGGCGGCCTGACCTATCGGGGCGTGTCGTACGAGGTCATCGACGGCGAGACGCCGGCGACGAGTTGGAGCGCCACGCGGATGCGCAAGGACATCCAGGTCATCAAGAACGATCTGCACGCCGGCTCGGTGTCGGTCTTCGGCGATGGCCTCGACCGGCTCAAGGCCACATCCTCGGAGGCGGCGGAGCAGGGGTTGCACGTCTGGCTCCAGCCGCGTCTGGCGGATGTCTCCCACCAGGACATCCTCGACCACTTGGCGGAGACGGGCAGGCATGCCGAGCAACTGCGGCGCCAGGGCACGCGGGTCCACCTGAGCGTGGGCGCCGAATTCGTGTTGTTCGTGCCGGGCATCGTGCCGGGTGACAACGCTCTTGAGCGCGTGAAGAACATGCTGAGCGGAAACTTCGACCCCGAGAAGATGGTGCGTAGGCTGCGCGAGTTCACCGCGCGGGCCGCGAAGGTCGGCAGGTCCGTCTTCAAGGGCCGGATGACGTATGGCGCGGCGCAGGACGAGGAGGTCGACTGGGACCTGTTCGACATGGTCAGCGTCAACTACTACTCGTACTTCCCGAACAAGGCCGACTACGTCCGCGAGCTCACCCCCTTCCTGCGCTGGGGCAAGCCGGTCGTCATCTCCGAGTTCGGCACCTGCACCTTCAAGGGCGCCCCGGAGCAGGGCGGCATGGGCTGGAACGTCGTGGACTACGACAAGGACCCCCCGGAGATCGTCGGCGATCTGGCCCGCAGCGAGCGGACCCAGGCCGCGTACCTCACCGATCTGCTCAATGTCTTCGAGTCAATGAACCTCTACGCGGCCCTGGTGTACCAGTTCGTCACCCCCGATGCCCCGCATCGGACCAACCCGCGCTACGACCTCGACCTGGCGAGCTACGGCATCGTCAAGCCGATCTGGAAGACCTTCGAGGACCCGACGCCCCACTGGCACTGGGAACCGAAGGAAGCGTTCCACGCACTGGCCCAGCACTACGGCCGCCACGTACGGTAGATATGTGCAGGACAACGACGGTGCCCGCTTCGCATACTGACCAGCATGGCCACTTATGACACACTCGGCACGACGTACGCCCGCACCCGACAGCCGGATCCGCGGATCGCCGCGCAGATCCACGCGGCGCTCGGGAACGTCACCGACGTGATCAACGTCGGAGCGGGCACCGGCTCCTATGAACCGCCGCAGACGGCCCTCGCGGTCGAGCCCAGCCAGGTCATGATCGCCCAGCGTCCGCCGGGATCCGCGCCCGCCGTGCAGGCCGTCGCGGAACGGTTGCCGCTGTGTGACGACGCAGCCGATGCCGCGTTGGCCCTGCTGACCGTCCACCACTGGACCGACCTGGCAGCCGGGATCGACGAACTGCGCAGGGTCGCCCGCCGCCGCATCGTCATCCTGACGTGGGACCAGCAGGTCTTCCGTGAGCGGTTCTGGCTCGTCCGGGACTACCTCCCGGAGGCGGCCGCGTTCGACGACACCCGTGCCACCCCGACCGACCAACTGATCGGCCTGCTCGGCGGGGCGCGCCAGGAGCCGGTGCCGGTCCCCCACGACTGCGTGGACGGATTCGGTGCCGCATACTGGCGCCGCCCCGAGGCCTATCTCGACCCGCAGGTGCGCGCGGGGATCTCCCTGCTCGCCCAGACCGGCGAGGACACCATCGCACCCGGTCTGGCCCGGCTTGCGGACGATCTGACGACCGGCCGCTGGCACACCCGCCACGCCGAACTGCTCGCGCTCGACACCATCGACGTCGGATACCGGCTGCTGGTGACCGACCTCTGAACGATCTCGTGGTCGGGCACCCGGAACCCCGCACTCACCCAGCGGTCAGTTGGTGGCCAGGTCGGCGTGGATGAGTTTGTGATCGGAGAAGTTCTCGTGGACGCCGACGCCGGAGGAACTGAAGGCACCGCCATTGCGCAGGAAGATGTAGTCGTACTTCTTTCCCCCGGGCCTGGTGGAGTCTTCTGTCATCTTGCAGGGGAAAAGGTAATGGGTCGGACCGCAGGCAGGGTCGGCGTCATGGAATTTCGACCACATGGGAGACAGTTCACGGGCGTTCGGCTCGGTGTTGAAGTCCCCGAGCACAATGACGTCCGGATAGGCCCGGACGGCTGCGATGAGTTCCCCGACCTGCACTTTACGCACATTGGCCCGCCCGGCCTGAGCGGCAAGGTGGGTCGCGAAGACCCGCACCTTCCTGCCCGAGACAGTCGTATCGGCGGCCACGTATCCGCGGGGCTCACTCCCGCCCTGTGAGTAATGGCGGTTCACCTTGTTGGTGAGCGGCGCGGCGGACAGAATCGCGTTCCCGTAGGCGGAACCGAACTCGTAGCAGTTCCACCGGGTGTTCATCGTGTTTCCGTGTGCGGCGTAGTACCGGTAGCCCTTTGCCCTCAGCTCACTGATAACGCGTTGTGTCTCACCGACGCAGATCTCCTCCAGTGCGATGACTTGGGGCCTGTACTTGACGATCTGGTCCACGATCTGGTCAACGTGGTAGTGCGGGTTGGAAACGCGGCACGGATTGCACACGTTGAAGCTCGCGACCCGATTCGGGAAGACAGCCTTCCACTCGGGCGAAGACTTCCACTCGGGCGAAGAAATCCCCGTAGCGGAACCATCCACCTGCGTCCGCGGTGGAGCGATCACCTGTGCGGGTGTAGTGGCCATACACGCCCCGGACTCCACAGCCGACACCGAGGACAGCAGCAGGGCCAGTGCGGCGGCGATGGCCGTGCACATCGCCCTCGCCCGGGGCTCAGCGGCCTCAGCGGCCGGGACGCGTGAGGAGGGTGCGTACGCCGCCCCCGGTGAGGGTCACCTCTTCGGGCGCGCCCGCGTCGATGGCCAGCGAGAGCTCATCGGAGGGCCAGCCCTGGGCAAGTGCGCCCAGCGGCACCCGGTGGTAGCGGTGGATCTGCGGCAGGGCCTGGTGCATACGGTCCGGGGTGGTGAAGACCGGCACCAGCTGGGCACCGTCGTCCTGTTCGAGCACGGGGAGCGTCACGGCCTGCGGGTCCGTATCCTCCACGCCCTCGGGAGCGGGAAGCAGCACCTCGCTACTGGCGAGGGTGTCCAGCGCCGTATCGTCCGCCCGGTTGGCCGCGAGTTCGCCGAGGGCGTGCTGGGTGGCGTGGACGGTGCTGTCGTCGGGGAGGTCACTCATGGTTCTCTCCAGCGATCGGAGTGGCATATGGGCAGGTCAGCGGCCGATCCGAACGAGCCGAACCGGTTTTCCGTCGGTCGTAAGCCCGCCGAGTACCCGACTCCGTGGCGTTGAGACATCCCGTGCGCACATGCCACACCCACCGCGGCAGGAGGATCATCGACCAGTATGTCGAGCCCAGCAGCGAAAAACGCACATGACTGACATCCAACTCCTATGGGGAGATTTCCGGCTCCCGATCCGGGATGCGCTCCATCTCACGGACGGAAATTCGTACGACGCGGCCCTCTCACCGGGCACGCCGAACGGCTTCAGGCTTCTTGGGGCCTTCGATCTGCATCAGGTAATCACAAGCGAACCGGATTGGACGTCCGAGGTCGATGGACTCAAATCCGTGGAGCTGGCTCATGGCGGTTTCCTCTGGGGCGGTGAGGGTTCCTACGGCTCGGAAGGATTCATAGCGCGTTTGACTCCCGACCGTTCACTTATGTGGGCTGTCTTCCTCACCGAATCGAACCCGTTCCAAGAGATTCGGCTACACGGCAAGATCGCGTCCTTCGTCTCGACCTCAGCCGTCGAAATAACCGTCGATATCGACGACCCACGGCGTCCGGTCAGCGAAGCGAAGTGAACTTGCCGGTCACGGGAGCACGTCAAGGTCGATCCCGCCCGAACTCCCCTTCCAGTACTCCTGGTGGAAGCGCAGCGGCACACCGGGGGCGAAGGCGCGTAGCGCGGTGGTGAGGCCGTCGGGGTCGATACGCCAGAGGACCATGGTGCGGCTGTCCCGGACGACCTCGTACTCGATGTGGGGGGCCACGCGCGCGGCCGCCTCGGGCCTCCGGGCTCGGCGTCACCCTCGTACCGAACGTCACGGTGCGGCAGATTCAGCCACCCGCGCCGTACCATGAGGCCCCGCTCCGCTCATCTCCCGAGGCCGCGGAAGAACGCCCGGATGTCCGCGACCAGCAGATCCGGCTGTTCCATGGCCGGGAAATGCCCGCCCCGCTCGTACTCCGTCCACCGCACGATGTTGTTCGTCCGCTCCGCGATATGCCGCAGCGCGATGAAGTTCTCGCGGGGGAAGACGGCGAGGGCGGTCGGGGCGGTGGAGGGTTCGGGGGCCGCGCCCCAGGCGGAGTGGGCGCGTTCGTAGTAGATGCGGCCGGCGGAGCCGGCCGTGCCGGTCAGCCAGTAGAGCATGACGTTGGTGAGGAGCTGGTCTCGGTCGACCGCGCCCTCGGGACGGTCGCGGGAGTCGGTCCACTCCTTGAACTTCTCGGCGATCCAGGCCAGTTGGCCGACCGGTGAGTCGGTGAGCCCGTAGGCCAGGGTCTGGGGGCGGGTGGACTGGATGTCGGCGTAGCCCTGGCGGTCGCGGGCCCACTGCTGGTTCAGCTCCCAGGAGGCGAGGGTGCGGGCGCGTTCGGCCGGGGGCAGGGTGGCCAGGAGGGCGGGGTCGGGTTCCTCGGTGGCGGAGGAGCCGGGGATGTGGTTGAGGTGGACG
This sequence comes from Streptomyces sp. NPDC059679, assembly GCF_042734105.1. Taxonomy (NCBI): domain Bacteria; kingdom Bacillati; phylum Actinomycetota; class Actinomycetes; order Kitasatosporales; family Streptomycetaceae; genus Streptomyces; species Streptomyces sp. NPDC059679. The sequence goes on along the minus strand of NZ_JBHWES010000027.1, from coordinate 55,391 downwards.
CCGATGATCCGGTCGGGGTTGATGCGGCCGAGCTCGCGGGAGATGGCGGAGCCCCAGTCGCCGCCCTGGGCGCCGTATCGCCGGTAGCCGAGGCGCTCCATGAGCTCGGCGAACGCGGCGCCGACCCGGTGGTACTCCCAGCCGGTCTCCCGCGTCGGTCCCGAGAGGCCGAACCCCGGGATGCTCGGCAGGACGAGGTGGAACGCGTCGGCGGGGTCGCCGCCGTGGGCACGTGGGTCGGTGAGCGGGCCGGCGACCTGCGCGAATTCGACGATGGAGCCCGGCCAACCGTGCGTCATGACCAGCGGGGTCGCGTCCGGCTCGGGTGAGCGGATATGCGCGAAGTGGATGTTCGCCCCGTCGATCGTCGTGGTGAACTGCGGCCACTGGTTCAGCCGGGCCTCGGCGGCCCGCCAGTCGTATGTGTGGCGCCAGTGCCGTACGAGCTCCCGCAGATAGTCGCGCGGAATGCCGTACGCCCACCCCACGCCCGGCAGTTCATCGGGCCATCGGGTGCGGTCGAGCCGTGCGTGCAGATCGTCCAGCTCGGCTTGCGGGATGTCGATGCGGAAGGGGCGAATGATCTCGGCCAGGTTCGTCATCCGATGCATGGTAGATCCGCCGGGTTTGCGGAGCGAACGAGTTAAAGCGGCCACCTTCGGTTAGCAACACCTCAAGATGGCGGTTACCTCCCCTTCTGTGAATACTGTCGGGTAGCGCTCGGTTGTTGACGGGGAGGCGGGGGCGTCATGACGTTGCTGGAGTGTGTGGCCGAATCTCGGTATAGATGGCCCTTCCAGGTGTCCGAAACATCCGGGGGGTGCCGTTGATGGGGTGGGATCTGACCCCCGATTGGCTCGATGACGCGGTTGAGTCGGGCACTGAGGCCGTCGGGGACGGTGTGGAGTGGCTGGGCAACAAGTCCGCGGAGGGTTTGGACAAGGTCGGCTGGGAGGGCGGGGCGGACTGGGTCCGTGACAAGTCCCGTTCGGCGGCGAACGCCCTGGGCGCCGATGTCGCCGAGTTCCAGCTGGACGAGACCGAGGACCCGAAGAAGCTGGTCTTCGGCAGCGCCGGGAAGATCCGGTCCACGGCCACACATCTGCGGGACTTCCAGAAGGCGTTCGACCAGGTGGGGCGTGGGCTGAAGGGAGTGGATCCGTCCCGGCTGAAGGGCCGGAGCGCGGACGCGTTCGGGAAGACGGTGGCGGACGAGCCGGCGAAGTGGTTCAAGGCCGCGGACGCGTGTGAGAAGGCCGCGCTGGCGCTGGAGGGCTTCGCGGGGACCGTGGAGTGGGCGCAGGGCCAGGCGCAAGAGGCCATCGACGCGTACAAGGCGGCGAAGAAGGCGTCGGAGGAGGCGCGTTCGGCCTACAACGGAAAGGTCGACGCGTACAACACGGCAGTGGACACGTACAACGCCGCGGTGAAGGACGGGAAGGAGCCGGGGGCGAAGCCGAAGAAGCCGGGGGATTTCGCCGACCCGGGCCCGGGCAAGGCGCAGGCCGCGCAGGAGAAGCTGGACGAGGCGCGGCGGCAGCGGGACCGGGCGGAGGAGACGGCGGTCAAGGCGGTGGCGCAGGCCCGGGACGCCGCCCCGCCCAAGCCGTCGTACAGCGAGCAGGTCGCCGATGGGCTGGAGGGTCTGCAGCTGGACGCGTCGCATTTCCTCGGTGGTGTGGTGAAAGGGACGGCGGGGCTGGTCAATTTCGCCCGTGGGCTCAATCCGCTGGACCCGTACAACATCACCCACCCCGCCGAGTACGTGACCAACCTGAACAGCACCGCGGCCGGGCTGGTGACGATGGCCAACGATCCTGTCGGGGCGGGCAAGACCATGCTCGACGCCTTCGCCAAGGACCCGTCGGAGGGCCTGGGCCGGCTGGTGCCCGAGCTGATCGGCACCAAGGGACTCGGCGCGGCGCGGGCGGGCATGGGTGCGGCGCGTGAGGGTATGGCGGCGGCCCGGTATGCGCGGGGTGGGGAGGATGCGGCGCGTGCGGCGCTGCGCAAGGAGGGGTCGCATCCGTTCGCGCGCAAGGATGCCGGGAGGCCGTGCAAGGGCACGGACCCGGTGGACCTGGCGACCGGGAAGATGTTCCTGCCCCAGACGGATGTGACCCTGCCCGGCGAGCTGCCCCTGATCTTCCGCCGCCGGGTGGAGTCGGGCTATGCGGCGGGGGGCTGGTTCGGTCCGTCATGGTCGAGCACGGCCGACCAGCGGCTGGAGATCGACGCCGAGGGTGTCGTGTTCATCAGCGAGGACGGGCTGCTGCTGTCCTATCCGCACCCCGCCCCCGGCCTGCCGACCCTCCCCGAGGCGGGTCCGCGCTGGCCGCTGGAGCGGGACGCGCAGGGCGACTTCACCCTCACCGACCCCGACGCCGGGCACACCCGCCACTTCACCGGCCCGGAGGGCGGGGGCGACGGGGTCGCAAGGCTGGCGCAGGTCATGGACCGAAGCGGCCATTTCATCACCTTCGACCACGACAGCGAGGGAGCGCCCACCGATGTCGTCCACTCGGCCGGCTATCACCTGAAGCTGACCACCGCAGACGGCCGGATCACCGCCCTCCACCTGGCGGGCGCGGCCGAGGACGGTTCGGATCAGGAGCTGATCCGCTACGGCTACACCGACGGCAACCTCACCGAGGTCATCAACTCCTCCGGTCTGCCCCTGCGGTTCGCGTACGACGACGAACGCCGGGTCATCTCCTGGACCGACACCAACGACCGCCGCTACGACTACGTCTACGACAACCGCGACCGCTGTATCGCGGAGGGCGGCGAGGCGGGCCACATATCGATCCGCATCGACTACCACGACGCCGACCCCGCCACCGGCCACCGCATCACCACCGTCACCACCCCCGACGGCCACACCACCCGCTACGTCATCGACGACGCCTGCCAGGTCATCGCCCAGACCGACCCCCTGGGCCACACCACCCGCACCACCTACGACCGCCACCACCGCCCCCTGACCCACACCGACCCCCTCGGCCACACCACCACCCACACCTACGACGAGGCCGGACACCTCACCACCGTCACCCACCCCGACGGCCACACGGCCTCCGCCACCTACGACGCGCTCGGCCTCCCCCTCACCCTGACCGGCGCGGACGGCGCCACCTGGCGGCAGACCTACGACGAGGCAGGCCGCCGCACCAGCCTCACCGACCCCGCCGGCCACACCACCCGCTACGCCTACGACGACCACGGCCACTTGATCGCCACCACGGACGCGCTAGGTCACACCACACGCGTGATGTGTGACCCGGCGGGCCTCCCGGTGGAGATCACGGACCCACTCGGCGCCACCACCCGCTACCAGCGCGACGCCTTCGGCCGCCCCACCACCATCACCGATCCGCTCGGCCACACCACCCACCTGGAGTGGACGGTGGAGGGCAAACTCACCGCCCGCACCCACCCCGACGGGTCCCAGGAGCGCTGGACGTACGACGGCGAGGGCAACTGCACCAGCCACACCGACCCGGGCGGCGGCACGACCACCTACGAGTACACCCACTTCGATCTGCTCACCGCCCGGACCGGCCCGGACGGGGTGCGCTACGAGTTCGCCCACGACGCCACCCTGCGCCTGACCCAGGTCACCAACCCCCAGGGCCTGACCTGGAGTTACGACTACGACCCGGCCGGACGCCTGGTCGCCGAGACCGACTTCGACCACCGCACCCACACCTACGCCCACGACGCGGCGGGACACCTCACGGCCCGCACCAACCCCCTCGGCCAGACGGTGGCCTTCGAACGCGACGCGCTCGGCCGTACGGTCCGCAAGACCGCCGACGGCCGCACCACCGCCTACGACTACGACCCCGCCGGGCGCCTGGCCTCGGCCACCGGGCCCGACGTCGAGGTGGTCTACCAGCGCGACCGCATGGGCCGCGTCAAATCCGAGATAGTGAACGGCCGGGTCCTCACCCACACGTACGACGCGCTGGGCCGCCGCGTCCGCCGCATCACCCCCACCGGGGCCACCACCACCTACACCTACGACGCGGCGGGCAACCGCACTACCCTCACCGCCTCCGGCCACACCCTCGGCTTCGACCACGACGCTGCGGGCCGCGAGACCAGCCGCCGGATCAGCGGGGACCTCACCCTCGCCACCGTCCGGGACCCCCTCGGCCGACTCACCGAACAGACCCTCACCGGCCCAGCCGCCGCCACCGCCCCTCTCCACCACCGCGTCTACAGCTACCGCGCCGACGGCCACCTCACCGCCATCGACGACCGGCTCACCGGCCCCCGCACCTTCGACCTCGACGCGGCGGGCCGCGTCACCACGGTCCGGGCCCGGAACTGGACGGAGAGCTACGCGTACGACGAGGCGGGCAACCAGACCCACGCCACCTGGCCGGAGCGACACCCTGAAGCCGATGCGACAGGAGACCGGACCTACACCGGCACCCGCGTCACCCGCGCCGGAGACATCCGCTACGAACACGACGACGCGGGCCGCCTCACCCTCCGCCAGAAGACCCGCCTCTCCCGCAAACCCGACACCTGGCACTACACCTGGGACCCAGAGGACCGCCTGACCACCGTCACCACCCCCGACGGCACCATCTGGCGCTACCTCTACGACCCTCTCGGCCGCCGCACCGCCAAACAACGCCTCGCCGCCGACGGCGAAACGGTCATGGAGCAGGTGGACTTCACCTGGGACGGCTCGACCCTCGTCGAACAGACCACCAGCACACCGGGCCTCCCCCACCCCATCTCCCTGACCTGGGACCACCGGGGCGGCCACCCCATCGCGCAGACCGAGCGGATCACCGACGCAACCTCCCAACGCGAGGTCGACCAGCGGTTCTACGCCATCGTCACCGACCTCGTCGGCACCCCCACCCACCTCATCGACGAGTCCGGCGAGATCGCCTGGCACGCCCGCACCACCCTCTGGGGCACCACCACCTGGGCCGCCACCAGCACCACGTACACCCCGCTCCGCTTCCCCGGCCAGTACTACGACCCGGAAACCGGCCTCCACTACAACCACCACCGCTACTACGACCCCACCACCGCCCGCTACCTCACCTCCGACCCCCTCGGCCTGATCCCCGCCCCCAACCCCGCCACCTATGTCCACAACCCCCACACCTGGAGCGACCCGCTGGGGCTCGGGCCGTACCCCGACGGCGAAACTCGTTCCGGAATCGGGAAATTCCTCAGCAAGGTCTTCGGCCGCCAACCCAGCGCCGCGGAAGCGGCCGACGCGGCGATGAGGGCCAAACGGGTGCCCATGCGACTCGGCGATCTGGAAGACGTCAGACTGCCCGACCGCGGAGACCCGGAGAAGCTGGCGGCTATACGCGGAATGGACGACGAGCGCCTGCTGGAATCGATCAACAACCCGGATGAGCTGGGCGGCAGTGTCGTCCTGGACAACGGAGAAGTGGTCAACGGCAACCACCGCATAGGCGAGGCCCTGGATCGCGTGCACGACCCGTACTCTCCAGGAATCACTCCCGATACAGAGGTATGGGTTGTCCCATGATGAACTGGCTGAGGAGATCCAGGCGAGTCGGGTCGTGGTTCGGCTGGCCCGTCCCCGCCGCCGTCATGACGGCATCGCCGTCCCGCATGCGAGAGCTTGTGGAGACCGCGCGGACGAGCGGCTTCAGCAGGAAAGGCAAGGGCCTCGACCTGGAGTCGGGGCAGCTCTTCGTGGTGATCCCTTATCTTCCGGAGCCCTCACCAGTGAAGAGCTGGATGTGCCTGATCGCGGCTATTCCGCATGCCATGGAGTTGAAGGCCGGAGAGAAGCCGCGCTACGACTTCGCCAGGCTCGACATCGCCGAAAAGGACTTCAATTCGCTGTCGCCGGCCAAAGCGAAGGTCAGGGACCAGCTCCTCCACTGGCTGGCGTGGGACGCGTACCAGGGCCGACAGAGGAAATAGCCGCCGGAGGCAACGGCTATACGAAGAGCTTGCCCGGGTTCAGCAGCCCCAGCGGGTCGAAGACCTGCTTGATGCCTCGCTGCAACTCAACCCCCACCGGGCCGAGTTCCCGCGCCAGCCACTCGCGCTTGAGGACCCCCACCCCGTGCTCGCCCGTGATCGTGCCGCCCAGCTCGAGGCCCAGGGCCATGATCTCGTCGAAGGACTCCCGCGCGCGCCGCGTCTCGTCCGGGTCGGAGGGGTCGAAGCAGACGGTCGGGTGGGTGTTGCCGTCGCCGGCGTGGGCGACGACACCGATGGTCAGGCTGTACTTCTCGGCGATCGCGGCGACCCCGTCGATCATCGCGCCGAGCTGCGAGCGCGGAACGCAGACGTCGTCGATCATCGTGACGCCCTTGACCGCCTCCAGGGCCGGGAGGGTCTGCCGGCGGGCCTGGAGCAGCAGGTCGGACTCGGCGGCGGTCTCGGCGGGGACGACCTCGGTGGCGCCCGCGGCGGTGCACAGCTCGCCGATGGCGGCGAGGTCGGCGGCGGGGTCCGGGGTGTCGAAACCGGCCAGGAGAAGGGCCTCGGTGGAGTCCGGCAGGCCCATGTTCGTCATCGTGTTGACCGCGTGGACGCTGGTGCGGTCCATGAGTTCGAGGAGCGAGGGGGTGTGCCCGCTCTCCATGATCTTGCAGATGGCGTCGCTGGCGGCCGCGGTGGACGGGAACTCGGCGCCGAGGACCAGTTGCTGGGGCGGGGCGGGCTTGAGGGCGAGCACGGCGCGGACGACGATGCCGAGGCTGCCTTCGGAGCCGACGAACAGCCGGGTCATGTCATAGCCCGCGACGCCCTTGGCGGTGCGGCGGCCGGTCCTCAGCAGCCGGCCGTCGGCGAGGACGACGTCGAGGCCCAGTACGTATTCGGCGGTGACGCCGTACTTCACACAGCACAGGCCGCCGGAGGCGGTGCCGATGTTGCCGCCGATGGTGCACTCCTCCCAGCTGGAGGGGTCCGGCGGGTAGTAGAGGCCATGCTCCATGACGGCGCGCGACAGAACGGCGTTGACCACGCCCGGCTCGACGACCGCGATCCGGTCGACCGGGTTGATCTCCAGGATCCGGTCCATCTTGACCAGGGAGAGGACGATGCAGCCGTCGGAGGCGTTGGCGGCCCCCGACAGGCCCGTACGAGCTCCCTGCGGCACGACCGGGACACGAAAGACGGTCGCGGTGCGCATCACGTGCTGCACCTGCTCGACGCTGCGCGGGAGGACGACGACGGCCGGGGTGCCCGCCTCGCAGAAGCTCGCCATGTCGTTGGCGTACGAGCTCATGACGTCGGGGTCGGTCAGGACGGCCTCGGAGGGGAGGCCCTCCCGCAGCATCTCCATCAGATCAGCCATGGCTCCAGACTCGCACCCGACCGTCCGGGAGGGAAGATCGCCACGGCGGCGGGTGGTGCGGGAGCCGGCGGCTGGGCCGGCGCCGGAGCTACGGCTGTTCCTGAGCCGTCAGGGCCGTCGGGGCCGTCAGAGCCGGCAGTTCCCGCGCGCCGCCCTCGCCGGCCGGCGCCTCGTCCTCGGCCGTGTCGGGCGCGGGGACGGAGAGCACTCCCAGCGCGCCCGAGGCGGCGGCCTTCCCTCCCCCGAGGGCGAACTTGTTCCTGGTCAGCCGCCCTTTGGCGTACATATCTTGCACATCTTGCGCCATTCGAACCTCAACAACTCCCCATACACCACGCGGCGTTGTACTGGATAGCAACGCGCCGAGTGTAGACGGTCCGAAGTTCGTAACAGCTTTAGTTCGTACTTTCGCGCAAGGGGCCGGGGACAAAGGGGGCACGGTCCGCGGCCAGGCAAAGGTCAGAGGTTGCCGCGCCTGGCCTGCTCGCGCTCGATCGCCTCGAACAGCGCCTTGAAGTTGCCCTTCCCGAAGCCCATCGAGCCGTGCCGCTCGATCAGCTCGAAGAAGACCGTCGGGCGGTCCTGCACCGGCTTGGTGAAGATCTGCAGCAGATAGCCGTCCTCGTCGCGGTCGGCGAGGATCTTCAGCTCCCGCAGCGTCTCCAGGGGCACCCGGGTCTCGCCGACCCACTCGCCGAGCGTGTCGTAGTACGACTCGGGAGTGTCCAGGAACTGGACACCGGCCGCGCGCATGGCCCGTACGGTCGCGACGATGTCGTTCGTGGCGAGCGCGATGTGCTGGACGCCGGGGCCGCCGTAGAACTCCAGATACTCGTCGATCTGGGACTTCTTCTTGCCGACGGCGGGCTCGTTGAGCGGGAACTTCACCTTGCGGGTGCCGTCCGCGACGACCTTGGACATCAGCGCGGAGTACTCGGTGGCGATGTCGTCGCCCACGAACTCCTTCATGTTGGTGAAGCCCATGACGTCGTTGTAGAAGGTCACCCACTCGTTCATCCGGCCCAGTTCGACATTGCCCACGCAGTGGTCGACGGCCTGGAAGTTACGGCGGGCGGGCGGCTCGACCAGCGGGGCGGCGGGGGCGAAGCCGGGGAGGTAGGGGCCGGTGTAGCCGGAGCGGTCGACGAGGGTGTGGCGGGTGTCGCCGTACGTGGCGATGGAGGCGAGCACCACCGTGCCGTACTCGTCCTTGACCTCGTGCGGCTCCTCGATACCGGAGGCGCCGTGAGCGATGGCGTACTCGTACGCGGCGCGCGCGTCCGGCACCTCGATGGCCAGGTCGATGACGCCGTCGCCATGGGCCGCGACATGCTCGGCGAGGAAGGTGCCCCATCCGGTGGCGGGCTTGATGACGGAGGTGAACACGAAGCGGGCGCCGCCGGAGACGAGGACATAGCTCGCGGTCTCCCGGCTGCCGTTCTCGGGCCCGGCATAGGCGACGAGCCGCATGCCGAACGCGGTGGAGTAGTAGTGCGCGGCCTGCTTGGCATTGCCGACGGCGAAGACGACCGCGTCCATCCCCTTCACCGGGAAGGGGTCCGCCCGACGCGCGCCTTCTCCCGTCACGGCCAGGGTGTGATCCAAGGTCTCAGTCATGTCTTCACCGTGACTCCATGACTCAGGATGCGCAACAGTTCGATGATTCGATGGACACTCCGTATAGCTATGCCGGTGACTTGCCGGGCATTCTGTACACAGTGACCACCCTCATACTCTCGCCCTCAGCAGGAGGACCGCCGTGGCAATCGACCGGCTCGACGCCCGACTGATCACACTGCTCGCCGAGGAGCCCCGGATCGGCGTGCTGGAGGCGTCCCGCCGGCTCGGCGTCGCGCGCGGCACGGCGCAGGCGCGGCTGGACCGGCTACAGGCCCAGGGCGTGATCCGGGGCTTCGGGCCCGAGGTGGACCCGGCGGCCATCGGCTATCCGGTCACGGCGTTCGCGACCCTGGAGATCAAGCAGGGCCAGGGCCCGGATGTACGGAGCCACCTGGCGAGCGTCCCGGAAGTGCTCGAACTGCACACCACCACCGGCCACGGCGACATGCTCTGCCGCCTGGTCGCCCGCTCCAACGCGGATCTGCAGCGGGTGATCGACCGGGTGGTGGGGTTCGAGGGGATCGTGCGGGCGTCGACGACGATCGTGATGGAGAACGCGGTACCGCTGAGGATCATCCCGCTGGTCAAGCAGGCGGCGGAGGACTGACCGGGGGCACTCGAACTTCCAAAGACTTCGTTGCAAAAATTTTCACGCAAAGGAAGCCTTGCAACGGAGTCTTTGCATGCTTACGCTGCCGACCATGGCCGAGAACGAGAAGCCGCTGCCCGACGACGTACGAGTGCTGGATGCCCGCTCCCTGCGCGGGCTCGCGCACCCCTTGCGGATGCGTCTGCTCGACGCGCTGCGCGAGTACGGCCCGGCGACCGCCTCTCAACTCGCCGACCGCCTCGGCGAATCGAGCGGGGCCACCAGCTATCACCTCCGGCAGCTGGCCAGGTACGGCTTCGTCGTTGAGGACCCGGAGCGCGGCAGGGGACGCGAGCGGTGGTGGAAGAGCGCGCAGCGCAGCATCCGCATGGGCGTGGACGAGTTGCTGCGCGACGCCGACCCGTCGGTGCGCGGTGCGATGAGCACCATGCTGTACGAACTCGCCACCAGCCATGGCGAGGAAATGTCCACCTGGCTCGGCAGCTGGCGCGAGTGGCCCGAGGAGTGGCGCCGCGCCTGGGACATCAGCGACTGGACCACCCGCCTCACCCCCGAACTCGCCGCCGAGATGCGCGACAAGGTGCATGAGGTGATCGCTGGCTACCGCGAGAAGGAAGTGGGTCAGGACGTCGAGGGCTCGGCCCGCTACCGCGTCCATCTGCACGCTTTCCCGCGCGACGAGGACTGACCGATCCCTGGGGGGAACGACCATGTACGGCGACGACATCCATCTGCGGCTGCACCGCATCCGGGCCGAGCGGCTGCACCGCGAGGCCCTGCGCGCCCGCGCACGGCACCGGCCCCGCCCGGCCCGCCAACCCCGCCCCCCGCGTCGGCTGCGGAGCCGGCTGGGCTGGACGCTGGTCGAGGTGGGCCTGCGCCTCGCGACGCCGCGCCCCCGGCCGGGACAACAACCGGGCCTGGCGGCCCGGCTGTGAGCGTCCGGTCGGACGCCCATCGGTCAGGCGCCCGTCCCCGCCTTCTTGAGCCGCGACAGGATCTTGTCCCGGGTGCGGATCCCCCAGGCGGCCTCCTGGACGAATCCGACGACTCCCCGGAGCAGCAGCGGGTGGCCCACCTCGGGCAGCAGCGACTGGACGGCGGCCGTCAGCGCCCGCTCCGAGGTGGCCGCGGCCGCGAGCAGTCGGCGGACCGTGTCCTCGGGGATCTCCCTCAGGGCCCGTGACCCGGCGGGGTCCCGGGGGGTGAGGAAGTGCCAGAAGGCGGGCGGTGGCATACGCGACGTACCCGCGGCCATCGGGGATGGTCCAGGGGCCATCGAGCGGCGGTTCTTCAGCTCCACCCGCCAGTGGGGGGCGCCGGTTTCCGGGTCGCGGGCGGTGACTTCGCCGTCCCCGTCGAGCAGCAGGCGGTGCGCCGCCCCCGGTATGTCGAGCAGGCCCCAGGCGCCTTTCGAGCCGGGCGGCAGGTCGATCGCCCCCTCGACACCGTCGATGCGGTGGTAGCGGAACCGCCCGGTCGTCCGGTCCCTGGCGACCCGCAGACCCACGAGGGTGCCGTCGGTGCCCAGCGGCGATGTGGTGACGCCCTCGGGCAGCGGTGCCAGCGACGAGGACTCGATGACCCAGTGCTCGTCCTCGCCCACCACGGACGGGTCGAAGAAGTCCGGCAGTCCCGGCTCGCCGAGTTCGTCGGCGGCCGGGTCGATGCGCCGTACGCGGGGCTCGGAGCCGGTCTCGGTGTGCCACCAGAAGGTCCGGCCGTCGTGGAACATATGGCCGTTCGGCCCGACGCGCCGGTCGCCCGGGGCGAGGGGGCGGTGGCCCATGAACCGCCGGCCGTCCGGGGCCAGGAAGGTGTAACCGCGGCGCGGGGGCTCGTGGTCGAGCGAGCGCCACATCTGATACGTCACTTCGAACTGGTCGTCCGGAGCGTCGGACCAGTGGATCGTGGACTTGCCGTTGACCCAGTGGCACACCAGGAAGTGTCCGCCGGAGAAGAACACATGGACGTCGTAGTCGAATTGGTTCGCTCCGCGCGGCGCCCGGTACCGGTGCTCCGCGATCCGGCCGCCGGGCCCCACCGCGATGGCACGGCTCCGGTCGTGCGCCGTCAGGACCGGCCAGCTCGCCCGGCAATACGTCTGCCCCTTGAGCTCGGCGGCGGCCTCGTCCAGGGCCTGCCAGCCCAGCTCGTCGAGGATGCCCGCGCGCAGCGACCGGGTCAGCGGGGCCACCAGGTCGATGTCCTTGATCCCAGCGCGCAGGTCCGGCATCGCCGCCACCGCCCGCCGGCCGAGCCCGATGCCGCGGTCGAGGGCGGTGAGCGCGTCGAGGGCGCCCTGCAGACCGCCGGACCGGGCATCGCACAGCCAGGCGTCGACGATGTCGCGCAGGAGGGGCCGCAGCGGTTCGCTCGTCCATAGGTCGCCGAAGCCGTCGTACCGGGTCTCGTACTGGATGGTCCGGGTGAGCGCGGCGGCGAACCGGGCATCGGCGGTCAGCGTTTCGAGCCCGACGCGGGTGGCGTCCTGCCAATGGGCCAGCATCTGGTGTGGATCGGGGTCCGCGACCGGGATGCCGACGGCCAGGCAGCGGCCGGGGACGGCTGCGTCGATCCAGTGCCGGTCCGACGAGCCGCTGCCGGACCGTACGGGGTCGGGGCCGACGAACCGTACGGGCGGGCCGTCGGCGTCACGGATGCGTTCCGCGAGCCCGGGGAGCAGCCGCAGCAGCTCTTCGGGCACCTTGGGGCAGCCGCGCGGACCCTCCCCCCGGTATCGGGCCAGCATCGCGGTCAGCCAGTCAGCGGCGTTGGCACTGGCGTCGGCGGTCAACTCGCCGAAGGCGCCCGTCTCTTCCAGCAGCTCGATCCACCAGGCGTCCAGGTCCGAGCGCGGCAGGTCGGTCAGTTGCCACAGCAGCCGCTTCCGCAGCGTCGCGGACCCGGCGATCGCGGACGCCAGGTGGATGCGCTGAGCGGGCGCTGTCCAGAATCCGTCCGCCGCCCGCCACAGCGCCGGCGCGTCCACCAGGGTCTCCAGCAGCAGCCGGAACTCGGCCACGACGTCCAGACCGGCGGCCTTGGCCAGCTTGGCGAGCTGCGGCAGCATGTCGGGCCACGGCGGCAGGCCGCCGAGGGTACGGCGGACGGCCAGCTCGCGCAGCTCGCCGTAGGAGTCGACGGGGTTGGCTCCCCGGGCCAGTTCGGTTACGTACGCCTTGATGTCCTTGACCGACAGCGCCCCGGCGAGGGCGAACTCCAAGAAGACCGCGCGGCGCCGGGCGGGGTCGACCGCCGTGGCGTGACGGTCCGCCGCACGGGCCCTGCCGAACATGATCGCGGCCTGTTTGTGCCGTCCGGCCGCGATCATCGCCCGGCCGGCCTGTTCCCAGTAGGCCGGGTGGTGGTCGTGCGGAAGCTTCTCACTGATGCGCTGGTACATCTCGAGCGCGGGCCCGGGTTTGGCCTTGACCAGCCGCTCGGCCCGCTCCATCTCGGGCGCCACCGCCAGCGCGACATCCGCGTTGCCGGGGTCGTGGATCAGGGCCCAGGCCGGATAGCCGAGCTCGCGGCGGCGCCCGGCCGCCACCGGCGGGCCGACGTCGGGGGCGCCGAACCCGGCGGCGGCCAGCAACCGGTCCTCGCCGGGCGCGGCGGCCTCCCCCATCAGCCGGACGACGGGCCGGTCGCCGAGCAGCGGGTGGTCGTAGCGGCGGGCGGTGATCGGCTCGCCGTCCGGGGTGCCGACGGGCGCCAGGCCCACGTCGAGCGCGATCGGGGTGCCGGGGTCGTGGTCGCCGTCCCCGCGGCGGCCGTCGCTGTGGTCACTGGTCATGGGTCTGCCTTCCCCCGTAGATCAACGCGGCCATACGAACCCCTTCGGACCAGGCCACCGGGCCGACCTCGCCGAGCGGGACGGGGCGCTCGGCCTCGTCGACCCAGGTCAGGCGCCCGGTATCGGCGGGCAGACCGGGGTCGTCGGTGCCCAGCCAATAGCGGGCCTGGACGGGAGCGCCCCGGCCGACGGTCCGCACCACCGCGAAGCCGCCGCGCATGACGAAGCCGTGCTGGGCCGCGCGCGCCGTGGCGTGGCGCAGCTCCTCGAAGTACCCGCCCGCGTAGTCGTCGACGCTCGTGGCCTCGGGGTCGACGTCTGCCGGGCGGTGGTGGACATCTCGGGCCAACTGCGTGATCCCCTGGGCTATTTGGGCCGCGTCCAGCGCGCCCTGCCATGCCGCGACATCGGGCAGCAGGGCGGGGTGCGACACGGTCACCGGGCCCACGCCCACGCCCACGCCCACGCCCACGGGAGGGGCGTACGGGGTGCCGTCCGGGCCCCTCAGACACGTACGGCCCTCCTCGCTCACCTCCTCCAACAGCCCGACCTGCCCGTCCACGACCACCACCAGATGCCGCAGACACGACCGCCAGCCCGGGTCCGGCCACACGCGGGCCAGGAGCGCGGCGGGTATCGGCACGCCGGCCAGCAGCCATGACTCCACGGTCGCCCGGCACTCCGCCTCATGCCGCAACAGCCGGTCACGCAACTCCGTCAGCTTTTCGCCCGCCGGGCTCGTACGCACGGCCTTCGGGACCGACTTCAGGACCCGGCCGCTGCTGTTACGGCAGGTGAGAGTGGTCCCGTCCAGGGCCAGTTCATGACCGCCCACGGTCGGAACCCAGACAAGCGGATCAAGGGGTGTGGACATGCTGCCGACTATGACAGGCCCCTACGACAGTCGACCGCGCGGCAGCGGCTCAACAGCCGCTCTGCGGCAGCGAGTCAAGCAGTGTTGAGTCAGCGGTGTTGAGTCAGCAGTGCGGCACCTGGCCGCCGGACTCCAGCGCCACCAGCGAGTTCACGGCGCCCTTGAGTGTGGTGACGGGGATCAGCCGCAGCCCTTTGGGGAGTTCGGCCTTGGCGTCCGAACACTCCGCCTTCGGAACCAGGAACACCGTCGCCCCGTCCCGCCGGGCCGCCTGCGTCTTGAGCGGCACCCCGCCCACCGCGCCGACCTTGCCGCCCGCCGTGATCGTGCCGGTCCCGGCGATCGTACGGCCGCCAGTGAGATCGCCACCGCGTCCGTCCCCGTCGAGCTTGTCCACGATCCCGAGCGAGAAGAGCAGCCCCGCACTCGGCCCGCCCACGTCCGCGAGACGCAGCCGCACCTTGACGTCCTTGGAGGAGAGATGGAGATAGCCGAGCGCGGCCTTGGTGGCGTCGTCCTGGGACTCCTGCATCTCCTTGGCGTTGTGCGCCTCGATCTCCTTGGTCGAGTTGCCGACGGGGTAGACGGAGTCGCGCGGCATCACGGCGCGGTCAGTGTCGAACCAGCCGCTGATGACGTCCTTCAGCCGAACCGTGGCGTCCGGCCCGGTCGCCGCGATCGTCGTCATCCGCAGCTGCCCGGTGGTCTTACGAGCCTTCGCCTCGGAGATCTTGATCACCGGCCCACCGTGGTCCGAACCGAGCACATTCACGGTCGTCCCGGGCTCCGCCACGGAAAAAGGCAGCGGCGCGAAGGCGGCAACCGCGAGGAGGGCGATGACGGGCGCGGAGCAGATCGCGACGATCCGGGCACGCGGGGAGACGGCAGGCATGGTGTGAATCTAGTTGACTCCCGGGGTGCGAGGTGCGTCGCCCCGTCGGCTGGCCGCCCCGGCCCCACCGCCGTGGCCGCAGACCGTCAGCGCAGGGCGTCCGCGACCTCGCGGGCCGCGTCCACTACGCGCGGACCGACCCGTTCCGGCACCGCGTCGCAGAGCATCACCACCCCCACGCTGCCCTCGATCCCGGTCACCCCGACCAGGGGCGCGGCCGCGCCGCTCGCGCCCGCTTCCAGTTCGCCGTGGGTGAGGACGTAGCCGGGGTCGCCGCCCCGGCCCGAGCGGGCGGACAGGATGGCGCGGCCCGCGGCGCCGCGGTCCAGGGAGTGGCGGAAGCCGGCCCGGTAGGCGACGTGGTAGTCGGTCCAGGTCGGTTCGACGACCGCGACCGCCAGCGCCTCGGCGCCGTCGACCAGGGTGAGGTGCGCGGTGGCGCCGATGTCGTCGGCGAGGGCGCGCAGCGCGGGCAGCGCCGCCTCGCGCAGCAGCGGATGGACCTGGCGGCCGAGCTGCAGCACGCCGAGCCCGACCCGCGCACGGCCGCCGATGTCGCGGCGTACGAGGGAGTGCTGTTCGAGCGTGGCCAGCAGGCGGTACACCACGGTGCGGTTGACGCCGAGCTTGTTGGACAGCTCGGTCACGGTCAGCCCGTGATCGGTGTCGGCGAGCAGTTTGAGGACGCGCAGTCCTCGGTCGAGCGTCTGGGAGGTCTCCGCGGTCACGACGCCCCCTCCTCCGTATGAGTGGCGGCTCTTGGCAGAGGGCGCCGCCGGTCCCGACGACGGCGCGCCAGAGGCCGCCGGTCGTGGTCGCACGCACCGGCTGCGCTCCGCGGCGGCGCTGCCACGGGGCGTGTGCGTTGGCCGGAACGGTAGCGAGCTGGTCCGCTGAGCGAAAGAGTTTGTCCAGAATCCGAGCGGAGCTGCCCTGTAGAGGGTCGCATGTACGCCGGGATGATGGGCTTTCGCCCCGATTCCATGACGGGCACATATACAAGGCGGAAGGGCTTACGGGGAAGCCCTTCCGCGGACTTACAGCGCCGTGGGCGCCGCGTACGGGCGTCACGGCGCACAGCGCCGTGGGCGCCCGTACGGCGTACGGCGTCGGCGCGGCCGGGCAGTCACGGCGTACGGCGTCGGCGCGGGCGGCGCGCCTACAGCGTCGGCACGGGCGACGCCACGGCGTACGCCGTCACCGCATCCGCGTCGCCCACTCCCGCACCTTCTTGATCCGCTCCCGGATCTGCCCCGCCGTCGCCTCCGCGCTCGGCGGCCCGCCGCACACCCGGCGCAGTTCGGTGTGGATCACCCCGTGCGGCTTGCCGCTCTGGTGGACGTACGCCCCCACCAAGGAGTTGAGCTCCTTACGCAGCTCGAGTAGTTCCTTGTGGGTGACCACCGGCCGCCGCTCCGCCGGGAGTTCCAGCAGGTCAGCCTCGGTGTCCGGCTTCTTGCGGCTGTGCGCGATCTGCCGTGCCTGCCGCCGCTGGAGCAGCAGCTGCACCTGGTCGGGCTCCAGGAGCCCGGGGATGCCGAGGTAGTCCTGTTCCTCCTCGCTGCCCGGGTGCGCCTGCATGCCGAATTCGGCGCCGTCGTAGAGCACCCGGTCGAAGACCGCGTCCGACTCCAGCGCCTCGAAGGGCAGCATGTCCTGCTCGCCGGTGTCCTCGTCCTGCTGCTTCTCGGCCTCTTGGAGAAGCTTCTCCTCCTCGGCGTACGGGTCCTCCTCCTCGCCCTCCTTCTTGGGCTTGTCGAGGACGTGGTCCCGTTCGACCTCCATCTCGTTCGCGAAGCCGAGCAGCATGGGGATGGTGGGCAGGAAGACGGAGGCGGTCTCGCCGCGCCGCCGGGACCGTACGAAACGGCCGACGGCCTGCGCGAAGAACAGCGGGGTGGAGATCGTGGTCGCGTAGACGCCGACGGCCAGGCGCGGCACGTCCACGCCTTCCGACACCATGCGGACCGCGACCATCCAGCGGTCTTCGGAGTGGCTGAAGTCCTCGATGCGCTGTGAGGCCCCGGAGTCGTCGGACAGCACGATGGTGGCTTTGCTGCCGGTGATCTCGCGGATCAGCTTGGCGTACGCGCGCGCCGAGTCCTGGTCGGTCGCGATCACGAGCGCGCCCGCGTCCGGGATGGACTTGCGGACCTCGGTGAGCCGCTGGTCGGCGGCGCGCAGCACGTTCGGCATCCAGTCGCCGCGCGGGTCGAGCGCGGTGCGCCATGCCTGCGAGACGGCGTCCTTGGTCATCGGCTCGCCGAGCCGCGCTTCGAGTTCGTCGCCGGCCTTGGTCCGCCAGCGCATGTTGCCGCTGTAGGAGAGGAAGATGACCGGCCGGACGACGCCGTCGTTCAGGGCGCTGCCGTATCCGTACGTGTAGTCGGCCGCCGAGCGCCGGATGCCGTCGTTCCCCTCCTCGTAGGCGACGAAGGGGATGGGGTTGGTGTCGGACCTGAAGGGGGTGCCGGTCAGCGCGAGCCGGCGGGTGGCCGGCTCGAACGCCTCCAGGCATGCCTCGCCCCAGGACTTGGAGTCGCCGGCGTGGTGGATCTCGTCGAGGATGACCAGCGTCTTGCGCTGCTCGCAGCGGTTGCGGTGCAGCATCGGCCGCACGCCGACGCCCGCGTAGGTGACGGCGACACCGTGGTAATCCCGCCCGAGGGGTCCGGCGCTGTACTCGGGGTCCAGCTTGATGCCTATCCGGGCCGCGGCCTCCGCCCACTGCTTCTTCAGATGCTCGGTCGGTGCGACGACCGTCACCTGTTGCACGACGTGGTGGTGCAGCAACCAGGAGGCGAGCGTCAGCGCGAAGGTTGTCTTGCCGGCGCCGGGTGTGGCGACCGCGAGGAAGTCGCGGGGCTGCTCCTGTACGTACTTCTCCATCGCGCCCTGCTGCCAGGCGCGCAGCTTGCTCGCGGTACCCCAAGGGGCCCGCCCGGGGAAGGCGGGCGAGAGGTGATGGCTGGTGGTGGAGGAGGCGGTAGTAGTCACGGTCTCCGTCGGGCTGATCGGCGAGGGGGTTCGAGGACCGCGTCAGCCTACCGGTGCCATCCTTCACGCTTGGGGGCTACGCCCCGGGTCCACCCGGAGGTGGGATTCAGCTCACACTGGCCCCACGAACCGGGACAGCCCCTCCGCGACTCGGTACTACAGCCTCTCCGCCACGGGCCGCAGCCGCGTCGTCAGCACCGCCCCCATCAGCGCCACCGCCGCCATCGCCACGTACACCGCCGCGAACGCCCCCGCGTGCCCCGTCCCCGTCCCCGCCGTGGCCCCCTCCCCCACATGGCCCGCGGCCACCGAGCCGCCGCCGAAGCCCACGAACAGCACTCCGCTCAGCCCCACCAGCGTGATGTTGCCGAGCGCGTCGGAGACCTGGAGGGAGGCGGAGTTGCTGCCCGCCTCCTTGGGGCCGGAGAGCTTGAGGAGCAGCACGCTGCCGCTGGAGATGACCAGCCCCATCCCGTAGCCGCCGATCACCCACGCCACGGCGACCAGCCACGCCGGTACGGAGTCGACGAGCGCCAGCGGGACCATGCCGATGGACAGCGCCATCAGCAGCATGCCCGCCGCCATCAGCCGCTCGCGGTAGGGCTCCAGGCGCGGGCGGCTCTGGGTGTACGAGCCGAGCGCCCAGGTCAGTCCGCCGCCGGTGAGCGAGAACCCGGCCGCGGTGGCCGACAGGCCGCGCTCGGTGACGAGCATCAGCGGTACGAAGCTCTCCGCGCCGAGGAAGGAGCCCGCCGCGACGCCGCGCAGCAGCACCACGGACGGCAGGCCGCGGGCGGCCCGGAAGGTGCCCGGGGGCAGCAGCCGCAGGACGCAGGGGACGAGCAGCGCGAGGCCCGCCGCGGCGGGGATCAGGGAGATCCAGGCCAGGTCCTGGCCCGCGTACTGCAGCAGGCCCGCGCCGGACGCGACGGCGAGTGCGAGGAGGATGCGGCGGCGGTTCATGGCCGGGGAGGGCTCGCCCCGGTCCACCTTGCGCAGGGCGGGGAGCATCACCGCGAGCGGCAGCAGTATCAGCACCGGGATGGACAGGAAGACCCAGCGCCATCCGGCCTGTTCGGTGACCGTCCCCGCGACCAGCGGTCCGACGATCACCGGCAGCACCCAGGCGGCGGAGAAGGAGGCCAGCACGGCGGGTTGCAGCCGCTGTGGATAGGCGCGGCCGACCAGTACGTACAGCGCGACGATCACCAGCCCGCCGCCGATCCCCTGCACCGCGCGCCCGCCCACGAACGTCCACATGTCCTGCGCCGAGCCGGAGACCACAAGACCGGCCCCGAAGGCCGCGATCCCGGCGAACAGCGGCGCGAGCGGCCCCCGGCGGTCGCACCACTCGCCCGACAGCGCCATCGCGAACAGGCTCGCGGTGAAGTACGCGGAGAAGGCGTACGCGTACAGCTCGACCCCGTCGAGGGCGCGGGCCGCGACCGGCATCGCCGTGTTGACCGCGCTCGCCTCGAAGGCGATGAGGGAGACGACGGACACGATGCCGAGGGTGAGGGCGCGGTAGCGCCGCGCGAGTACGGAGCCGCCGCCGTCTTCGGCTTCGGCTACGTGTTCGGCGTTGGCTGTGTCTTCGGCTTCGGCTGGTGCGGCGGGACTGTCCGCGACGTCGGTGTCGCGCGGGTCGATTGCGGTCATCACGCCAGCGTAAGAGGCGTTTCCGGGGGACACACCTGGCGCGGGGCGGATATGGCCTCGGCCCTCGGTCCTAGGCTCGGCAACCAGCCACGATCGGCGTCCGAACGGCGTCACAGATTGGAAACCGCTCACCCAGGATTCGGTAAGCGACATCGGTTCGCCATGCTCACACCCATAGACTTTCGGCCAGGTCGCCACACCGCCTTGTCTGCGACGTTCGGCCCCAGCCTCACTCCATGCCTGGTCGTGGACGACCAGGCCCGCACCACGGGGGAATCGTGCCTTCCATCCGCCCAGCCATCCGCCCATTTTTCGCCACCGCCGTGCTTGTCACCGCAGCGCTCACCCTCACCGCCTGCAGCGGTGGCAGCAGCGGCAAGTCGCACTCCTCGAGAAGCCACGCCGCGAAGAAGGCCAACAAGAAGAAGTACGGCAAGAAGATCAAGAACGGGGGCGGGAACGGCAACGGCGGCTGCTCGACGACCGCCAACGGCCGCAAGGTCATCTGGGTCAACAACGTCGAAGGCGCGATGAACAACATCATCGCCAAGAACGCCAAGCGGCAGTGCACCACGAGCTCGCACCAGGGCAAGGCGTACCGGGCGGTCGGGGCGCTGCACACCTACTCCGTCGCCTCGGGCGGCGCCAAGGTGACGATCATCAGCAAGAAGGACTCCACACAGCGGGCCCTGACCGCCCAGAACGGCGGCATCGCGCACATCAAGACGTGTGCGGACCCGACAGGCAAGCAGTACGACGGCGGGCAGTCGAAGGTGGACGCCAGCGACTGCTGGGGCCGGAACTTCTACGAAATCACGGTCGACGGCAACGGCAAGATCACGGAGATGACCGAGATCTACGCGTCGTAATACGCGTCGTAAGGCGCATGGGGCGACGGGGCCCGGAGCGGCCGCCGGGCCCCACACCGTCCTTCGGGCGACGTTACGTCGTGAGCAGCACCCCGCCGTAGCCGACGCCCGCGACCACCACCCACGCACACAGCCCGAGCGCCGCCACGCGCCCGCCCGTACGGGCCAGCGAGGGCAGGTGCACCGCGCTGCCGAGGCCGAAGAGGGCGGCGGCGAGCAGCAGCTCCTGGGCGGTCGCGGCGGTGTCGAGCGCGGCGGACGGCAGCCGGTCCGTACTGCGCACGGCGACCATCGCCAGGAAGCCGAGGACGAACAGCGGCACGAGGGGTGGCCGCCGGGTCGCGGGGGCGGTACGTCCGGCCTCCTCGCCGAGACCGAGCTGGGCCGACCGGGCCCGCTCGGCCCCCCGCGCCCGCCGGGCCCGTACGGAGATGGCGACCGCCGCGACGAGCGGCGCCAGCAGCGCCACCCGCATCAGCTTAACGAGCACCGCCTCGCCCAGCGCCGACGGCCCGGCCGTCTGCGCGGCGGCCACGACCTGCCCCACATCGTGCACGCTCGCCCCGACCCACCGGCCGAACCGCGCGTCGCTGAGCCCCAGCGGGTGCTGGAGCAGCGGCAGTACGGCGATGGCGAGCGTCCCGCACAGCGTCACCAGGGCCACGGACGTCGCGACGTCGCGCTCATCGCTGTCCGACACCTCGCTGACCGCGCCGATCGCGGACGCGCCGCAGATCGCGTAGCCGGTGGCGACCAGCAGCGGCTGGTCGCCGCGCAGACCCATCCGGCGGCCGAGCCACCACGTGCCGAAGAACGTGGCCGCGACCACGCCGCACACCATCGCCACGCTCGCCCAGCCGAGGCCCAGCACATCGTCCAGGCTGAGCTTGAGCCCGAGCAGCACCACGCCCAGGCGCATCAGCCGCTTCCCCGCGAACGACAGCCCGGCCCGGCCACCGCCCCGTACGACCCCGCGCGTGCCCGGCAGATGCGCGGCGAGGATGCCCAGCACGACGGCAACGGTCAGCATCGGCACGCCAGGCACCGCCAGGTGCACCGCCCAGGCCCCCGCCACGCCAAGCCCGCCGAGCCCCAACCCGGGCAAGAGGACGCGGATCCGCGCCGCGCGGCGGGACGCCGGAGGCGCCACGGCCTCGGGTGCGCAAGGCGCGGACGCTGTGCCGTGCGGTCCCGTGCCCGCGTCGGGCGCGCCCGACGGCCGCGTCGGAGTGCCGGGCGCGGGGTACTCAGGCGCCGCGCCGCCCGCCGCAGGACACACAGTCGCCCCGGGCCCCGCGGCCGCGCCGCGCACGCCCGGCGAGCCGCCGACGTCCGGCACGCCGTCGGCACCCGGCGAGCCGCCGCGCGCATCCGTCAGCGCCATGGACCGGCCCACCCGCATCGGCCTCGGCCAGACATAACAGCCATTCCGGTGCGGCGCCACGCGCTCACAGGTCCTCACTCTCCGGCACGGCGTACACGCGCCGGACGCTGCTGCCCAGCCGGGCGACATCCGCGCCGTAGACGTGGATGGAGATCGCCATGCCCGCACCCGCGTTCCACACCCTGTGGATATCTCCCGGCGGCGCGAACCCGGCCACCGAGCCGAGCGGGTTGGTCACCTCCGCCACCGCGACCAGGCGGGAGGTGGTGCCG
This sequence comes from Streptomyces sp. NPDC059679, assembly GCF_042734105.1. NCBI lineage: Bacteria > Bacillati > Actinomycetota > Actinomycetes > Kitasatosporales > Streptomycetaceae > Streptomyces > Streptomyces sp. NPDC059679. Next base: position 33,094 of record NZ_JBHWES010000027.1, on the reverse strand, counting down.
TCGGGGACGAGGTCGTAGCGGCGCTCGCGTTCCTGGCCCTCGTGGACGCCGGCCACGCACCACGAGACGTGGTCGTGGATGGCGGTGCGCTGGCCGGGCAGCCAGACGAGGGCGACGACGGAGAAGCTGCCGTCGGGTTCGGCGTGCAGGAGGTGCTGGCGGTAGCTCGCGGCGTCGCCCTGCCGTTGGGCCGCCGTGAGCAGGTCGGGCGCGCCGAGGTGGGGGGCGAGGCGGTCGGCGACCAGCTGGGCGGTCAGGTCCGGTGCCAGGCCACGCCCGACGGCCTCGCGCACCTCGTCGACGAACGTGCTGATACGCGCGGTCCGGCGCAAGGCGGACGACGCGGGGGCAGACAGCGCGGAGGCAGGCGACGCAGGGACAGGCGACGCGGGGACAGGCGGCGCGGAGGCGGTCGGAGTGGTCATGGCCGCAGGGTCCTGCCGCCGGAACCATCACGTCCAACGACGGTTTCTTCGCGAACCTCAACAGCTGCTTATGGGTCAGCAGCCGACCCGGTTCGCCGCCACCGCCTTCAGCTCCTCCAGCACCATCTCCGTCGCCGGCACCCGCAGATGTTCCCGCAGCACATACGCCGAGACATGGCGGCGCGAGGCGGGCTCCAGGGCGCGGCCGGTGACCTTCTGGTGGCAGAGGAAGGACAGGACGAGCCCGGGCATCATCGCCACGCCGAGCCCCGCCGCGACCATGCTCTGGATGACCAGGTTGTCGTCCGTCGTAAAGGCGATATCGGGGGCGAAGCCCTGCTCCGCGCACTCGTGCAGAAAGTTGGCGCGGCAGCGCAGACACCCCGCTATCCAGCGCTCCCCGCTCAGCTCCGTGAGCTTGACGGCCCGCCGCCGGGCCAGCGGGTGGCCGGTGGGCAGCAGCACGGTCAGCTGGTCTTCGAGCAGGGGGATCTCGACCAGTTCGGCGGGGGCCTGCTCGCGCAGGCCGGGATAGGTGAAGGCGAGCGTGATGTCGCATTCGCCGCGCACCACCCGGCCCAGCGACTCGGGCGGCTCGCCTTCGAGCAGTTCCACCCGTACGCCCGGGTGGGCGGCGGCGAGGCGGGCCATGGCCTCGGGGATGAGGGTGGCGTTGGCGCTGGGGAAGCCGCAGAGGCGTACGTGGCCGGCGCGCAGCCGGGTGATGGCGTTGAGCTGCTGCCGGGCGGCGGAGATGGAGTCGAGGATGACGTCCGCGTGGCGGGCCAGGGTCTCCCCTGCCTCGGTGAGCCGCATGCCACGGCCGACGCGGACGAAGAGCGGGCTGCCGACCTCTCGTTCCAGCGCCTTCATCTGCTGCGTGATCGCCGGTTGCGTATAGCCGAGGGAGCGGGCCGCGGCGGAGTACGAGCCGACGCGGACCACCTCGTGGAACGTCTTGATGTGCCGGGAGTCGAACACCCTCGAATCATAAGCGCAACTTGGGGTTCGGGCACATCTCCCCTCCCTCGCTTTTGGATCACCCACGAAACCCGCCTACGCAAGTACGCCTTGACAAATCCAAACTGTCAAGGCGTACTTGCCTCATGACGATTCCCGATCTTGACGACCTCATCGCGGAAGTCGACCGGACCTGCGCCACCGCCCACCGCCCGGGTGGACAGGAGCAGCCCGACTGGCTGGCCCTCCTGACCACCGCGGCCGACCTGGCCGGCCGGCTGCAGGCCCTCGCCGACGACCTGGTCGAGGACTATGTCGAGCACTGCCGGATGCACGGCTGCTCATGGACGGACATCGGTACGGCCCTCGGCGTGACCCGGCAGGCCGTGCAGCAGCGCTTCCACGCGCCCCATAAGCGCTACGGCCCCGAGACGATGAGCGAAGAACTCCGCCAGGCCATGACGCACGTCAAACGGGCCGCGGTGCAGCACCGCAACAACTACATCGGGACCGAGCACCTGCTCTGGGGCCTCACCGCCGAGGACAACAGCGCCACCCGCCTCCTGAGCGCCGCCGGCGCATCGCCCGAGACCCTGCACAGGGCCGTCGGCGACCGGCTGAGCATGGGAGCGTCACAGGCGGCCGAACGAATCGCCTGGACCCCCTACTCCCGCAAGGCCATCGCCCTCGCGGAGGAACTGGCGGAGGAGCGGTCGGAGGAGCGGTCGGAGGAGGCGGGCTCGGCTCACATCGACTGCGACCATCTGCTCCTGGGGCTCGCCCGGATCGGCCGCGGGGTGGCCGCGACGGTGCTCGACGAGGCGGGCCTGAGCGCGGAAACCCTCAGCGCAGCGGCCAATCCCGCCGAGAGCCAGGCGACTTACGCACCGTAGAACTCACGCCCCGCCGCCGCGATCCGCTCGACGCGGCGGCGCCCGGCGCCGCGTAAGCCACGCGACGGGCCGACGCCGCGTGACGGGCGCCGTATGCCCGCCGTAATCAGGCAAGCTGGCCCCATGCCCCACTACACCTCGTACGACGGCGCCGAACTCGCCTACCGCCTCCTTGAGTCCCGTACCGGCGGCGGCGCCGCCCGGCCGCCGCTCGTCTGCCTGGCCGGCGGGCCGGGGCGGAACGCCGCGTATCTGGGCGACCTCGGCGGGCTCGACGCCGAGCGCACCCTGGTCATCCCCGACAGCCGGGGCACCGGCGACTCCCCGCCGGCCGCCGAACCGAGCGGCTACGCCTTCCCCAGCCTCGCCGAAGACCTCGAAGCGCTCCGCGGCCACCTCGGACTCGAACGGTTCGCGCTGCTCGCCCACGACGCGGGCGCCGCGACGGCTCAGGCGTACGCCGCCGCCCACCCCGAGCGGCTGACGCACCTGATCCTGGTCTGCCCCGGCGCGCGGATGCAGGGCGAACTCCCCCAGGACGCCCGCGAGATCTTCGAGGCCCGCGCCACCGAGCCATGGTGGCCCGACGCCTCGGCCGCGGTCCAGCTGCTGCCCGACACCACGGACCTGGCCGAGGTGCGCAAACTGCTGCTCCAGGCCGCCCCCATGGCGTACGGCCGCTGGGACGAACCCCAGCGCGCACACGCCGCGAGCGAGGGCGAACAACTGGGCCCGGTGCCGCGCGCGGGCTTCTGGCAGGGCGTGGACGAGGCGGCGCGGCGGGCGGTGCTGGTGCGGCTGCGGGAGGTGCGGTGCCCGGTGCTGGTGGTGACCGGGGACCGGGACGCGGTGACCGGTATGCGCGCCGGTGAGCTGGTCGCGGAGTCCTTTCCCCACGGGCGGGTGCGGCCGCTGCACGGCGTGGGGCACTACCCGTGGGTCGACGAGCCGGAGCTCTTCCGCCCGGTGGTCGAGGAGTTCCTGACCCACACCTGAACCCGGCCCCCGGCCCAACACGAACGCCCAACACGAACACGCATCATGAACGCCGTATGTCAGTCGCATGGCAGCGCCCGCCGGGCCGTTGTGCCCCTCCTGCCCCGTCCCTATCGTCGAAGGCACGAGAGCACGACATCGGCCGTGTGCCCGAGTGGTTGAGGGGCTCGCCTGCAAAGCGAGTTACGTGGGTTCGATTCCCGCCACGGCCTCCATGAACATGAGCACAGACATGGTGGAGATCCCCGCCGGGGAGATCGTCCTGCGGGACGAGGGCACGCGGACCGACTGGCAGGTGAAGGTCGCGTCCTTCCGGCTGGCGCCGTACCCCGTGACCCGCGAGCTGTACGGCGCCGTACGGGGCGAGGCGCCCGCGGGCGGGGCGGCGGGGGCGCGGACGCCGGTGACCGAGGTCTCCTGGCGGGACGCGATCCGGTTCTGCAATCTGCTGTCGGAGGCGAGCGGGCTCACGCCCTGCTACTCGCTGGGCAGCGAGCAGGACGAGCAGGACCCCGACGCGCGGGACGTGGACTGCGACTGGACGGCCGACGGCTATCGGCTTCCCTCCGAGGCGGAGTGGGAGTACGCGTGCCGGGCCGGGGACTCCGGTGTGCGCTATGGCGAACTCGACGAGATCGCCTGGTATCGCGGGAACTCCGGCGACCGGGTGCACGAGGTCGCGGCCAAGGCGCCGAACGCCTGGGGTCTCCACGACATGATCGGCAACGTATGGGAGTGGTGCTGGGATCTCTACGACCCCGGCGTCTACGGCCCGTACCGGGTCTTCCGCGGCGGAGGCGCGTACGACCCGCCTCGGGGGTGCCGGGCGTCGTGCCGCCGCAAGAGCCATCCGACCCTGCGCATCGACGACCTCGGCTTCCGGCTGGCCCGGTCGCTGACACTGTGATGTCGCGGAGGTAGCTGCCTGATCGCTTTTTGGTCACGGTGCGAACCTTTGTGCTGGTCGTGACATCTACACCGCGTGTATAGACGTAAAAGCATATCGACGGACCGGAAGCGCAAGGCCAAGCCGATAGCCGGGCTTCTGACCGCCGCCTCCCTCGCGCTCGCCCTCAGTGGCTGCGGCGGCGCCTCGTACGACGCGACCGCGCCGAGCAGCGCCCGCGAGCGCGCCTCGGCTGACGGGAAGGAGGTCAAGGCGGGGGCCGTCGACTGTTCGAAGGCCAAGTGCGTCGCCCTCACCTTCGACGCCGGGCCCAGCGAGAACACGCCCCGCCTGCTGGACATCCTGAAGAAGGAGAACGCGCACGCGACCTTCTTCATGCTCGGCAAGAACCATGTCCTCAAGCACCCCGACATGGTGCGCCGCATCGCGGCGGAGGGCCATGAACTGGCCAACCACACCTGGACGCACAAGATCCTGACCAAGTCCGACGACGACGAGGTGCGCGACGAGATCACCCGCACCCAGGACGCCGTCGCCAAGATCACCGGCTCCAAGCAGCCCCTCCTGATGCGTCCGCCGCAGGGCCGCACCGATGACCGGGTCACCAAGATCTGCCGCGAGCTCGGCATCGCGCAGGTGTTGTGGAGCGTGACCGCGAAGGACTACCAGACGACCGACTCCGCGCTCATCACCAAGCGGGTGCTCGACCAGGTGGACCGCGACGGCATCATCCTGCTGCACGACATCTACAAGGGCACCGTGCCCGCCGTTCCCGGGATCCTCGAAGGGCTCAAGAAGCGCGGCTACACGGTCGTCACCGTCTCCCAGCTGATGGCCCCCGGGAAGCCCGAGGCCGGCAAGGTCTACAAGCCCTGAGCTCCGTTCTCGTTCCCGTGCTCGTCCCCCGCGCGCAGCGCCAGGGACTCCGGGGCGAGCAGGTGGACGCAGCCCCGCTCGACGCGGATCAGCCCGTCGCGCCGGAGCCGGGCCAGTGCCCGGTTGACGGTCACCCTCGTCACGCCGAGGGTGTCCGCCAGCTCCTGTTGCGTACCCGGGATCCGTACGGACACAACTCCCGGGGCCGAGGCGGCGGCCTGCGCCAGTAGCCAGCCGGCCAGCCGGGCCTCGGCCGGGAGGGTGGCGGTTTCGGTGAGCCGTTGCTGCTGCGCGCGTGCCTGGCGGGCGAGCACGGCGAACACATGGGCCCGGACGGCGGCCGTGTCGTCGACGAGCCCGAGGAACCTGTCGCGCCGCACACTGCGCACCGCGCAGCACGTCAGGGCGGTGAACGTGGCGGTATGCCCCCGGCCGTCGAGCAGCGCGACCTTGTCCAACGCGCACGGGCCGTCCCACTGCCCGTACCGGACCACGCGTCCGCCGCCGGTCGTGCCCGTCGCCGCGACCCGGCCGCGCAGCAGCACCAGGAGGTGGTCGGCCGGGGCGCCCGCCGACCTGAGCACGCTGCCGACGGGGTGGCCGCGCGGCACGGACGCGGCCCACAGCTCCCGCAGCCGCGCCTCGGGCAGCGACGCGAACAGCGGCACGGCGCCCAGCGCGCGCCACGTCAACGGCTCGGGCTCGTCCCCGGCCATGGCCATGGCCACCTCCCTCGACGTCACTGATCGGACCGGACGGCGATCGTGCAGAGCCGCTTCGTCGCCCGGGTGAGCGCGACGTACAGGTCCCGCTCGCCACCGGAGCGTGCCGCGATGATCTCCTCCGGGTCCACGACGACGACCTCGTCGAACTCCAGACCGCGCGCCTCGGATACCGGTACGAGCCGCGCCTGCCGCGCGATCCCCGCGGACGTCAGCTCGTCCAGCCTGGTGTCCGCGCAGATCACCCCGAGCAGTTCACCGGGGTGCGCCGCGACCTGGGCCCGGAGCTCCTGCTCGACGGTGGCGGCCAGCGTGTGCGGGGGCGCGGTGCGGGTACGGGGCACCTCGCCGCGGCGGATCGAGCGGCTCAGGGTCTGACCGGGGGCGATACGTGCGAGCAGATCCCGGGTGGTGGCCAGGATCTCCTGCGTGGTGCGGTAACTGACGGTCAGGGTGTGCAGGTTGAACCGCGAGCCGACATGGGGGTTCAGGGCCTGCTGCCAGTCGTGTGCGGTCGACGCCGGGCCCGCTTGGGCGAAGTCGCCCACCAGGGTCATCGACCTGGCCGGGCAGCGGCGCACGACCATCCGCCACTGCATGGCGGTCAGCTCCTGCGCCTCGTCGACGACGACGTGTCCGTACGTCCGCTCCGGCGGGCCGTCGAGCAGGCTCGCCGCCTCGTCCAACAGCGGCACATCCGCGTCGGTCCACGCGTCGGACCGCGCGTCGCTCGGCACGTCGGTCCAGGCGTCGGTCCGCCGCTGGCCCTCGGTGTGCGGAGTGCGCAGCAGCCGGGACCGTTCCTCATCGGTCAGCCGCGGCAGATGCTCGGCGAGTGCGTCGGGATCCGTCAGGAGGGCCCGTACGAGGTCGTCGGGCGCGAGCCGTGGCCACAGCGCTTCCACGGCACCGTCGAAGTGGGCGTCGTCCAGGAGGTTCGCCCGGACGGCCCGCGCGTCGAACTCATCGGCCGGCCCCTCGGCCGGTCCGTCGTCGAGGCCGAGCCGGCGCAGGTCGGCCGCCGCGGCCCGGTCGAGGTCGAGGCCGGTGCTCTGCGCGACCTCGGCGTCGATGCGCTCCAGGGTCTCGGCCGTGCCACGTTCCAGCGCGTGTGTGACGGCGTCGGCCAACAGCTCCTTGAACACCTGGCGCGCCCGGTTGTGTCCCACGTCGGCTGCCACGGCCGCGTCGCGTGCCCTGGCGACATCCCCGTCCTCCAGGCGGATCCATTCCTGTCCCACGCGCACGGCGAAGTCACCGCCCGGCGCCTGCCTGGCGCGGACCAGGCCCGCCAGGGCGTCGGCCAGCGCGGTGCTGCCCTTCAGGCGGGCCGTGTCGATCGGCTCCACGGCCTCCGGAACGACCCCTGCCCTTGCGAGCTCCTGGCAGGTCGCCAGGACGACATCGTTCTCCCCGAGCGAGGGCAGGACCTGGGAGATGTAGTCCAGGAACCGCGTGTTGGGACCGAGCACCAGGACCCCGCGCTCGGCGGCGCGCGGAAACGCGTACAGCACATAGGCCGCCCGGTGCAGCGCCACCACCGTCTTGCCGGTGCCGGGGCCGCCCTGCACCACCGTCACCCCCCGGTGCGGGGACCGGACGACGTCGTCCTGCTCCGCCTGCAGCGTCGCGACCGCCGCCCGCATCCGTCCCGTACGCCGCGCCTGCAGCGCCTCCGCCAGCGGGCCGTCGCCGACGATGTCGTCGGCAGTGGGGGCGGAGCCGTCCAGCAGCTCATCGCTCACCGCCGCCACCGCACGCCCCTCCAGCCGCAGATGACGGCGGCGCCGCAGGCTCATCGGATGGATCGGGGTCGCCTCGTAGAAGGGGCGCGCCGCGTCCGCGCGCCAGTCCACGAGCAGCGGCAGATCGTCCTCGTCCGTGTGCAGGCCGAGACGTCCGATGCGCAGGGCCATGCCGTCCACACCGTCGATCCGGCCGAAGACCAGCCCCTCCTCGGCCCCTTCCAGCCTGCGCACCTCCCTCGCCAGCCGCCCGGCGGCGACCTCGCGCTCGTACACCTCGCCCGCGCTGTCGCTCCGCCCGGCCGATGCCTTCAGCACATCGGCCAACTGCGTCCGCGCCTCGGCAATCCGCTCGCTGATCAGTCCGTACAGGGCGGACACATGGGTCTGCTCCAACTCGACCTGGCACCGCGCGGCGGTATCGGTGACCTGCGACAACACATGGCTCCTCTCGGGAATTCAGCCGCACCACTATGCGGCTGAATTCCCGAGAAAGTAAGTCTTGACTTACTTGGGCGGATCGGCCCTCAAAAGCTACCGACCCGGGACGTCGCTCAGGGCGCGGTGCGGGTGAAATGGAATGGGCAGGTGGCGCCGCCCAGGCCGATGGTGGTGGCACGGTCGAAGCGGAACCCGTGCCTTTCCGGGTCGATCGCCTCGATCCAGTTCCCGTCGAACGCGCACATGACGGGGGTCAGCTCCGCGGCGGAATTCGCCGTGAGCACGTCGTGGTAAAAGCAGCGGTGAATGTCCAGCAGATATCGCTGATCGTCGTCGGCGGGGCGCTGAAAGGTGAAGGTCTTGCCGAAGGCGTACTCCTCACGGGCCTTCGACACGTCCACCATCGCCCGGAACGGATCCGGCGCGCCGTCCAGCATGGCCCGGGTGCTCGCGTACACCGCCTCGCCGAGCGGTTCGACCAGCGCGTCCCGTACGGCGCGGGTGGCGGCGTCGCGGCCCAGCCGCGGGAGCAGCTTCTCGTACGCCGCGACCACCGCGAGGGTGATACGGAGGTTGTAGCGCGAGGCCTCGTCGACGACCATATGCGCGTTCGCCGCTTCCAGCTCCGCGTGCCGCTCACGCATCGCGGAGACTAGTTCGCCGGGAAGCGCCTGCTTTTGCAGCGTGGCGGAGATGTGATCGAAGAAACCGGCGATCAGCAGCGCTGTGTCGTGTTCGGGATCGGGAACGTAGTCGCCGTCGGCCATTTCGAACTGGTCGGTGGTCACGAATAGCCCTTTCGGGACGGGCTCAGTCCCGAGAACGACCTGACAACGCGCAGGGCGGAGCCGGGCCGTGCTCGCGACGAGCGAGCACGCCGACGCGCTCCACCGACCTACCTGGCGTCGACGAACCTCATGGATTCTGTCGCCGGGATCGTCGCACAGGCGCGGGCGGAGTGTCGAACGACGCGTCATTCACCTCTCGTCAGGCCCCGTGTATCAGCTGATACAGCCCGCCCGCCCGCGCCGACGATACGTTCCGCCGGACACCGAACAACACCGAGAAGGGACGGCCCCATGCTGGTCGCAGAACTCGCCTTCACCCCCGCCCCCGAACGCCTGGCCGCCCGCCCCGCCCACCGCGAACGCCTCGCCGCCCTGCGCGAGGCGGGCGAACTGGTGGCGGCCGGGCCGTGGGCGGACGACACGGGCGCGCTCCTCGTCTTTGACGTGGAGCGGGAGCGCCTGGACGGGATCCTGGAGGCGGATCCGTACTACGGCGTGGCGGGGGTCGAGGTGGTACGGGTGCGGGAGTGGACGCCGGTGGTCGGGCCGTAGAGCCGCCGGGCGGGGGTTCAGGGCCTGGGCGATTCAGGCCCCGGCGATGACCGTGGTCACGACCTTGCGGACGGCGTCGGCCTCGGGAGGGGTGCCCTTCCGGTCGGCGAACAGCAGATGTGCGGCCCCGATCAGCATCGGGGCGAGCGTGTCGAGGTCCGCGTCCGCCGCGATACGCCCCAGGTCGCGCTCGGCGGCGAGGTAGCCGGCGACCATGGCCGCCGCCTCGGTCAGCACCGGGAGCCCGGTCGTCGGCCTGGTCTCGCGCAGCCGGGCGCGCAGGTCGTCGCGGGAGATGACGAGGCCGACGACGGCCACGGCGACCGACTCGAACAGCTCCGTCAGCGCACGGGTGAGGTTGTCGGCGACGGAGCCGGTCCCGGCGGACTCGCGCAGGGCGGCGGCCTGGTGGTCGAGCCGGGCGATGCGGTCGAGCACGAGCTCGGCGAGGAAGGCGTCGAAGTCGGCGAAGTGCCGGTGCAGGACCCCCTTGGCGCAGCCCGCCTCCGTGGTGACCGCCCGGCTGGTCAGCGCGCTGGGCCCGTCCCGCAGCAGTACGCGCTCGGCGGCGCCGAACAGCTGCTCGCGCGCATCGCGCAGGGCCACCCCGGTCGGCATGGACCGCACCTCCTTCTCGCCTCCGGGGGACTGTACCCGGTTGACGAGTGGGCAACCGCCCACTCATAGTGGGCGCATGCCCACTAACGAATCCGAGCAAGCCCCTCATGCGCAACGCGAGCCCCATCACGCCCGCGAGATGGCGGAGTCGTTCGGCTCCGACGCCGAACGCTACGACCGGGCCCGACCCCGCTACCCCGACGCCATGGTGGAAGCGATCACCGCCGCGATCGCCACTGCGACCCCCAGGCCCGACGTCCTCGACGTCGGCGTCGGGACCGGCATCGCGGCCCGGCAGTTCCAAGCGGCCGGCTGCACGGTGCTGGGCGTCGACGTGGACGCCCGTATGGCCGAGTTCGCCCGCCGCGGCGGCGGGCTCCACGGCGGCGGGCTCGAGGTCGAGGTGGCGGCCTTCGAGTCCTGGGACCCGGCCGGCCGGACCTTCGACGCGGTCATCGCCGCTCAGACCTGGCACTGGATCGACCCGGTCGCCGGAGCGGTCAAGGCGGCCGAGGCGCTGCGGCCCGGCGGCCGACTGGCCGTGTTCTGGAACGTGTTCCAGCCCTCCCCCGACATCGCGGAAGCCTTCGCCGAGGTCTACCGCCGGGTCCTGCCCGACTCGCCCCGCAACCCCTGGGCGAAGCCCGCGCTCGACCCCTACTCGACGCTCTTCACCAGGGCGGTCGACGGGATACGGCAAACAGGCGCGTTCGGCGAACCGGAGCAGCGGCGGTTCGACTGGGAGCGCGGCTACACCCGGGAGGAGTGGCTGGATCAGCTCCGTACCGGCGGCGACGCGGGCCAGATGCCACCGGCCGAGCTGGCGGAACTGCTGACGGGCACCGGGGCCGCGATCGACGCGATGGGAGGCGGCTTCACGATGCGGTACGCCGCGGTGGTGGTCACCGCGGCGCGCACCGGGTCCGCCTGACCCGGCGACTTGGGCATACGACGCCTGAGTTTGCGGTGAGTTTGGGACACGGACACGGACACGCCGACGCCACGGCGTGTCCGTGTCCCAAACTCACCGCAAAGTGACCGGCCTTCGGCTCAGTCGTCGCCACTGCGGCTCGGGCCGCGGTCCCGGCGGCCGGCCCGGCGCGCCAACTCGCCCGCCGCCAGCGTCGTGGTGGCCGCCGCGCGCACCCAGCGCGGACCGCCCCGCGCCGCCCACACGACGCAGACGCACCCTCCGACGGCGAGCACGACGATGCCGGACAAAACGAGCACGGTCATGTCCTTGCCCCTCCCTCTCCTGCGGTCCGCGCAATCCTCCCATCTGTCGGGCGGGGCATTGTCAGCCCGAGACGTGGCCGCTTTGACGGCCCGTCGCGTTTCGAGTGCTGTGCGGCCCCATGGCTGGAACCATGGGCATCATGGATACGGTCAGCAACTCGGAGATCCTCGCGAAGATCGCGGGCGAGCTCGACGACTGGCGCAAGCTCGCTCAGCCTCTCGCTGCCCGCTACCGCGCCACGGATGCCGTGGCCGGGGCCGCGTTTGTGGCAGCGGTCGCGCGGGCGGCAGCCGCCGCCGGCTACGACGTACCGGAGATCCGGCTGGGGCACGGAGTCGTCGACGTGACCCTGTTCAGCGTCGACGAGACCGGTGGCCGGTGGGTTACCGCCAAGGACCTCGAACTGGCCGGTGTCATCACCGGGCTTGCCCGCGAGCTCGACCTCATTGCCGTTCCCGGCGAGGTGACACAGCTTGAGCTTGCCCTCGACACCGCTGACGATTCGGCGGCAGGCCCCTTCTGGGCGGCGTTGCTGACGGGAAACGCCGCCCACACCGTGTCCGACACGGTCTTCGACCCGATGAACCGCGTCCCCAGCGTGTGGTTTCAGCGGACCGGCACGCACCAGACCCCACGCCAACGCTGGCACATGGATCTGTGGCTGGCTCCCGAGGTCGCGGGTGAGCGCATTTCGGCTGCCGTCGCCGCAGGCGGGACGTTGATCGACGATTCCGGGGCCCCGTCGTTCACCGTGCTCGCAGATCCAGAGGGCAACAAGGTCTGTATCTGCACCGCCCTGGGACGCGATGAGAACTCCTGACGAAATCAGCGCTCACCGCAGCGCTCAGCGGGGTTGATCTCCGGTGCCGTCGCCGAGCGTGATGCGGATGCCCACCGTGCCCTCCCGGCCACGGCGCAGCACGCTCCCCCACACGGTGAGCCGCCCGGTCAGGCCGTACTTGCGGCGCAGGAGCCCGCGATAGCGCTCGACGTCGGCCCCGCACAGGACCTCGGCACGGCCGGGGATGTCGTCGCCGCGTCGGTTGCCGCGCAGATCACACGGCGCGACCAGGACATCGCCCCGATTGCGGATGCGCTTGACCTTGCCGGAGTCGGCCCGCGTCCACACACCCAAGGTGTCGCCGTCACGGACAACCCACACCGGGGTCGGCACGGTACGCCCGTCCCTGCGATAGGTGGTGACCAGCACGTACTTGCTCGCGCCCAGCCGGGCGAGTTCAGCGTCAGGAGAGGCCACGGCCTCACCTTAGCTGTCCACTCAGCTGTCCGCCTCGGGCGCTGCCCGGCCGATGTGCTCACCAGCGTTGCCAGTGCTGGACCTCCTCGCGCGGGATGCGGGGCGCGGGCTCGAAGTCGGTGCCGATGGTGAAGGCCTCGACGTCGGCGTCGCGGCGGTTCGACTGGGAGGGCACCTACACCCGGGACGAGTGGCTGGACCAGCTCCGCACCGGCGGCGACGCAAGCCAGTCCCTGCCGTGCCCCCTCGGCGGGCGGACCTCACGCCGCCTGCCTCACCGACATCACCGCCCACGGCGAGAGGTCCACATCGATCTCGAGCACGCCATTGTCGGGCACAGTCAGCGTGAAAGTGCGGAGTGCGTCGGCGACAGCCCTCAAGTAACTGCTGTCGGCCCGAGACAAATTGAGGGGAGATCCGAGCTGGTGCCAAGCTTCGGCGACGTTCCCGTGCTCCCAGTCCATGATCTCGACGAGGAACGTGGTCCCCGGCTTGAGTTCACCGATCGAGTGGCGGATCCTTCGGTTCGGCCCCATCTCGGCCAGCGCGCGCGTCGCTGGATACGAGTTCGCCGAGCCGACAGCCCTCATGGCCATCTCATCGGGGTAGTTGAAGAACAGCGCTGACACAGCCGATGTCTGGCTGTCCCGGGTCACGACGCCGTCGGACGTCGCGAGGAGCAGTCGGTCACCCAGCCGTCGGAGCATGGTGAACGCGTGGAATGTCGGTTTGTGAATTCCGGCCTCGTTCACTAGGCCGAACCCGCCGTGAAACGGCCCGAGCCCGGCTCCTCCCTCCTCGAACACGTCCGTGAAGGTCCAGTAGGCGATCGAGTCGGCGAGGGTGGCACATTTCAGGTACGCCCGCGTGATGTACGTCGCCGCGAACAGTGTGTCATGGATGAAGTCGCGGGCAGACGGCGAGGTCGACCACTCCGTGATATGGATCTCCGCATCCGGATAGGCACTGTTCGCCACAAGATCGCGGAGGAGGACCAGGTCGTCGAACGTCGCATCGACGTATCGGGAGATGTGGACCGCCTGGCCGTCGGCGCCGTACGCAAAATCGGTCGGGTACAGGTGAGTCGAGATGAAGTCGATCGGAAGTTGGCGCTTCGCGCACCAGTCGATGAAGTCTTCGATCCATACCGGGCGCCAGTCGAGGGCGTCCACGTCGGACGCGATGGCCGTTTCGTGCGTCGCCGAACGGTCCTCGACTTCGCCCTTGTAGCGGTCGTCGGGCACGAAGACGCTCGTTGCGGGCCCGCCCACCTTCAATTCGGGATCGATATTCTTGATCGCCGTCACAGTATGTTCGTAGAGTTCGAAGTACTCCGTCTTCGTTCCTGTCCAAAAGTGCGGAACGAGGTTGGGTTCATTCCACACCTCGAATCGCCATTCGCGCACCTCCGCGAGACCGTACCGGTCGATCCAGTGTTCGACCGAACGCGTCACCAGCTCGACCCAGCGCGCCATGTCCTTGGGTGGGCTGCAGTGAGCACCCCACCAGAACACCGTCTCGTGTACCGTCGCCAACTCGCGTGGCATGAATCCCAGCTCGACGAAGGGACGGGCGCCGGACTCCAGGATGAAGTCGAACACCTTGTCGACGTAGCTGAAGGTGTACATCGGGGAGGCCAGGGGCGTGTTCGGGCCGAACCCGTGACCATAGGTCTCCCGGTACACGAACATGTCGTCGTGAAAGATGCCGTGGAAGCGGATGTAACGGAATCCGCAGGCATCGACAGCCTCGCCGAACTGCTGTTGCCAGTCCGCGCGCAATGCCTCATTCGCTCGTCCGGCGCCGACGCACTCTGCCCAGATGTGCGGCAGCGCGCTCTCGTCGCGCAGGTCGCCGTCGATCCGGAACCGAGGTTCGCTCAGAGCATCGTTTGTCATGGTCTCATTTCTTCGCAGAGTCGTTCATGGAAGACGGTCGACTTCGCCGCGGTGCCGACGGCCGCGCCAGTCTGAACGCCAGGCCGCGCGCGGCCGGGTTCTCAATGCCGGCCCGAGGTCGATATCAGGCCGCTGAAGCGTCGCCCCTAGCCCTTGACGGCGCCGAGCGACACGCCTGACTGCCAATACCGCTGCAAACTGAGGAACGCGATGATCAGCGGGATGATCGTCAGCAGCGAGGCTGTGAGCACGAGATTCTGGACGAGAGCGCCGTTCCCCGCAGTCGATCCCAGCTTGTTCCATCCGTTGAGTCCGATGGTCAGTGGATACCAGTTGGGATCCTTGAGCATGACCAGCGGTAGGAAGTAGTTGTTCCAGATCGATACGAACGAGAAGAGCAGGACCGTCACGCTTGCCGGTGCGAGCATCGGGAGCGCAATCTGAATGAAGGTCCTGAGCTCACCGGCGCCGTCGACCTTTGCGGCATCCAGCAGGTCCGTCGGCACGGCTTCGGCCGTGTACACCCACATCAGGTACAGCCCGAAGGGGTTGATGAAACTCGGTATGAGAACGGCCCACGGGGTGTTGGTGATGCCGAGATGCGCGAACAGCAAGAACTGTGGGATCGCCAGGGCGATGCCCGGCACCGCGATCGATCCCAGGATGACGAACAGGAACACGCGCTTGCCGCTGAAGTGGAGCTTCGCCAGGGCATATCCGCCGAGGGCCGCCAGAAACGTCGACACGACCGCGCCCACGACGACGTAGATGACGGTGTTGAGCAGCCACCGGGAGAAAATGCCGTCCTGGTATCTGAACACCTCGACGATGTTGTCCCACAGGGCGAACTTGTGACCGGGCGCGAGCCCGAACGTGGAGACGAAGTCGGCCTGTGACTTGCTTGCGTTGATGACCAGCCACACCAGCGGCAGCAGACAGTACAGGGCGGTCAACCCTGCCATGACGGTGAGAGTTACGCTCTTCTTGGGGTTTTCCACGCTGTAGAGGCGACGGCGGTTGCGGTCATGACGAACAGATGTAGCGGAGGTCGCGACTTCCCTGGATTCAGCTCGCGTACTAGCGATCGAAGGCATTCCTCAGTCCTCTGATTTGGACGGCGTAGGCGACCGCGATCGTGATCGCAGCCATGACGAGCGCGAGGGCTGCCGCATAGCCTTGCTGAGATCCGGTGAAGGCCAGGTTGTACGCGTACAGATTTGGCGTGTAGTCGCTGGTGATGCCGCTGTTGGCTACCATTGACGGCAGGATCTGCGGCTCGTTGAAAATCTGGAACGTGCCGATGATCGAGAAGATGACCGCGATGACCAGGGACCTTCGCAGTGCCGGTAGCTTGATTCTGCGGATTACTTGAAACTCGTTCGCCCCGTCGAGTGCCGCAGCCTCGTACAACTCGCGTGGGATGGCCTTGAGCACGGCGTAGAAGATGAGCATGTTGAAGCCGGTGAAGGCCCAGGTCACCATCATCCCGATGGAGATGAGCGTGGTACTGGGGGTGAAGGGGTTGAGATCCGTGCCCAGGGCATTGTTGAGGCTGCCGAACAGGCCGTATTTGACGCCCAGCATGAATCCCCACATGAGAGTCGACACGACCCCCGGCACCGCATAGGGGAGGAAGATCGACACCCGCACGAACTTGGTGCCGTGCAGACGCCTGGAGTCCAACGCCAGCGCCAACGCCATGGCGAGGATCAACATGATCGGCACCTGGACGAGTGTGAACCAGAAGACCCGGCCCACACCGTCCCAGAACTGCGCATCTTGGAACAGCTTGGTGTAGTTGGCGAGCCCGGTGAACGTGTTGCCTCCGATAAGCTTCTGCTGGAAGAGGCTTAGGTAGCCGGCGTAGACGATCGGCACTATGTACACGAACATGAACAACAGCCCGAAAGGCGCGATGAACGCCAGTCCGATCTGTTTCCTGCCGCGCTTTCTGGCCGGTCTCCGGCGCTGCTTTGTATCTGACGACATCACAGCGGTGACGTCGAGACGGCCTGCGTGGCCCATTCCCGGTGTTCCTTTCGGTGCGTTGCCTTGCCCGGGCTCGCTTCCTCACGCTGCCCTGACGGGGAACCGCTAGTCCACCTCGAAACCCTGCTCATTGCCGTACTTGGTCATGCGCTTCCTCCACTCCTCGAGGATTCCCGCGAGTGAGCCCTTTCCTGTGGTGTAGTACTTCGATACGAGGTCGGCGTAGGTCGATCGTGCCCACTCGAAGAAAGGTGGGTACTGCCAGCCGCGCGCGACGATCTTCGAGGCCTTTGCCAGCACGGGGCCGACCTTCTGACCACCGAAGTACTTGTCGACCTTGCTCGGGGAGTCCGTGCTCGCCAACACCGACGTGTTCGGGACGAAGGCGCCCGCTTCGACGCGGGAAGAGAGGCCGCCACCGTGCGTGAAGTACTCGAGGAACTTGAACGCCGCGTCCTTGTGCGCGGCAGCCGCGGGGATACCGAAGCCGCTTCCGCCGTTCTCAGCCCCGACCTCGTCGCCCTGCTTCCACTGCGGCATCAACGCGACCCTGAAGTCACCGGCGACCTTGGGTGCACGCTGAGGCAGTGACGAGGTCAGCCAGCCGCCCATGATCTGCGAGGCAAGAGTTCCGTCGTTGAGGGTGCGGTTCCAGTCGTCGGACCACGCCGTGACCTTGGTGTTGAGCAAGCCCTCGTCGAGCATCTTCTGCCAGAACGCCACGGCTTTGGTTGTGCCAGGATCCGTGAAGTCGATGTGCACCTTGGTGCCATCCACCTGGAAGGGGCGACCGCCTGCCTGCCAGATGAGCGAGAGCAGGAAGAAGAGGTCCCCGGTGTCCTGGGCGATGTAGTGATCGCCACCGAGCGCGCGAACCTTCTTGGCGTCCTCGTAGTACTCGTCCCACGTGGCCGGAGGTTTCTTCACCCCGGCCTTTCCGAGAGTGGCCTGGTTGTAGAACATGACCGACGGACCGTAATCAGAAGGCATCGCGTAGACCTTGCCATCGACTGTCACGTCATTCCACGCGGCCTCGACGTAGTCCTTCTTGAGCTTATCGGCGCCAAATCCCCCGAGATTGTCGAGCTTGCCAGGAATGGCGAAGTAGGGCACCGCGAAGTACTCGAACATCGCGAGGTCCGGCACGCCGGATCCGGCCTGGATCGCATTGTCGAGTGCCGTGTACTCGTCGAATGACGAGCCGGCGTTGACCACCTTGACCTTGATTTTCGGGTTCGCCGCCTCGAAACCAGGCACGGCCTTCGCGACCGTGTCGTCCCAGCTCCAGACGGTGAGATTCACCCGACCGTCGCCGCCGCCGTCCGCCGACCCACTCGAGCAGGCGCCCAGTACGAGCGTCAGCACGAGCGCCGCAGAAGAGAGCCTTGCCTTCTTGCGGAACGTCATGAGCCGCCTCCTCCTTGAGATGACCCGTAACTTTTTCGGAACCTTTTCGGAACTCGCGGCAACGTAATCGGCGCGATCCGCTCACGTCAAGGACTTGGACGCAATCGATGCCAAGGTCAGCACATGTGTAACTTATGCTTGAGTTCGAAAAAGTTTCGACCACGAAACGGAGTCACGATGAGTCGGCGATCCAGTTCCGATCGAGCCACCCTCGCGGATGTCGCCCGGCTGGCCGGGGTCTCGACGGCGACCGCCTCGAAGGTCCTCAACGGGCGCAGCGACGTGGCGGCGGACACGCGCGACCGTGTCCTTGGCGTCATCGCCGAGCTCGGCTACAAGCCGACGACGGCGCGACGGGATGTGCGGCGGGAGGGCACGCTCGTCACTGTGCTCGACATCGTCGAGTCCCGCTACGCCGCGACGGTGCTCCAAGGGATCCTCGCGGCCGCGACCGCCGCACAGGCCGAGCTCCTCCTGCGCCTGCCGCCCGAAGACTGGATCGACACAAGCCGTACAGCGGCCCGTGCCTGGATCGCGGACCTGCAAGCGTCCGGCGTCGTTGGCATCATCGTGCTCGCCGCGGCCGTGCCCGACTCGGTGCTCCTCGCCGCGGAGGATGCGGAGCTGCCGGTGGTGACGATCGACCCGATCGACACCACCGACTCGCGTGTCGTCAGCATCGGTTCCACCAACTGGGCGGGGGGTCGCTCGGCGACCGAGCACGTCATCAGGCTGGGCCACCGCAGGATCGCCTGGATCGGCGGCCCGCTGAGTTCCTCTCCCTCGGCAGAGCGCTTCCACGGGTACCAGGCCGCGCTGCACTCGGCGGGCATCACGCCGGACGGCGTGATGATCCGCCACGGCGCGTTCTCCGTCGAAGCGGGACTTCAGCACGCCCATGACATGCTGGCGCTCGACGAGCAGCCAACCGCGATCGTCGCGGGCAACGACGAAATCGCTGTCGGGGTGCTCGCCGCGGCCAATGGACTCCAGATCACCGTCCCGGGGGATCTATCGGTTACCGGGTTCGACGACACGCCGCAGGCCCAATGGACAACCCCCCGGCTGACGTCCGTCGCGCAGCCTCTCGTCGGCATGGGCCGGATGGCCGTCGAGACCGCCCTCGGCATGGTGAACGGCGTCCAGCCCGCCTCCTGGCACCTCCAGCTGGCGACCACCCTCAACGTCCGTGACTCCACGGGCCCTGCCACATGAAGGCGGTGCCGATGGTGAAGGCCAGCGGGATGAACGCCGCCAGCATGACCTCCTCGTACGGCACGCCGAGCACCTGGGCCGGCTCGCGCTCCAGCGGCCCCTGCGCGGTGGTCCACACCGTGCCCAGGCCACGCGCCCGGGCGGCCTGCATACCTCACACCCGACGAGCGCGGCCGACTGAGTGCGATCCTCGGCAAACTGCTCCATCCGGAGAGCAGTAACCTGCCGGACCATGACGGACGATGACGCGACGCCCGCCCTGCTGATCAAGGCAAGCGCGCTGCTCCGCGCCTGCGGCGAGCGGCTGATGGACGACGCCGAGACGGACGCGGTCCCGCGCTTGCTCGCCGAGGCGTCCCGCTGTTACGACGCCGTCGCGCGGCAGCTGGGCGCCGACGACGCGGAGACCGCCGCCACCGTCGCCGTCGGACGCTCGACGACAGCGGCGCTGGCCCTGCACCAGTACGCCTGGGATGAGCTGGACTGCGACTGGTCGTGGGAGGACGAGAGCGACGGGCCGTACCTGGGCCACATGCGGGAGTTCGACGAGGAAGGCATCAGCGAACCACTCGTCGCGCGGGCGATCGAGGCGGCTCGGACGGCCCTGGACGCCGACCCCGGCGACCCTCTGGTGCCCCTTCAGCTGGGCCACGCCCTGTGCTGGTCCGGCGACCGGGACGGCGCGGTCGCCGCGTACGCGGAGGTGCTGCGGCGCGACCCGGGGGACCTTGTCGCGCGCGACAGGCTCGCGGAGCTCGGGGAAGAGGTGCCTGAGGAAGGCGCTTCTGGCGGCACCGGGTCCCCGTCCCCGGGCCGCTACGCGTTCGCCTTGATCCGTGCAGAGGCCGGGAACGCGAGCTGGGGATGGTCCTCGATCGCGCTCGCCTCCGGCACGGTCGCCGCCGCGCGGCGCGACGCCGACGGGGTCCTCAGCAGCCTTGCCGACGCGGATCTCACCCGAGAAGAGCTTGCCGAGATGCTGAGGCTGACCCTCGAAATCCACCACCCGGGCCAGCCCGTCACCCGCTTCGACCTCATCGACCACGTCCCGGCCGAGCCCCGCAGCGGGGCGTTCCTCATCGACCGGTCGGGCATCCCGGAGGGCGAGCCCTTGGACCCGCCCCTTCCGCCGGGTCGGCCGGTCCGGATCGACGGCCGGACCTGCTTCCACGGCGGTCCGGTGTGGCCACAGCCGTAGCCGTGTCCGTCGGCGCCGTGCCGCGGCAGTACGGGCGCCCGAGGGTGTTCCGCTCCGGGACTGACCACCCAGCGGGCGCCCGCCGCGCACGACACGCTTAGCTGTTCGGGCAGGTATCAGCCCAGGGCGGGGTAGTCGGTGTAGCCGCGGTGGTCGCCGCCGAAGGAGGTGGTCGGGTCGGGGGTGTTGAAGGGGCCGCCGGCGGCGAGGCGGGCCGGGAGGTCGGGGTTGGCCAGGTACAGCGCGCCGTAGGCGATCAGGTCCGCCGTGCCGTCCTCCACCAGACCCAGCTCTTCCGGGCCGGTCGGGTCGGTGCCGGTGAACGGGTTGAGGATGAAGGTGCCGGGCCACTCCTTGCGCAGGCGGAGGACCAGGTCACGTACGCCCGGGGCCTCCATCTGGTGCAGATAGGCGAGGCCCAGCGGGGCCAGCCGTGCCACCAGGGCGCCGTAGGTCTCCTGGAGGTCGTCCTCGGCGATGTCGTTGTAGGGGTTGCCGGGCGAGATACGGAAGCCCACCTTCTCGCCGCCGATGGCCTGGGCCACCGCGGTGGCCACCTCGACGGCGAAGCGGATGCGGCCGTCGACCGAGCCGCCCCAGGCGTCGGTGCGCCGGTTGGCGTTGGGGGCGAGGAACTGGTGGACCAGGTAGCCGTTGGCGCCGTGGATCTCCACGCCGTCGAACCCGGCGGCCACCGCGTTGCGCGCGGCGGTGGCGAAGTCCTCGACGGTCCGGGCGATCTCGGCCTCGGTCAGCTCCTTGGGGGTGACGAAGTCCTTGGGGCCCTCATGAGTGAACACCTGCCCCTGCGGCGCCACCGCGGAGGGGCCGACCGGCAGCTGGTCGTCCGGCAGCAGGCTGGGGTGGCCGATACGGCCGGTGTGCATCAGCTGCGCGAAGATCACCCCGCCCTCGTCGTGCACGGCGTCGGTCACCTTGCGCCAGGCCGCGACCTGCCCCGTGGAGTGCAGGCCCGGGGTGTTGGGGTAGCCCTGCCCGACCACCGACGGCTGGGTGCCCTCGGTGACGATCAGCCCGGCGCCGGCCCGCTGCGCGTAGTAGGTCGCCATCAGGTCCGTGGGGGTCGCCCCGGGACCGTAAGCACGGCTGCGGGTCATCGGGGCCATCACGATGCGGTTGGCCAGGGGCTTGCCGCCCAGGTGGTACGGATCGAATGCCGTCGCCATGATCACATTCCTTGGTCACGGAGGAGCGCCACGGGGCGTGGCGCAATTACCTGTCCGAACAAGTAAATGGCGGCATGGCATTCCCGCTGCGCTGTGAGCTGCGTCACCACACACCCCGCTCCGCCGCGATCTGCAGCGCATATGGGCTCACCGCCGTATTGACATCGAGCGCGATAGGCTCGTTCCTGCTCGGGCAGCTACACATCGCAGCGAGGGACGTATGAGTCAGCCGAAGGACACGGCCGGCAGCCGGTCAGCCGAAGCTGAAGCCGCGGCAACGGCCGAGATGCCGATGCCACCCTCCGTCCAGGCCGGCGCCATGACCCACGCGATCTTCCGCGTCGCCCGGCTGCACCGCATGCTCGCCGCGCAGCTGCTGCGCCGCGTCGGCCTCCACCCCGGCCAAGAACTGGTCATGATGCAGCTGTGGGACCTCGGCCCCCAGCGCCAGGCCGATCTGGTGCGCCTGCTCGGCTCCGACGCGGCCACCATGACCCGCACCATCCGACGCCTCGAACACGCCGGCTTCGTCCGCCGCCACCCCTGCGCCGCCGACAAACGCGCCTTCATCATCGAACCCACCACCGCCAGCCTCGCCCTGCGCCGCCAGGTCGAGGAGGTCTGGGCCGAACTCGAGAGCTCCGTCGCCGACAGCCTGACCCCCGACCAGCAGACCGAGGCCATCGACGCCCTGACCCGGATCGAACACAGCCTCGTCCACGCCACCGCACGGCACGCCTCCGCGGAGCAGTAACGTGCCGGTCCATGAAGGACGATGACGCGACGAACGCCCTGCTGCTCAAGGCCGGTTCGCTGCTCCTCGAGAGCAGTGAGCAGCTGACGTACGGCGCCGAGACGGACACGGACAAGGTCCCGCACCTGCTCGCGGAGGCGACCTGCTGCTACGACGCCGTCGCGCGGCAGCTGAGCGCCGACGACGCGGAGACCGCCGCCACCGTCGCCGTGGGACGCTCGACGACAGCGGGGCTGGCCCTGCAGCAGTGCGTCCTTGAGGAGCTGTCCTGCGACTGGTCCTGGACGGACGGGGAGGACGGGCCATGGCTGGGCGACATGGAGGAGTACGACGAGGACGGCCTCAGCGAGGAGCTGACCGCGCGGGCGGTCGAGACGGCCCGCGCCGCCCTGGACGCCGACCCCGGCGACCCTCTCGTACCCCTTCAGCTGGGCCACGCCCTGTGCTGGTCCGGCGACCGGGACGGCGCCGTCGCCGCGTACGCCGAGGCGCTGCGGCGCGACCCGGGGGACCATGTCGCACGCGACAGCCTCGGCGGACTCGGCGAAGAGGTACCCGAGGAGGACGACTTCGACGGCACCGAGTCCCCGGACCGCTACGCGTTCGCCCTGGTCCGCGAAGAGGCCCGGATCAGCAACTCGGAGTGGTCCTCGACAGCGTGCGTTTTCGGGTCCGTCGACGCCGCGCGGCGCGACGCCGACGAGACCCTGAAATCCTGCGACAACGGGGGCTTCGACCCTGAAGACCTCCCGACCATGCTGAAGCTGACCCTGGAGATCCACCGACCGGGACAGCCCATCACCCGTTTCCCGGCCGAGCCCCTGGACGCGTCGTTCCTCATCGACTGGTCGGGGCTTCCGGAGGGCGAGCCCCTGGACCCGCCCCTGCCGCCCGGCCGGCCGGTCCGGATCGACGGCGAGACCTGCTTCCACGGCGCCCTTCGGTAGCCGGGAGCCTTCGGACCACCACCCTTCAGACCGCCGATGCCGCCTGGGCCCGCTCCCGTACGACGCGGCGGCGCCGGCTCGGCATCCCGAGCGTCGGGTTGGCGACGCCCCAGGCCGCGCCTTTGCAGACCAGCTCCTTGTAGACGGCGGCGAGCCGTCCGGTCAGGGCCGCCCGGACGGCTCGGTCGTCGGCGGTGACGTACTGGATCACGCCTTCCTTGCGGCCCAGCGAGATGCACTGGTTGAAGTAGCGGGGCGACACGTTCGGGAGCTTCCCGCCGGTCAGGCGCGCCGCGATGGCGTCGGCGGCCTGCCACGCGGTGGGGACGCCCGAGGCGCACGACATCCGCAGCGGCTTGTCGCCGGGGCCCATCACCATGGCCGCGTCACCCACGGCGTACACATCCGGGTGCGAGACCGAGCGCATGGTCGCGTCGACCACGATCTGGCCGGTGCCGGTGGCCTCCAGGGTGGTGGCCTTCGCGATCGGGTGGACCGCGAAGCCGGTGGTCCACACGGTGACCGCGGCCGGGATGGCCTTGCCGTCGGCGGTGACGACGCGGTCGGCCTCGACGCCGGTGACGGCGCTGTGCTCGTGCACGGTGATGCCGAGCTTGTCGCAGACCTTCCGCAGGTGCTCGCGGCCCTTGGGCGAGAGCCAGTCGCCGAGGCCGCCACGGGCGGCGAGGGCGACATCGAGCTCCGGGCGGGCCTCGGCGATCTCGGTCGCGGCCTCCAGACCGGTGAGGCCGCCACCGACGACGACCACGGGCTGTCCGGCGTCCAGGCGGGCCAGGCGCTCGCGCAGCTGGAGCGCTCCGGGGCGACTGGCGATCTCGTGGGCGTGCTCGGCGGTGCCGGGGACGCCCTGGTCGTTCCAGCCGCTGCCGAGGGCGTATACGAGGGTGTCGTACTCCAGCTCCCCTTCCTCGGCGCCGTTCGCATCGATGACGGCGACGGTCTTACGGTCGACGTCGACACCGGTGACCCTCGCGAGCTTCAGTTCGACGCCCGTGCCCGCGAACATCTCGCCGAAGGGCCGGGGCTTGAGGTCCTGGCCGACCGCCAGCTGGTGCATCCGGACGCGTTCGACGAAGTCGGGCTCGGCGTTGACGAGGGTGATGGTGACGTCCTCGCGGTGCAGCCGCTTGGCGAGGCGCCCGGCGGCGCTGGCTCCGGTGTATCCGGCTCCGAGGACGATGATGCGGTGCTGCATGTCCTTGCTCCTGTCTGTTCCTGTCTTCAGCGAGTCGCCCCTTGAACCGGGCGGCCCGCCGTTTCCTGACAGGAAGGCGATGTGAAGCAGCTCACATCGGATCAGAAGGCGTGGAGCAGGGGTTCTCCGTGGTCGACGGCCGCCCACTGCTCGCTCGCACGTTCGAGCTTGTCGGGGTTGACCTGGTTACGGAACGCGGCGATGCCCTCGGCCGTGACCTCCAGGCACACGACGCCGACGACCCGGCCGTCGACGACCGCCACGACGGCGGGGTCGCCGTTGGCGGTCGTGGCGTAGACCTCTGGTGAGCCGCCGGCGAAGGCGCGCTTGGCCTTGCTGGGCTTGAACAGGCCCCACATGAACTTCGCGACCGCGACGGCGCCCTCGAACGCCTTGGCACGGGCCGGGATCTTCCCGCCGCCGTCGCCGATCGCGACGGCGTCCTGGGTGAGCAGCCGCACCAGCGGCTCGGGCCGGCCGCTGGTGGCGGCCGCCAGGAACTCCTCGACGATCCGCCGGGCGGTGGCCTCGTCGACCTCGGTACGGGCCTGGCCGTCCGCGACATGCTTCTTGGCGCGGTGGAAGATCTGCTGGCTGGACGCCTCGGTGATGTCGAGGATCTCGGCGATCTCCCGGTGCGGGTAGTCGAAGGCCTCCCGCAGCACGTACACCGCCCGCTCGTTGGGGGACAGACGCTCCATGAGGGTGAGGACGGCGTACGAAACCGACTCGCGCTGCTCGGCGGTGTCGGCCGGGCCGAGCATCACGTCCCCGGCGAGCAGCGGCTCGGGGAGCCACTGGCCCACATAGGTCTCGCGCCGCGCGCGGGCCGAAGTGAGCTGGTTGAGGCACAGGTTGGTCAGGACCTTCGTCAGCCATGCCTCGGGGACCTCGATACGGTCGACGTCGGCAGCCTGCCAGCGCAGAAACGCCTCCTGCACGGCGTCCTCGGCCTCGCTCGCGGAACCGAGGAGGCGGTAGGCGATGGCCTCCAGGCGGAACCTGAAGGCCTCGAACCGGTCCACGTCGCTCATGCTCAGGGGCATGGGCCCCGATCCTACTAGCGGCCCACCAGCGGGCGCCGGTGACCCGGGCGGCCGGTCAGCGTCGGTCCTCGACCGTCCATCCGGCGCCCAACTCCCGGCGCAGGGCGGCCAATGCCGCGTCCGCCTGCCGGGTGAACCTCTCCCGTTCCTCTTGGGGCCATGGGGACGGGTCCGGTGGGTAGTCCCAGTCGATGGACGACTGGTACCACTCGCACAGCCTCGCCAATTCGGCCTGGATGGCCGGGCTGATCGGCAGTCGTTCCAGCTCACAGGGGGAGCCGTACGGGCTGTCGACGTCGTCCGGCCACAGCGGGGTGTGCGGGACGCCGGCTTCGAAGAAGAAGCGCAGGTGGTGAGGCGGCATGGAGCACATTCTCACGGCCGGCGCGTCCGTCCGCGCGGTCAGGTGCGCCCCGTACGAACGTCACGCCGGCGGCGCGCCCTGGCCGTCGCCGGTGGCATACCCCCGCGATCCACCGACTCCGGCCAGGGGCACCTCGCCGCGCTGTGAGCCCCCCGGCGCGGCAGGCGGGCCAGGATCAGCCGATGCTGTCCGCGGGGGCGTTGGACAGGTAGGTGTAGCGGGCCTGGAGGGCGCCGGTCCTGGGGGCGGTCTCCGTCTCCTCCAGGAGGTCTCCGGTCTTGGGGTTGACGATCAGGCGGAGGGTGCCGGAGTCGGTGGTCCACTCCAGGGCCGTGCCCGTGCGGCCGGTGGCGTCCTTGGCGGGGCCGGCGACCTCGACGCCGGGAAGGCCGGCCAAGACGCGGTAGAGCGCGGCGCGCAGGTCGGGGCGCGCCGGGGACTCGCCGAGGAGGGCGGTGGCGTTGTCGAAGGTGCTCTTGGCCTTGCCGTCGGCGGAGTTGGGGGAAGGCAGCAGCGCGGCGAGGGCCTTGGGGTCGGTGGGGAGCTTGTCGAGCTGGTTCCAGCCGAGGGTCCGGTCACCGACGGCGTACGCGCGGGCCCTGACGGCGACCTGGGTGGACCCGTCCGGGTTCACCTCGGTGGACTTCCCCTTCCGGTCCAGATACCTGGTGTGGGTGCGCTCCTTCTCGCCGTCCGCCGGGACGGTGACGGTGAGGCTGGTCTTCCAGTACGGGGCCTTGGCGGCGGGGGTGGCGGCCGCGACCTGTGCCATGTCGTTGAGGAACGCCTTGGCCGAGACGGCCCGCGGGGGCTGCGGGGGCTGCGAGGGTGCGCTGTCGGTCGTGGTGAGGGCCGGGTACGCGATGACTCCGGCGGCGACGGCCGCGGCCAGCGCCGTGGCCACGACGCGAGGGCGGAAGAACAGCCCGGCGAAGCCCGCGCGGCGGCGGGGGCGCGCGGCCGACGGGGTGCCGGCGGCAGGGGTGAGGGCGGTGGCAGGAGTGAGAGCGGCGACCTCGGCGTCCCGCTCGATCGCCGCGCGGACGACGGCCTGCGCCGCCGCCACGGTCTCGGCCTTCGGCGGCGCCACCCGGCCGGCGGCCATCAGGGTCTCCGCTCCGGGGAAGTCGAGGTGGTCGCTGCTGAAGGTGTCGGTGCGGGTCATGCGGATTCTCCTGTCTTGGACATCTGGGCGGAGGTGACGAGGGCGTCGAGCCGCTCGCGCAGCCGGGTACGGGCGCGGTGCAGCCGGGAGCGGGCGGTGCCCGGAGGGACACCGATGACCGAGGCGGCCTCGGTGGGAGTGAGCTGCTCCCAGGCGATGAGCAGCAGCAACTCCCGTTCGGCGGCGGGCAGCTTGGTCAGCGCGTGGCGCAGCACCGGCGCGACCGCCGCGGCGTCCAGCCGCTGGTCGACGGCCTGCCACGGGTCGCTGGCGATGCCCTCCGCGAACCGCGCCGAGCCCGGCGGGGCCTCGGTCTCCAGTCGGCGCCAGTGCGCCGCCAGGACGTGTCGGGCCACCCCGAACAGCCAGGCTCTGGCCGTCCCGCGCGCCGCGTCGAAGCCGTCCCGGCTCGCGTACGCGCGCAGCCACAGCTCCGACAGCAGGTCGTCCGCCGCGCCCGGGGCACGCCGTACGAGATAGCCGTGCAGCGCCGCCGAGTGGCGGGCCACCAGCGGTTCGAACGCCGTCGGGTCCCGCTGCGAGCGCCGCAGCAGCTCACCGTCCGTATCGTCCGTATGTTGTTCCCTGGTCACAGGGCCTCCGTCTCCGACCGCCGAAGTAGGCGGTCACACCCCCTACTTGTCGGGCGGAGCCGAAAGCGTTCGCGCCGGGACACCGGCCTGTTGAGGGCGGCCTGTCGGGGGCGGGTGTTTGAATGCGGCCATGGATCCAGAGAGCACACTCTCCGCCCTTCGTGATTTCTGCGCCGAGCGCCTGGGCCCGGAACTCGCCGCCCGCTACGTGGACTTGGCCCGGCCGGGTTTCGCGCTCACCGCGGCCGAGAACCCCGGGGAGGCCGCCGGGCACAGTCGCTTCGGGGGCAGAGCGATGCTCGAACCGGGCGCTCCTTGGCCGACCTGTGACGGCTTTCCGCTGAGCCTGATCGCCGTCCTCGACGCCGACACCCTCTCCCCCTGGCTCGGCGGTGCCCTCCCCGCCGGGACGGGCTTGCTCAACTTCTTCTATCTCGACACCGAATCCGAACAGCACGATCCCGTTTCCTACGATCTGATGCAGAAATACAGCCACTACGGGGCCGAGGTGAGCAGCGTCATCCCGGCCCGCTTCGCGCACGCCGTGGAGACGGACCCGCCCGCCCGGTCGAGCGTCTTCGACCCGATCCCGTGGGCGGCGAAGCCCGGGTTCGCGTTCCCCGACACCTGGGATCCTGCCTGGAACGGCTTCGATGTGGGGCCCGACGCCGACGACATGGCCAGGGCCATGCCCGGCAACCATGTGGAGAATCAGCTCACCGAGTGGTCGGAGCGGCCGGGCGCGCTCGACTCCGAGGACATGGCCTTCGGCAGGCCCCAGTTCCCCACCGGCAGCTCGCCGATGGTGCCGTTCGGCAAGGACCCGAACCGCTACCACCATCTGCTTCAGCTGTCCGGGCACGAAGAGTGGTCCATCGGCGGCGACGGCGGCTGGATGCACTGGGCGATACCCACCGACGCGCTGCGGATCGGCGACTTCGGCCAGGCGGTCCCGACCCCGGACATCTGGTGACACCAGGCGCCCTGACAGGTCTTGGGATGTCCGGGAGGGCGTCCGGGACTGTCCGGGACGCCTGAAGACCTGGCAGGGCGCCGCCGCGCCCCGTCAACATCCCCTCCAGGGCCGCAAGGCGGCGGACGGAGGGGCATCATGCTGGCGGACGAGTACGGATACCAAGTGTCGGGCGGAACGGCGGCGACCTATCCGGGGGTCTACGAGCGGCTGCGGCGCGAGAAGACCGCGGCCCGCAATGTCCTGCTGTTCGCCGTGGTGATGGTGGCGGTGACCGTCGCCGCCGTGAAGTGGGTGGTGCCGGTCTCGTTGAACGCGGGCGTGGTCGTGGCCGGCCTGGCGGGGACCTTGGCGGTCTTCTCCGGTCTTGGCGGTGCGGTCGGCCTCGCCGTGACCGCGCCGAAGCTCACCGTCGCCCTCAGCCACCCCTTCCAGGCCTGGCCGTGTCAGCTGGAGGAGACGAAGGACCACCAGCGGCTGATCCTGCTGCTGGCGCCCGACGGCAGCGTCGCCCGGGAGCTGGACTCGGCCGTGCCCGACACCGTATGGCACGGTACGCCCGACGGCCGCGGCATGCTCTGGATCGCCGGGGACCTGCGCTCGGCGTGCCTGGTCGCCACGCCGGACGCCAAGGAGCTGTGGCGCGCCAAGGGGCGGCCGTACGGGGCGTCGCCGGTGGCCGGCGAAAGCAGGCTGCGGGCGGTGCAGGACGAGCTGCTGCGCACGGCGACCCAGCATGCCTTCAGCGCCTGGATGCAGTGATGTACGGCGGCGATGTACGGCGGTGACGCGTGGCGGTGGCGGCTCCCGCGTCGGTTCTTGATGGCTTCTTCATAGGTTCTTCATAGGGCCCCTCATACGTTCGAGCCCGCCCGGCCGCACCGGCGTCCGGGCGGTCACGAGTGATTGAGGGATCTGTGTCCATGAAGGCATGTGCGCGGCGACGGTTCGCGGCTCGGGCGTGGCCGGCCGTGGTGGTGTCGGTGGTGGCGCTGGGGCTGAGCGGGTGTGGTGGGGGCGGCGGAGGCGGGGACGAGGTGGCCTCGGCGGGGGACGGAAGGACCAGGGCCGGTTCGTCGAAGGCCGGGGACGGCGAGATCGCGCGGTACGTCGAGGGGCAGCGCAGGTTCGTCAAATGTCTGCGCGAGGAGGGGCTCGAGGTCCCCGACCCCGATGCGAAGGGCCATATCGACTTCGGCGACGCGCGGGAGTTGAAGGCGGACCCGAAGTTCACCCGGGCCCAGGTGAAGTGCGAGAAGTTCTCGCTCCCGGTGCCCGAGGAGCTGGAGCGGCAGGAGAGGCCGAAGCTGTCCGCCAAGGAGATCGCGACCAGGAAGCGCTACGCGGAGTGCATGCAGGAGAACGGGGTTCCCGAGGCCCCGGACGTGGGCGACGACGGCTACTCCGACGAGGACTTCCAGAATGACGGAAAGATGTCGTGGGACCCGACGTCGGCCCGCGCCAAACGGGCCATCCGCATCTGTGCGCCGATCATCGGGGACCCGGTCAACCCCGGTAAGGGCAAGGGCTGATGGGCATCGGGCACAGGTCCGTCCTGGTGGCGGCGGGGGCCGTGGCGGTCACCGCCGTGGCGGTGGTCGGCGCGCTGGGGCTCGGCGGCGGGGACGGCTCGGACTCCGGCGGGCCGGACTCCGGGCGCGGGGACAGAACGGTACGGGTCACCCGCGGCACGCTGGTCGAGGAGACGGCGGTCGACGGGACACTGGACCACGGTCCTGAGGTGCCGTTCGAGACACGGGCGGAGGGCACCATCACCTGGCTGCCGAAGGCCGGGAAGACCGTCACGCGCGGCCAGACGCTGCTGCGGGTGGACGAGAAGCCCGTCGTGTCGCTGTACGGGGACCTGCCGATGTACCGGGAGCTGGCAGTCGGCCGGGACCCGGACCGTCCCCTCCGGGGCCTGGACGTCAAGCAGTTCGAGTCCAACCTGGCCATGCTCGGCTACTCGGGCTTCACGGTGGACGACACGTACTCTCAACTGACCGCCGATGCGGTCAAGCGCTGGCAGAAGGACCTGGGCAGACCCAGGACCGGCAAGGTGGGGACCGGGGACATCGCGTACGTGTCCGGGCCGATCCGGATCGCCCGCACGAGCGTCCGGGTGGGCGCCCAGGCCACGGGGAATGTGCTGAGCTACACGAGCACCGCACGCTCGGTGACCGTCGAGGCACCGGCCGGGGAGACCGGCTGGGCGGAGCGCGGCAATCGGGTGGCCGTCGAGCTGCCGGACGGGCATACGGTCAAGGGCCGGGTGGCGGAGGTCGGGCAGGACGCCTCCCCAGCCCAGGGCGACGGGGGCGGCGAGGGCGGAGACGGGGGCGGCGACGGGGACGCGGCCAAGAACGCCAAGGTTCCGGTCCTCATCCGCATCGAGGACCAGGAGGCCCTGGGGCAGCTGAACAGCGCCCCGGTGACCGTCCGCTACGTCGGCCGCAAGCGCGAGAACGTCCTGACCGTTCCCGTGGCCGCCCTGGTGGCGCTCGCCGAGGGCGGCCACGGGCTGGAAATCGCCGACGCCGGGGGTGCCGACGGGGACGGGAAGGGCGGTCGCTTCGTCGCCGTCAAGACCGGTCTGTTCGCGAACGGCAAGGTCGAGGTGAGCGGGTCCACCGTGCGCGAGGGCCTGAAGGTGAGGATCCCCGAATGAGGCCCGTCGTCGTCTTCGAGGGGGTCACGAAGACCTACCCCGGCGGGGTCGCGGCGGTCCGTGACGCCGATCTGCTCGTCCGCTCCGGGGAACTGGTCGCCGTCGTGGGCCCGTCCGGCTCCGGGAAGTCGAGTCTGCTGCACCTGATGGGCACGCTCGACCGGCCGACCGCCGGGCGGGTCACCATCGACAGCCACGACGTGGCGCGGCTGTCCGACCGGGAGCTGTCCGCGCTGCGCGCGCAGCGGATCGGCTTTGTGTTCCAGCAGTTCCACCTGGCGGTGGGCGTGCCGGTGCTCGACACGGTCGCCGACGGGCTGCTGTACGCCGGGGTGCCCCTGCGCGAGCGCCGCCGCAGGGCCTCGGCGGCGCTGGCCCGGGTGGGGCTGGCCCACCGGTCCGGCCATCTGCCCCATCAGCTGTCCGGCGGCGAGCGCCAGCGGGCCGCCGTGGCGCGGGCGGTGATCGGGGAGCCGGCGCTGCTGCTGGCCGACGAGCCGACCGGCAATCTCGACTCGGCCTCGGGCGCGGCGGTGCTGGAGCTGCTGCGCGAGCTGCACGCGGCCGGTACGACGGTGGTGGTGATCACCCACGATCGGGAGCTGGCCGCGGCGCTTGACCGGCGGGTGGAGATCCACGACGGGCGGATCGTCGCCGACAGCGGGGCACATGAGCCCGGCGGGGCGGATGAGCCCGGCGGGGCGGATGAGCCCGGCGGGGCGGATGAGCCCGGCGGGATGGACGCGGCGGGCCCGGTCCACCCGGCGGTCTTCGGGAGGCGGCCATGAGCCGGGGACTGCGACCGGCCCGGCTGCGGCCCGCCGACGTCGTCCGCCTGGGTGGCACCGGTCTGCGCACCCGCCCGCTGCGCGTGCTCCTGTCCGCGCTGGGCATCGCGATCGGCGTGGCCGCGATGCTCGCGGTCGTCGGGATCTCCATGTCCGGGCGGGCCGAGGTGGACCGCCGTCTGGACCGGCTCGGCACCAATCTGCTGCGCGTCTCCCCCAGCCAGTCCACGGGCCAAAGCTCCCAGCTGCCCGAGGAGTCCACGGCGATGATCCGGCGGATCGGCCCGGTGCTACAGGTCGCGGCGACGGGCGCGGTCAAGGACGCCAGGGTGTACCGGAACGAGCACATGCCCAGCGGGCGCACCGGCAGCATCGAGGTGCTGGCGGCCGAACCGCGGCTGCTCGCGTCGGTGGGCGGGAAGGTCCGTACGGGCAGGTGGCTGGACTCGGCCACCGCCGAGTACCCGGGGGTGGTGCTCGGCCGGCAGGCGGCCCGGCGGCTGGACGTGCACACCCCGGGCACCCGGCTGTGGCTGGGCGGCACGTGGTTCTCGCTGGTGGGCATCGTGGACCCGGTGCCGCTCGCGCCCGAGATCGACCAGGCGGCGCTGGTCGGCTGGCCCGCGGCCCAGCGGTACCTGGGCTTCGACGGCCACCCGTCGACCGTGTATGTCCGCACGGAGGAAGACCGGGTGACGGCCGTACGGGACGTGCTCGCGGCGACCGCGAACCCCGAGCATCCGAATCAGGTGGTGGTCTCGCGGCCCTCGGACGCGCTGGCCGCGCGCGAGGCGGCCGAGTCGGCGCTGACCGGGCTGCTGCTGGGGCTCGGCGGGGTGGCTCTGCTCGTGGGGGGCGTGGGGGTGGGCAACACCATGGTCATCTCCGTGCTGGAGCGCCGCCCGGAGATCGGGCTGCGCAGGGCGCTGGGCGCCACCAGCGGGCAGATCCGGGGGCAGTTCGTCACCGAATCGCTGCTGCTGTGCGCGCTGGGCGGGGCGGCCGGGGCGGTGCTGGGTACGGGTATCACCGCCGTGTACGCGGGGGTGCGGGGCTGGCCGACCGAGGTGCCGCTGTGGGCCACGGGGGCCGGGGTCGGGGTGACGCTCGCCATCGGGGCCCTGGCCGGGCTGTATCCGGCGATACGGGCCGGACGGCTGGCCCCGACCCAGGCCCTCGCCGGGCCCTGAGCGGAGCGCCCGAAGCCTGGGTTGCGGTGTGTTTGTGACATAGAAACGCGTTAGCGTCGGCGTGTAGCTGTCCCATAC
>NZ_JBHWES010000026.1:0-151169 GCF_042734105.1 Streptomyces sp. NPDC059679 | reverse complement strand
ACGCCGGGCGGGCTCTCGGGCGTTTCGGGCGCTTGGGCTCAGGGTGCTCCGGGGCGGGATCGGAGGCGGGGATCCGTGGCGGGGATCCGTGGCGGGGATCGCAGACGGGCCGCTTACGCTCCGCCGTTGAATTACGCTCCGCCGTTGAAGTGGTCGCGCACCAGCGACTCGACGGTGTCGAGATCCCGCGCGGCCAGGGCGTCGAGCAGGGCCATATGCTCGGCCGCGTCGGCGACGAGGTCGGCGGTGCGCACGATCTGACCGCCGGGAAGCGGCCACTGCGCCCGCCGGTGCAGTTCGTCGGCCACGACGACCAACTGTTGATTTCCGGCCAGGCTGAGGACCGCCTGGTGGAAGGTGCGGTCGGATTCCAGATACGCCGCGCGGTTCCCCTTCGCCGCCGCCACCGCCGTGGCCTCGGCGAACGGCCGCAGCCCCGCCCACCGCTCGGGCGCGATCGCCTCGGCCAGGCTGAGCATCACCGGGACCTCCAGCAGGGCCCGGACCTCGGCCAGCTCGGCCAGCTCGCGCGCGCTGCGCCGGGCCACCCGGAATCCCCGGTTCGGCACCACCTCGACGGCGCCTTCGCCCGCGAGCTGCTGCATGGCCTCGCGTACGGGCGTGGCCGACACGCCGAAGCGCTCGGCGAGGGCCGGTGCGGAGTAGACCTCCCCGGGGGCGAGCTCGCCGCCGACCAGCGCATCCCTCAGGGCGTCCAGGATCTGCCCGCGCACCGAGTGGCGCTGGGGCGGCTTCCGTGAGGCGGGCCCGCCGGGGCCGGGGATGCCGGGACCCGGGTGCGGCTCCGCCGCCGTTTCGGCACTGGCCTGCTCCACCTCGGCTCCTCCTGACGTCCGCCTGAAACGATATGCGGAGGCCGCGCGAGGTCAAACCCCTCGGACGCCGTATTTAAGGCAACCCTAACGGAACGGCGCACACGGGACCAGATCGAGCGCCCTGACGCAACCTCAGCAGTCTGTTTACGCTCGATCGAGTTCCATGAATAGAATGCAAGCCGCTTGCACAGCGCGAGCGTTCGAACCGTATCGCACCTATCCGCGTGTCCCCCCGCCGATTTGGCGCCCTCTTGCCCAGAAACCGCTCGGGGCAAGCCGGGTTTCCGCCAAGATGTCGCGCGAGTAGGCCGGGTACTACGGCCAGAACTTCACGGAAGCGAGGCAAGGGACACCGGATGAGACTGACCGACATATCGAGCTGGGGCCTCCCGGCCGTCGTGATACTCGTCGGCGTCGTGGGAGCGGTGACAGTGCTCGCGCGGGGCCGCAACGCCAAGGACGACAAGTCCACCGACTCCTGGGAGCGCAGCGAGGAGCGGCGGCGGCGCAAGGAGGCCATCTATGGGATGGCCTCTTATGTTCTGCTGTTCTGCTGTGCCGGGGTCGCGGCGGCACTCTCCTTCCAGGGCCTGGTGGGCTTCGGACGGGAGAACCTCGCCCTGACGAACGGCTGGGAGTACCTGGTGCCGTTCGGGCTCGACGGCGCCGCGATGTTCTGCTCGGTGCTCGCGGTGCGCGAGGCCAGCCACGGTGACGCCGCGCTCGGCTCCCGACTGCTGGTGTGGCTGTTCGCCGGCGCCGCGGCCTGGTTCAACTGGGTGCACGCGCCCCGTGGCATGGGCCACGCCGGTGCGCCGCAGTTCTTCGCCGGCATGTCGCTGTCGGCGGCGGTCCTCTTCGACCGCGCGCTCAAGCAGACCCGCCGGGCGGCGCTGCGCGAGCAGGGCCTGGTGCCGCGGCCGCTGCCGCAGATCCGTATCGTGCGCTGGCTCCGCGCGCCCCGCGAGACCTTCGCCGCCTGGTCGCTGATGCTGCTCGAGGGCGTCCGCACCCTGGACGAGGCCGTCGAAGAGGTGCGCGAGGACCGCAAGGAGAAGGAGCACAACCGGCACCGCAGGCGGGAGCAGGAGAGGCTGGACCGGGCCAGGATCCGGGCGCTGAACCGGCAGCACCGCTCATGGGGGCGGCGCGGCGGCCGCCAGGTGGAGGTGACGGGGTCCTCCCCACAGCCGGCGCTCACATCGGAGCCTGCCATATCGGAGAAATCGCTGGAAAACTCTTCCTCGCTGGAAAAGGGGCAGCTGTCCGCGCCCGCGTCCCGGCCCGCCCTGCGGTCCGCGAGCGACAGTGACGGCGCCATCACCGGACTGGGCGACCGCGAGGCCGACCGGCCGCGCACCATCGACCTCACCGCCGAGGACGACACGCTGACCATGCCGCGGCTCGACTCCCTCGAGGAGAAGCTGGCACAGATCGAGCGAGCCTTCGGCTGAGCTGACTGCTGGGTGGGCGGGACGGGGAGCCGGTCTCCTCTCCCGCCCCCGCGTCATTTGCACGGCGTGTCTCCGTCTATTGCGTGTCTCCTTCTATTGCGTGTCGGGCGGCCCGAACCGCGCGTCGAGCTCGAACCAGACCGCCTTCCCCACACCGTGGGCCCGTACCCCCCACGCATCCGCGAGCGTATGCACCAGCAGCAGTCCGCGCCCGGATGTGCCCTCCTCGGCCGCATGCGTACGCAGCGTCGGATGCCGGGAGACGAAGTCCCGCACCTCCACCCGTAATCGGCCGCCGGCCAGCGAGTCCGGCCCATCGCCGAGCGTGGCCGTGATGTGCGCCCCACGGTCGGTGTGCACCAGCGCGTTGGTGACCAGCTCGCTGATGAGCAGTTCGGCCAGGTCCCTCCTGCTGGGATCACCCCAGTGCCGCAGCAGTTCCCGCAGGGCCGCGCGGACCTCCGCCACCCGGGACAGCTCACCGCCGTGCAATCGCCTGCTGAGGGCCGGGCCCCGCGCGCTCTCGATGGCCACCGCCCCCGCTTCCGGCCGCTGCCCGGCCGTCCCGCCCCGCCGTGAAGGCTGACGCTTCATCCTCCCCCGCCCCGGCCGCGCACGGCGCGGCCAGTGTCGAAATGTCGTCGAACACGCTCACGGAATGCATTCCCGCGTGTGGGTGCCCACACACCGCGGGAAATGATCGGGGAGTTGATCCGCCGAGCGCCGACGCCTAGGAGAGCCGCGTATGCACGACGACCGATCGCTGGTGGAAGGGCGCCTTGACCGGGCGCTGCGCCAGTTCATCAGGCCCGCCCAGTACACGGCGCGCGCCCCGCTGACGCTGACCGCGTGGCGCACCCCCGGCGAGCCGGTGCCGGTGGGCGACGCGCTGAAGGGGTCGTACGAGCCCTTCGAGACCGGCACCGAATGGGGCTCGCCGTGGTCGACCTGGTGGTTCCGGCTGGAGGGCGAGGTGCCCTCGGAGTGGGCGGGGCGGCGGGTCGAGGCCGTCATCGACCCGGGCTTCACCGGGGACGGTCCCGGTTTCCAGGCCGAGGGTCTTGTGTACAACGCGGAGGGGGTGCCGATCAAGGGCATCCATCCGCGCAACCGCCATGTCCCCGTCGCCGCCCCGGCGGCCGGCGGCGAGCCGGTGCGGCTGCTGCTGGAGGCGGCGGCCAACCCGGCCGTACTGCGGGACGGCTTCGAGCCGACGCGTCTTGGCGATGTGCTGACCGCCGGTGACCGGCCGCTGTACCGCTTCGCCTCGGCCGACCTCGCCGTGCTGAACGAGGAGGTCTGGCATCTGGTGCTGGACATCGAGGTGCTGTCGGAGCTGATGCGCGAGCTCCCCGCGGACCGGCCGCGGCGCCACGAAATACTGCGTGCGCTGGAGAACATGCTGGACGCGGTGGACCTCCACGACGTACCGGGCACCGCCGCGGCCGGGCGCGCCGCGCTGACCGAGGTGCTCGCCAGCCCGGCCAACGCCAGCGCACACCGCGTGTCGGCGACCGGACACGCCCATATCGACTCGGCGTGGCTGTGGCCGCTGCGCGAGACGGTGCGCAAGGCGTCCCGTACCTTCGCCAATGTCACCGCGCTCGCGGGCGAGTACCCCGAGCTGGTCTTCGCCTGTTCGCAGGCGCAGCAGTACGCGTGGGTGAAGGAGCATCAGCCGCATATCTGGGAGCGGATCAAGAAGGCGGTGGCGGACGGCAACTGGGCTCCCGTGGGCTCGATGTGGGTCGAGTCGGACGCCAATATGCCTGGCGGCGAGGCGCTGGCCCGGCAGATCGTGCACGGCAAGCGGTTCTTCCTGGAGGAGTTGGGGGTGGACACCGAGGAGATCTGGCTGCCGGACTCCTTCGGCTACACGGCCGCGTTCCCGCAGTTGGCGAAGCTCGCGGGGGTGCGGTGGTTCCTCACCCAGAAGCTGTCCTGGAACCAGTCGAACAAGATGCCCCACCACACCTTCTGGTGGGAGGGCATCGACGGCACCCGGGTGTTCACCCACTTCCCCCCGGTGGACACCTACAACGCCCAGTTCCACGCTCACGAACTCGCCCACGCCGAGAAGAACTTCGCCGACAAGGGTCTGGCCACCCGCTCCCTCGTCCCCTTCGGCTGGGGCGACGGCGGGGGCGGCCCCACCCGCGAGATGCTGGAGAAGGCGCGCCGGCTCAAGTCGCTCGAGGGCTCGCCACGGGTCGAGATCGAGCGGCCGTCGGCGTTCTTCGCGGAGGCGGAGCGGGAGTACGCGGCGAAGGCGCCGGTGTGGTCGGGCGAGCTGTATCTGGAGCTGCACCGGGCGACGTACACCACCCAGGCCAAGACCAAGCAGGGCAACCGGCGCAGCGAGCATCTGCTGCGGGAGGCGGAGCTGTGGGCGACGGCCGCCGCGCTGCGCGCCCCCGGGTACGCCTATCCGTACGACGATCTCGACCGGATCTGGAAGACGGTGCTGCTGCACCAGTTCCATGACATCCTGCCGGGCTCCTCGATCGCCTGGGTGCACCGCGAGGCGCGCGACACCTATGAGCGGGTCCGCACCGAGCTTGAGCAGATCGTCGCGGCGGCGGTCGGCGCGCTCGGCGGCGCGCCGGACGGGCCGGTGGTGCTGAACGCGTCCCCGTACGAGCGCACCGAGGTCGTCACGCTCGACGCGCCGACGGCGGCGGCCCTTCCGGAGGGCGCGCCCGTCCAACCGCTGGAGGACGGGCGCGCCGCGGTCGCGGTGCGGCTGCCCGCGCTGGGCGCGTCGCCCGTGCACTCCGACACGCCGGAGGCGGCCGTGGCCGAGGCGCCGGTCAGCGCGCTGAGCGACGGGCGCACGATCGTGCTGGACAACGATGTGCTGCGGGTGGTCATCGACGGCGACGGGCTGCTCACCTCCGTACGGGACCTGGCCGCCGACCGGGAGCTGATCGCGCCCGGCGCGCGCGGCAACCTCCTCCAACTGCACCCCGACCACCCGAACCAGTGGGACGCCTGGGACATCGACCGGCACTACCGCCGGGTCCACACCGATCTCACCGACGCCGAGTCCGTCGAACTGGTCGAGTCCGGGCCGCTGCGCGCCGCGGTCCGGGTGGTGCGCGCCTTCGGCGCGTCGGGGGCCTCCCGCGTCACCCAGGAGATCCGGCTCAGCCGGGGCAGCCGCCGTCTCGACATCACCACCGAGGTGGACTGGCAGGAGTCGGAGAAGGTCCTCAAGGCCGCGTTCCCGCTGGACATCCACGCCAAGGTGTCCACCTCCGAGATCCAGTTCGGGCATGTGGACCGCGCCACGCACACCAACACCAGCTGGGACGCGGCCCGGTTCGAGATCTGCGCCCACCGCTGGATGCGGGTCGCCGAGCCCGGCTATGGCGCGGCGCTGCTCAACGACTCGACGTACGGCCACGATGTGACCCGTACGGAGCACCCGGCCGAGGCCGCGGACGGCGGCGAGGGCGGGCCGGTGCTGGGCACGACGGTGCGGCTGACCCTGCTGCGCGCCCCGCACAGCCCCGACCCGGAGACCGACCTCGGCGCCCACCACTTCAGCTACGCGCTGCTGCCCGGCGCCGAGGTGGGCGACGCGGTCGCCGAGGGCCTGGCACTCAACCTGCCGCCGCGCGCCCTGCCTGCGGGCCCGGTGCTCCCGTCCCTGGTCGGCGTCGACAACCCCGCGATCACCGTCGAGTCCGTCAAGTTGGCGGAGGACCGCGGCGGCGATGTGGTGGTGCGGCTCTACGAGTCGCGCGGCGGGCGCGCGTCCGCCACGCTGACCACCGGCTTCCCGGTGGTCAGCGCCCAGGTGACGGACCTGCTCGAGCGGCCGCTGCACGAGGCGGCCACCGGCGAGGGCGGGCTGGCCCTGAGCCTGCGCCCGCATGAAATCCTCACTCTGAGGCTCACGCCCGCGTAGGGCGGGCGGTGAAGGCGGCGGGGTCAAGGCCGGGGCAGGTTCCGCAGATTGGCGCGGGCCAGTTGCACCATCCGGCCCACCCCGCCGTCCAGCACGATCTTGCTCGCGGACAGCGCGAAGCCGGTCACCATCTCCGCGCGGATCTTCGGCGGGATGGACAGCGCGTTGGGGTCGGTGACCACGTCCACCAGCGCGGGCCCCTTGTAGCGGAACGCGGCCCGCAGCGCCGCCCGCAGATGCTTGGGCTTCTCCACCCGCTCGCCGTATGCCCCGGCGGCGCGGGCGATCTCCGCGAAGTCGGGGTTCACATTGGTGGTCCCGTACGCGGGCAGGCCCGAGACCATCATCTCCAGCTCGACCATGCCGAGCGCGGAGTTGTTGAAGAGCACCACCTTCACCGGCAGGTCGTACTGGACGAGGGTGAGGAAGTCGCCCATCAGCATGGCGAAACCGCCGTCGCCCGACATCGAGACGACCTGGCGGCGGCGGTCGAGGAACTGGGCGCCGATCGCCTGCGGCACCGCGTTGGCCATCGAGCCATGGGTGAACGAGCCGATCACCCGGCGCCGGCCGTTGGGGGTCAGATAGCGGGCCGCCCACACATTGCACATACCGGTGTCGACGGTGAACACCGCGTCCGGGGCCGCCTCATCGTCCAGCACCGCCGCCACATACTCCGGATGGATCGGAATGTGCCGGTCCACCCGGCGGGTGTACGCCTTGACCACGCCCTCCAGCGCGTCCGCGTGCTTCTTCAGCATCCGGTCCAGAAATCTGCGGTCGTCCTTGACGCGTACCTTCGGCGTCAGACAGCCCAGCGTCTCGCGCACATCGCCCCACACCGCCAGGTCGAGCTTGGAGCGGCGGCCCAGATGCTCGGGGCGGACGTCGATCTGCACGGTCTTCACATCGTCGGGCAGAAAGGCGTTGTACGGGAAGTCGGTGCCCAGCAGGATCAGCAGATCGCACTCATGGGTGGCCTCGTACGCCGCGCCGTAGCCCAGCAGTCCGCTCATGCCGACGTCGTACGGATTGTCGTACTGGATCCACTCCTTGCCCCGCAGCGCATGCCCCACCGGGGCCTTCACCCGCTCGGCGAACGCCATCACCTCGGCGTGCGCCCCGGCCGTGCCACTGCCGCAGAACAGCGTCACCCGGTCGGCCGCGTCCACCATCCGGGCGAGCGCGTCGATCTCCGCATCGCTGGGGCGCACCGAGGGGCGGGCGGTGACCAGGGCGTGCTCCTCGGCCCGCTCGGGCGCCGGGAGCGCCGCGATATCGCCGGGCAGCGCCACCACGCTGACGCCGCTGCGGCCGATCGCGTGCTGGATCGCGGTCTGCGGTACGCGCGGCATCTGCCGCGGGTTGGAGATCAGCTCGCAGTAGTGGCTGCACTCGTTGAACAGCCGTTCGGGGTGGGTTTCCTGGAAGTAGCCGCTGCCGATCTCGCTGCTGGGGATGTGCGAGGCCAGGGCGAGCACCGGGGCCATCGAGCGGTGCGCGTCGTACAGGCCGTTGATCAGATGCAGATTGCCGGGGCCGCAGGAGCCGGCGCAGGCCGCCAGGCGGCCGGTGAGCTGCGCCTCTGCCCCGGCGGCGAAGGCCGCGGACTCCTCGTGGCGGACCTGGATCCAGTCGATGGCCTCGTTGCGGCGCACCGCGTCCACGACCGGGTTGAGGCTGTCCCCCACGACCCCGTACAGCCGCTGCACCCCGGCGCGCGCCAGGAGGTCCACAAACTGCTCGGCCACGGTCTGCTTGCCCATCGCGCGCCCTTCCGTCCGGGTCATGGCTGCGTTTGCCGGTAACCCGGCGGCAACCGGCGGGATCGGCATACGGCTCCATCAACCCATGGACCGCGCGCTCACGCCTCCCAGACGGCGGCCGCCGTACGGTCGTCGGCGTATCCGGCGTATCCGTTCACCCGCGTCCGGGTGTCAGCGAGGAACGCGGCGAGCCCCGGCGGCTCGCCCTGCGCCCAGCGTTCCGCCAGGTGACCGGCGAGCTCGGGCCGGCCGCGCAGCGGGCCGGCGAGCCCGCCGCCGCACATCAGCAGCACATCGCCCGACCGGGCTACGGAGGCCCGGAACCGGAACGGGGCGGCGGCGGGGACCGGGGCCGGGCCCGGGGCGGGGCCGGTGCCCGGTGTGGCGATCCCGAAGCTCATCGTCGCGGGCGCCTCGGCGGTTTGTGGCGTGGGCCGCTTCGTACCGCCGAAGCCCACCACGGGGCCGCCCACGGTGTCCTGTTCCGGCCCGGGCGGCTCCAGGTCCTGCCAGGCGCCCGCGCGCAGCCGGAAGACGCCGCCGTCGCCCGCGCCGAAGAACACCCGGGTACGGCAGGCGGGGTCGACGGGCAGCAGCAGACAGCGCAGCGCGGCGGTGTACTCGGCCGGGTCCACGCCCAACTCGGCCGCACGGGCCCGCAGCCGGCCCAGGCCGCGGTCGGTGAGCCGGTGCAGCCCGGACTTGAGCGCGCCGCGGTTTCCGCTGCGCAGGTCGTCTATTAGTCGCGCATGGCTGCGGCCGACCGCGCCGCCGATCCACTCACACAGCTCACGCGCCGCCCGCTGCGCCACCTCGGCGGCCCCCGCGCCACTCGCGCCACTCGCGCCCCTCTCGCCACTCTTGCCACTCTTGCCACTCGTGCCGCTCACGCCACTCGCGAGCGCCACCATCACCACCGCCCCTGGCCCCGCCCCGAACCGCGCGGTCAGCAACGCGTCGCGCCGCGTCTCCCCGCTCCGGCGAGCCGACTCGCCGCGAGAGGAGACCGCCCGCAGCGTGGCGGTCCCGCAGCGGGCGCCGTCCAACACGGTGTCGGGCACGAGGTCCGCCAACTCGTACGGCTCGGCGAGCGGCAGCTCAACCGGCTCGTCGCCGTACGCGGACGGCCGCGACACGTACGGCCGCGGCAGGGACGGCCGTTCGGCGGATCGCGGATCGGCCGCGGCGGGCCCCGCGGCGGGCTCCGGCCCCGGCGCCCGCTCACCGGAAAACCACCCGAAGGTCGCACCCGCCTCGTCCGGCTCCGGCCTTGGCTCCGACCCCGACCCCCAGGGGACGCCCGCGGCGGGCACCGAGCCGAGCGGGGCCCCGGCCGGCGGCGGGCCGCCGACCGTACGGGAGGCGGAGTCGAACCGGTCGTCAACCGAGTCCGCCGCCGGAGCGGGCCCCACATCGCCGGTGTCCCGGTGGTACAACTCGCCCCACCAGTCGTCCTCGTGACGGTCCCTGTCCTCCTGTTGGCTCATGCCCACCATAGTTTCCCCAGCGGGCCCCGCGCGGAACACCGCCCGCGAAGCGCCCGGCGGATCCTTCCCCTGACGCGCGAGGGGGGGTGCTGCGTCAACGACTAGTACCACGTGCAAGCCTTCAGCGAACTTGGGAAGAGAGAATCGCGTGGCAGATTCAAGCGACAACCAGAAGCATGTCAAGATCGCGCTGACTTCCGTGTACTGCCGTGACACCGAAGACATTACCGGTGCCGACGAGTTCTACGTCGCGGGCGGAGCAGGCACCGGCCCCCGGTCCGGTTCCAAGAGCAAGGCGATTCTGACCAAGCCGGCCGAAATCAACAGTCGCCAGAAGAAGATTCTGTCCGGTGACGAGTATGTAATCTTCGACGAC
The DNA here is from genome assembly GCF_042734105.1 of Streptomyces sp. NPDC059679. Lineage (NCBI taxonomy): Bacteria > Bacillati > Actinomycetota > Actinomycetes > Kitasatosporales > Streptomycetaceae > Streptomyces > Streptomyces sp. NPDC059679. Next base: position 141,337 of record NZ_JBHWES010000026.1, on the reverse strand, counting down.
AACGTATACGTCGATGATTTCGTCGAAATCGGCCTCGAATTCTGCGACAAGGACTTCAACGAGGACGATTTCGACGCCAAGTACGTGGCGTTGGTTTCCGCGCTCACCGGAGCCATTGGAACCGCGGTCGGTTCGCTGGCTACCCCCGCCGTGGGTGCGGTGGCCGGAGCGATTCTCGCCGCCACGCCGCCGGCGCTGATCAAGGTGCTGGCGACCATCGACAAGGACGACATCCTTGGGACGGTGCAGAAGAGGGTGAATGTAGCTGATTATCCGGACGGGCGCAGCGGGCCCTTCACCTGGAAGTTCTCGGACAAGAAGCCGAACATCACGGAAAAGGCAGAGGGATTGGCCTGGAGTGACTGGGACTACGAGGTTGATTATGTGATCGACGTGGGTCCTGCGACCTGATTCGGGCAGCCTCGCCCTGCTCACGATGACCACGTAACAGACATCGGCATCGGCTGGGCAGCCAAGCGCGCGTCGAATACATGGGCTTTGCGCGGCGGGCGGCCATGACACCCGGTCGTGATGACAGCTGGTCAGCACGACCGGGTGGCATGGGGAAGTCACGGACATCCTCTATTGAGGGGCCCGTTTCAGGGTGTACGCATCGTGTGTTGTCTCACTGCGCCGTTTCTCCGGCGCGGCGCAGGACCACGCTCATGCGTCGGCGCACTGCGGGAGCCAGGGGAACCAGGAGCAGAGGCAGGTGTCCGGGTCGTCCGGGCTCGGAGTCACCGTGGCGGGCGGCGTCGGCGTGGGCGCACTGGGTCCTGGTGGCGTGGTGCTCGGCTGAGTCGTGGGTGTGGGCTCATGTGTGGTCGGCGCGCTCGGCGTGGGCGCGCTCGGTGCCGGTCGCGTGGTACTCGGCCGACTCGTGGGAATCGGTGCATGTGCCGTCGGCGCGCTCGACTCGGGCGCGCTGGGCGCCGACGTCGAGGTCGGGCCCGAGGTGGATAACGGCTGAGGTTGTTGCGATGTGGTGTTCGCTCCTGGGGTGTCGGCCATGGTGGGGGACGTCGAGGGGGATGCCGCGAGATCCGTGCTCGTTACTTTTGGGCTCGGGCGCTCCGGTGCCGTTGCGGACGGTGTCAGGCTGCTGCCCGGACTGGGCGCGTTGTCGCCGCTGCCGGAGGTGAGGTAGAAGGCGGCGGCAGTGGAGGCCGCGGTGATCGTAAGCGTGGTGACCGCGGCGGTGACACCACGAGTGCGGCGAGGCATGAGGGAACGTATCCGCTTGCCGAACGAGGCGAGTACGGCAGCGACGCCGCCACCGATGTACAGCGCTAAGTGTCGCTTGCGGTGCGCGGGCTCCGGCGGCGCTTTCGGCGGCGCCAAGGCCGCGGGCATGAGCTGTTGAAGCGCGGCGATCTTTTGGGCGGTGACCTCGGCGTGGAGCTGGTCGAGCTGCTTCGCCTGCTTCTGTTGCTTCCGGTAGAGCAGGGTGATGGCCAGGACCGCCGCGCCGAGGATCCCAGCCAGGAGAACGTCAACCACGTATTGCCCCTTGTTGATACTTGATGGTCTGGGGTGCGGTGTGACGCTCTCAGCCCAGGAGAGCCCCAGGCGAATCCTTGATGTGTTCGTGACGTGAGTCAGCCAATGTGCCGACGCTGCTCGTCCTGCTCCTGCTCTCCTCGTACGGGCGACATGTGGCCAACCCTGCGCAGGACTTCGTTCCGCGCCTCGGGTGAGAGGCTTTCCAGGAGCGCCGTGATCGCCGCGAGGTGTGGATCGCTCGCGTAGGCGTCTGTCGCGCCGACCGGTGCCGACGGCGGCCCGGCGAGCTCTTCCACCGCCTCAGCGGCTGCCTCGCGACCGGCCTGCCTGAGCTCGTCGGCGGTGACCCCGGCGACATGTGCCATGCGGGCAAGTGTCTCGTCCGGCGCTCTTACGGGGATGTGGGAGCCGCTGACGGTCTGGTAACCACTGACGATCTGCCGCCAGCGGGCGTCGCTGATCCCGGCCCGCCTGGCTGCCTCGCGGCCGGAGATCCGATTTCGCTTGAGGGCCTTCTTGATGAGCACGGCCTCCAGGGGCGGCTCCGGTCTCGTGTGTCCATCCATGCCCGCAGGTTCGCACGACTACGCGCTACTGCGCCACCTCGGGCCCACGACGTCGCAGTCATGGATCACGCTAGCGCGTACGTGCGCCACTAGCGCGTTCTGCGCGCGCAGCACTTGCTACGCACGCTACTGCGCGCTAGTGTTCACGGTCATGAGCGATCGTCCACAGCGGCGCCGCAGAGGTGCCCCCTTCCATCACGCGCCCGAGGCCGTGACGTACGCCCGGGAGCAGGCCGGGCTGTCCCAAAAGGAACTCGCCGAGCGCTGCGGCATCAGTCAGTCGCTGATGTGCGACATCGAGGCCGGCCGCCGGAACGCGACTCCCGTGACCCTGCGCCGGATGGCGGCCGCTTTGAACTGTCCGCTGGTCGTACTCCAGTCGAAACGCCCGGACGTTCCGGCGCCGACCGACGAGGCGAAGGTGGCGGTCAGGATGCCGGAGCGGAAGGCGTCCTGAAACGCAAACGGCGCGAATGCTGCCGACGCACCGAAGTCCGCAACGGCAACCTCGCTGCCTCACCAGAAGGTCGGCTGCTCAGCGGCCTTCGGCGAGGGCGGACGGGGTCGCGCCCGGGACCGTGGGCCGACCAGCCCCGAATCACCAAGGCCACCGCGACACCGGAAGAAGAGGCAACTCGTGAAAGAGAAGCTTGAGGGCCGTCCGGCGGCCGCCGGACCCCGTTCCGAACTGACGGTTTACCAAGCCGAGGCCGGCCACCGGCGCTTTGCCCTCGACCTGTACACGAACCGGGAGGCCGCCCGCGCCCACTGCGAGGCGTACGCGCGCCGTGAGCCGCACCACCAGCGACTCGCCTGGTACCCCGACGCCGCCAACGAGGCGGTGGAGCGCCTGTTCGCCGTCGTAGCCGGGGAGGAGTCGGACACCGGTTTCACGGTCACCGCCGTGCCCGTCGCCTCCGAGTACGGCGGCGAGGCCGACGAGTGAGCCACGCGACCACCACGAGCGACCTGCTCGCCTGCCTGGTCATCTCGATCGCCCTGTTCGGCGTCGTGTTCGGCCCGTTCTGCCTCCTCATGCGCCGCATGGAGAAGGACACCGACGTCGGTGGCCGGCCGGACGCGGGCGAGTCCACCCCCGCCGTTACGCGGTCACCCCGCCATGCAGCTGCTACTGGGGCGGCTGTGCGACGTCGGGCCCAGGGCGGTCGCCGTCGTGGCCTGCCTGGACAGGCGCACCCCATACGTGATGCACGCCGACGGCTCAAGCCGGTGCGGGGCGTGCTCAATCAAGACGGCAGGAACCCATGACTGATCAGATAGTGGAGCCGTTCGGCCCGGAGTATCTCCGACCCGCACAGCCCAAGTGCCCGAACTGCTCCTGCTGCACGGCGCCGTTGTGTGAGAAGGGCCGCAACAGCGCGCTGGAGTGCGTCGGCAACACGCGGAAGGAGTTCGCGGCCACGGTCGCCGGATGTCCGTGCTCGGCGGAGACCACCCGTGGCACGCACACATGGCGGATGGCGCGCATGAGTGTGACCCGGCACGCGGCCGAAGCGCCACTCCCGCACGCCGCAGAGGGCATCCTGCGGGCGCTCGCCGACGGTGCGGACCCGGTGAGCGACCCGGCCGGGCTGATCACACAGCTGCGGGTCTGCCGATACGTCACGGTCGACAACGGATCGCCGTCGATCACCGACCTCGGCCACGCCTACCTCACGGCCCGTGACGAGCCGCGGTTCGTGACGCCGGTCGAGGTTGCGGCAGTCGATGTCGACACGTGCACGGCCCGCGTGGTCGTCGTCGGCTGGAACCCCACCGCCACGGTGACCGTGCTCCTGGAGCAGCTCACCCAGGCGACCGGACTCAATGCGGAGGAGCTTCCCGGCAGGCACCTGGAGGCCGTCGCGAACTGCCGGACGGAGGACCCCGACGACATCGTTGTGACCTACATCCGTATCGCCGAACCGCTCCACGCGGCCGGATGGGCGGCGGAGTCGCATGGCACGCACCGCGAAGGGGAGGTGTGATGCCCCCCTTGCCCTACGCGACGTCAGACCGCGGTGTCGACCTGGTGGCCGTCGAGCGGGTGCTGAAGGGGACACTCCATCACTCCTCGCTCGAGCCCGAGTGGAGGGTGTACGCCGCCCGGCACTCCGACGAGCCCGCGAAGAGCGTCGCCCAAGCGCTGGGTGTAGCGGAGAAGACCGTCATCCGATGGCGGGCGGAGGCCGGCGATGCTCCTGCTTGAGCTCCTGATCGCCATCGCGGTGCCCATCGACGCCGCCGTCGCTTCCGCACACGTGTGGCTGCCCATCCTCATCACCGCGTGCTGCACGGTGCTCCTCTGCCGCCTGAGGCGGGCGGCACTTCGGCGGGCACACGTCCGGACGACCGAGCGGACGGCTGTCCGGACGGGCGCGGACATCGATCAGGACACCGTGACGCTCCGGCGTCCGACCTGCGCGGATGGGTGTCCCGACTGGTGTCTGCCGACCTGCCAGGACGTGTTGGCGCAGGAGGGGGAGCCGGGAGGGAGCTGATGCCTCGTGAATCCCCGACCCCTTCGGGTCGACCCCGCCCGCGCGGAGGCGGTTCGCCTCAGCATCCCCGAACCAGTATGTCAGGACAAGAGATGACGGATGACCGAGATCTCCAGACGGATCTCGATTACCGGATCGCCAAAATTGAGTGTCAGCAGGATGTCCGGGACGGCTGGGAGTCCCTCAAAGATCCGCTGGCGCGATACGCGCACTCGGTTCTTTGCTCGTGGATAGCCAATGGCACGATCTTCTCCAAGGTAGAGCGACTGACCAGGATTCGGTTGTACGGCGCCGGCGAGCTGCCTGGGGACCGTGACGCCGCCGCCGAGTTAGCCGGGTTGACGGTCGCAGTTGCCCTGAATGCATTTCTCGCGCGCATGGGACAGGGCAATGGATGGCGTCCGGAGGGCGGATCCTCACTCAAGACCTACTTCATCGGGCAGTGCCTGATATGTTTCCCCAATGAGTACCGTCGATGGCTCAGAGAGCACCGTGACGAGTACTTGCCGACATCCGTGCGGCCAGACCAGGAGAACTTCGACGTTCCTGGCGATGCGCCCGGTCCGGAGCGTTTAGCGGAGCTCCACATGGAAGCGCTGAAGATCCTCGAACACGCTCCACTTCGGACTCGTACCGTACTCGCCTTCACCGCGATCGGATACTCCCAACGTGAAATCGCCGGGCATCTGAGTACCACGCCCAAGGGAGTCGAGAAGCTACTTCATCGATACCGGAAGAGCTACCGCTAGCCCTGTGTCTGCGCAGATGCTTGCCCGGGCGACCAGGGAGATGAAGGTTCGGCGGCGGCTCGCTTCATCTCCCTCGCCACATCCTGGGGCGCCCATCGCAGGATCCCCCGTTCCAACTCCCGCAACCTCAGCGGTGGCTGGACGTGTGGATGGTCAGTGTGCGGGTCCCCAGGTGATGGTGATGAGGCCGGGGCCGCCGGGTTCGCCGGGGCTGCCGGGGTTGCCTCTGCCGGTTCCGCCTGTTCCGCCCTTGCCGCCGGTGGCGACGTTGGCGGGAGGATTGCCACCGGGCCTTCTCCCCTGGCCGCGCTGGTTTTCAGTGACATCCAGCCAGGGCTGGCTGTATCCGCCGTATCCGCCACCGCCGCCCGCGCCACCGCCGACGGCGTTGCCGGCACCCCAGATCTTCGCGGTGATTTGGTTTACGCCGCTGGGGACGGTCCAGGTGTGGGTGCCGGGCTGGTCGAAGACCCGTGCGCCGATGGAGCCGAGTCCGGGCCAGTCGGTGGCGCTGACGGTCTGGGGGATGCCGATGACGCTGTGGGCGCCGGGGATGCAGGCGATCCACTGGTTGCCGTGGAAGAGATAGCCGCTGTCCTGGAAGTCACCGTCGGGACTGAGTTCCGGTACGGCGAAGTCGATGCCGGCGGCGAAGTCGCCGGCCAGGCCCCACAACGTGCGGGTGTCACCGGAGAGCTCGACATGCCGGCCCAAAGACTTCCGGTTGTAGAGGCAGCACTGGCCGCCGGAGAAGAACCAGATCTTGACGGTGTCGCCGTCCCGGAACGGCAATGCCGCATCGATCTTGTCGGCAAAGGGAGCGGGGAGGCCGTTGAATACCGCGCTGATCGGCTTGGCGGCGGTGTCGGCGTCTCCGGCGATCCGGGCCCACAGGCACTGATCTCCCTTGAACACATAGACGGTGTCCAGGTCCAGGCAGCAGACAGCGTCCATGCCCTCGCCGAACGACGCGGCCCCCTGCGGAATGTTGAGCAGATATCTGGTGGAGCCGAAATCCTGGTAGCCGACCTTCGGCTTACTCCCGACACCGTTCCACGCAAAGCGGTAGTACTGGTTGCCGATGAGGAAATAGCCGCTGGCCCCGGCCGCGTCTCCGTGCGGCGGAGCGGAGAACGCGGCATCGAAAAGCTTCGCTGACATGACAGACATACGCTCCCGTCGATAACGAGATCGCCGGAACATCCGGCACGCGCGGCCGAACCAAACACCAGCACACCGGCCGTGCCCACAACACCCCACAGCACGACCCCGGCCCGACCGCGCGCTACTCCCCCTGTCATACGTCACCCCAGACCCAACTCCCCTCCCGAACAGGGCAACCGCACCGACAGAGCGAACTGTCAGGCGAGGGAAGTACGTTCCGAGGCGACTTAGGACGCAGTACCGCTACAGGCTCGACCGAGCGATCGTTTCTGCCTTCGCCTGGCGCTCGGCCAGGAGCCGATTTGATGCGTCCCAGAGGCGGTGTGCCACGACCGGGCTGTCCCGTGAAGATCTTTTGAATTGCCTCGATCGAAGCACGAATACGTTCACCCTGCCAGGCAGTGGATTAGGCATCCCCGCAGCACAGGAGATGTTCCAGAATCACCTACAAGGCAGTCTCGGAACCAACCCAGGAGCCGATTTCCAGGGGAATCCAGAAATGGGAGATGCAACTGCTCCTGGAGACACACAGGGACGGGAACGACCTGGTTCCTTTCACGGGCGTGGCTGCTGAATTGACTTTCGGCCAGAACATACACCTGCGCATGGTTTCCGCGAGCAAGGTTGTGGGCGAGGTTGGAGATCACGCCACGCATGCGCTCCCCGGCGCGGACAGAACTTCGCCGGATGTGCTCAGCACAGCTTTGCCTGTGAAGTGGATTGGCATCCCCTAGGCGCTGGGGTGCTCATCCCCACCGGTTGCGTCGAACCGCAAGAATAACTCAAGCCCTCATGGGCGAGGGGTCCGGCACAGAAGCCGACTAGAAACTTGACACAAGGGATAACACATCGCGCAGTACGCGGGTGTTGCTCTGTTGGTTGTCACCTTCCGAGAGCAACCAACGAGTTTCGGTCCTCAACTGAATGAGAGGGTACTCGGATGATTGCAAGTGAGATCGAGAACATCTCTGCGGAGGAATGGGAGGGCCTCGCCGCCGAGGTCGGACGGTCTGTCGATGAGATTAGGGCGGCTCTGGCGTCCGTAGATGAGTCCTCGGAGGTCTCCGCTGTCCCTCTGGAGCTTCTGAAGAAAGACTACGAATTCCCCCTCATCCCGGGCGTGCTGTCCTTCAAGGTTTCCGCCGAGTTCACGGGCGGAGACGACTGGAAGGCTGACGTCACCTTCAAGATCCTGCTGTTCGGTGAGCAGGTTTACTCCCAGAAGTTCATCGACTTCTCGAAGGAGAAGCAGGTGGTTCACATCAAGCCGGGAACAGCTCTGTTCCATGCGGATGTGGAATTCGGATTCTACGGCGAGCACTACTGCTTCGGGGCGAAGGGGCACGTGAAGGTGGTTGGGTTCGGGAAGAAGGAGTTCGATTTCGAGGATGTGTTCTGCCTCAGCTGAGATCCGTGAAGACGGGGCGCGCGACAACTGGGCGAGGCGGCCACCCACCTCGTGAAGTGAACGGCTGGCACCTTCGTTCGGTATGGGGCCCCTTCAGGTCTACCGCAGACGCGCGCACCGAGCGAAGCCCCCGGCTGTTGAGAGAGGCATTCGACGTGCCGAATCTCCAGCCGGGGGCTCCGCGTCTCGGACCATACGCACACAGCCGGGCCACGCCGAGGCGACCCGGCGCCCGGGCTCCGTCCCCAGGCCTCGGGGGGGGCCGGGGGACGGAGCCTCCGGTTGGCGGGAGGGGCGCGGAGGGGAGAGGCCCGCGGCGGACCTCAGCCGCGGTAGGTCTCCAGCAGCCGCAGCCACACCTCGCTGATCGTCGGGAACGAGGGGACCGCGTGCCACAGCCGTTCCACGGGGACCTCGCCCGCGACCGCCACCGTGGCCGAGTGCAGCAGTTCGCCCACCCCCGGGCCGGCGAAGGTCACGCCGATCAGATGGCCCCGGTCCAGGTCGACGATCATGCGGGCCTGGCCACGGTAGCCGTCGGCGTAGAGCGCGGAGCCGGTGACCCGGCCGAGGTCGTAGTCGACGACGCGGATACGGCGGCCCTGGGCCTCCGCCTCTGCCGCGCTGAGGCCGACCGCGGCGACCTCGGGGTCGGTGAACACCACCTGCGGCACCGCCGCGGTGTCGGCGGTGGCCGCGTGGGCGCCCCACGGGTCCGTCTCCAGGAGCGGTACGCCCTGGGCCCGTGCGCCGATCGCGGCGCCCGCGATACGCGCCTGGTACTTGCCCTGGTGGGTCAGCAGCGCGCGGTGGTTGACGTCGCCGACGGCGTACAGCCAGCCGCCCTCCACGTCCGACACCCGGCAGCTGTCGTCGACCCGCAGCCAGCTGCCCGGTTCGAGGCCGACCGTCTCCAGGCCGATGTCATCGGTGCGCGGGGTGCGTCCGGTGGCGAACAGCACCTCGTCCGCCACCAGCTGCTCCCCGTCCGACAGGGTCAGCGTGACCGGTCCGGCGCCGGAGCCGTAGCCGGCCGGGCCGCCCGACTGGGCCCGCCGTACGCCGGTCACGGAGGTGCCGGTGCGCACCTGGGCCCCGGCCTCGGCCAGTGACTTGGCGACGAGCTCGCCGACGAACGGCTCCATGCGCGGCAGCAGACCGGAGCCACGGACCAGCACGGTCACCTCCGAGCCGAGCGCCTGCCAGGCAGTGGCCATCTCGGTGGCGACCACGCCGCCGCCCACGACGGCAAGCCGCCGCGGGACGGCGGACGCGCTGGTCGCCTCGCGGCTGGTCCAGGGGCGTACGTCGGTCAGGCCGGGCAGGTCGGGGAGCGCGGCGCTGCTGCCGGTGCACACGGCGACCGCGTGCCGGGCGGTGAGGAAGCGTTCCTGCCCGTCCGCGTCCGCGACCGCGACCCGCTTCTCGCCCACCAGTCGGCCGTGCCCGCGGACGAGGTCGATGCCCGCCGAGTCCAGCCAGGCGACCTGTCCGTCGTCCTTCCAGCGGGAGACGTATTCGTCGCGGCGCGCGAAGACGGCCGGGGCGTCCAGCGGCCCGCTCGCCGCGTGGCGCAGACCGGGCAGGCGCTGTGCGTCGGCGCGCGCGATCACCGGGCGCAGCAGCGCCTTGCTCGGGACGCAGGCCCAGTACGAGCAGTCGCCGCCGACCAGTTCGCTCTCCACGATCACCGCGGAGAGCCCTTCGGCGCGGACCCGGTCCGCGACGTTCTCTCCTACTGGACCCGCGCCCAGGACGATGACGTCGTACTCCTCCGTGGCGGCCATCATTGCAACTCGCTCTCTGCCCGGCTCCGGCGTGTGGCCGGGCTTTCGGTTCCTTCGGGCATCATCGCCCGAAGGAACCGATGTGGACCACACGAGTCACGGCGCCGGAGCAGTGTCACGGCCCGTCACGAGCCGCGTCGTGAGCAGCGTCACGGCTTGCGCATGGGTCACGGCTTGCGCATGGGGCCCCGCTTGCGCTCCATCATGTGCCGGCCGAGCGCCTGCCGCTGTTTGAAGGTCCGCCGCAGTTCGGCCCGCAGCCGGTCGTCGGTGCGGGCGGCGAGGCGTTCGTTCTCGCGCAGCAGCTTGCGGTAGCTGTCGAGGCGGCGTACCGGCAGTGTGCCGTCCTCGATCGCGGCGAGCACCGCGCAGCCCGGTTCGGCCTGGTGGGCGCAGTCGTGGAAGCGGCACTCCCCGGCCAGCGCCTCGATCTCGGAGAACGCCTGTGCGACGCCTTCTTCGGCGTCCCACAGCCCGACCCCGCGTACGCCGGGCGTGTCGATGAGGACCCCGCCCCACGGCAGCGCCAGCAGATCGCGGGTGGTCGTGGTGTGCCGCCCCTTGCCGTCGGCGTCCCGGACCTCGTGCACCTGCTGCGCGGTCTCGCCCAGCAGCGCGTTGGCGAGCGTCGACTTGCCCGCGCCGGACTGTCCGAGCAGCACCGAGGTGCCCGAGGAGAGCACGGCGCCGAGCACGTCCAGGCCCTCACCGGTCGCGGAGCTGACGGTCAGCACCTGGACTCCGGGCGCAGCGGTTTCGACATCCTCCAGGAGGTGGCCCAGCGTCTCGCGGTCGGGCACCAGGTCCGCCTTGGTCAGGGCGACCAGCGGCTGGGCGCCGCTCTCCCAGGCCAGGGCCAGGAACCGCTCCAGGCGGCCCAGGTCGAGCTCGACGGCGAGGGAGACGGCCACGACCGCGTGGTCGACGTTCGCGGCCAGCACCTGCCCTTCGGAGCGCTGCGAGGACGTGGACCGCACCACGGCGGTGCGGCGCGGCAGCAGCGCCTGGACGTAGCGCGGGTCGCCGGCCGCGTCCACCGCGGCCCAGTCGCCGGTGCACACGACCTTCATCGGGTCGCGGGGGACGACGAACTCGGTGTCGGCGCGCACGCCGCCCTCGGGGGTGACGAGGTCGCACAGACCCCGGTCGACCCGCACGACACGCCCGGCCACCAGGCCCTGTTCGGCGTACGGGGCGAACTCGGCCTCCCATCCTGCGTCCCAGCCGTAGGAAGCGAGAGGAGAAGAGAAATTCAAGGGGGAACCCTTCACAAGGGCGGCCCCGGCAGCGCGCACAACAGGCGCGGATGAAGCTCGAGTAAGGCGAAGAGGTCAGCCGGAGACCGCGGAGGTGGAGTGGATGAACTTCTGGATGAGGGCAGCGCCCATCACGGTGACAGCCATCGGTACACACCTCCAGTTCCTCGTACGCCTGTTCACAGGGTCGACAGCGGCGGCCGACTGAAGCGGTCGGCGGCGACCACGATCTTACGCCCACCATAGGGATGCACGCCCGCACGCGCCACCGAATTTCGCCCGGCCGCCGGCACGGGCGGAGGGCGGCCCGGATCACCCGGTAACCCCTCCGCCCGTACCTGCTGCTAGCGGCGCAGGGCGGCCAGGTTGCGGTAGCCGATCGCCGCGTGTTCCAGGGACTGGCCCGGGTTGGTGGTGCTCGGCGCGTTGTCCTGCTCGACCATCGGGTTGTGGTAGTTGCGGTGGCCCACGCGGGAGAAGAACGTGGTGTAGTCGATGACGCCGGTGCCGAACGGGACCATGTCGTAGCCCATCCCGTTGGTGGTGTTGACGACGCCGTCCTTGGCGTGGAACAGCGGGTAGCGCTTGTTGTTACGGGTGACGAGGCCGGCCGGGTCGAAGACGTTCGTCTGCGTGGAGCCGTCGTGGGCGATGTAGGTGCGGAACTTGTACTGGGCGACATGCGCCCAGAAGACGTCCATCTCCAGCCAGATCAGCTCGGGGTCGGTGATGGACAGGAAGTACTCCAGCTTGCGGATGCCGGAGCTGCGGGTGGGCTTGCCTTGGGCGTCCAGCGGGCCACCGTCGAGGAGGAAGCCGTAGGCCGCGTCGTGGTTGTGGGTGTAGAGCTTGAGGCCGGCGCGGCGGGCGATCGCGCCGAGGGCGTGCCACTTGTCGGCGGCGACGTCCCAGTCGGTCTTGTAGGCGCTTCCGGTGGGGTCGCCACCGGTGCCCATGTGGGCCAGGCCGAGGATGTTGGCGATCTCCAGGTGCTTTTTGAAGGTGTCCAGGTCGGCGCTGGTCAGGGGCCAGGAGCCGGGGATGAAGCCGTGGTTGCCCTGGGCGCGCAGCCCGTTGTCGTCCAGCCAGCGGCGCAGCAGCTTGGCGCCCTCGACGGACTCCAGGCTCGCGCCGCCGGGGGCGTTGGCGTGCTGGCCGTAGCCGGCGAACTCGACCTGGCGGTAGCCGAAGCGGGCGAGCTGTTCGAAGACGGCGCGGAAGCCGGACGGGAGGGAGGAGGTGAGCGGGTCGCGGCCGATGGCGTCGCGGACCGTGTAGAGGATGATGCCGCGCTTGTCCGCGGGGACGAGTGCGTGCCCTCTGCCGGTGCCGGCCGACCGGGGTGCGGCGGCCTGTACGGGGCTCGCGCCGAGGACGGGGGCTGCGATCGCCCCGGCCGCGACGGCGGTGCAGGTGCTCAGGAAGCGGCGGCGGCCGACGCCGAGGCTGCGGCGGAGCTGGTCGTCGGTGTCAGGCGTGTTGTTCACGGGGTGCCTTCCTTCGTTTCCTCTGGGGCGTCGGTATCGAGACCGGCGAGGTGGAGCAGCAGGGACTTCACGTCGGTGGCCGCGATGCGGTCGCCGACGGCGCGGGGGGTGGAGCACAGGAGGAGCGGACCGTCGTCGTCGCTCGTGGGCAGGCGGCCGTGGCTGCCGCGGATCGGGGTGGGGTCGAGGGGGACGACCGCCATCCGGTAGCGCATCCCGAACTTCTTGCGGGCGAGCGCGGTGGCGGCCTTGACCTTCACATAGGGGTCGAGCGGGTCCATGAACAGCTCGACCGGGTCGTAGCCGGGCTTGCGGTGGATCTCGACGAGGCGCGCGAAGTCGGGCGCCCGGGCGTCGTCGAGCCAGTAGTAGTACGTGAACCAGGCGTCCGGTTCGGCGATGGCGACCAGTTCACCGGAGCGTGCGTGGTCGAGGTGGTGGGCCTTCTTGCCCTCGTCGCCGAGTAGTTGCTCGATCCCGGGCAGTCCGTCGAGGGCGGCGCGGGTGGCGGCCATGTCCTCGGGGCGGCGGACGTACACATGGGCGATCTGGTGGTCGGCGACGGCGAAGGCGCGGGAGGCCATCGGGTCGAGGTATTCCATACCGTCCTGGGTGTGCACCTCCAGCAGCCCGGCGCGGCGCAGGGCGCGGTTGATGTCGACGGGCCGGCTCACCCGGGTGATGCCGTACTCGGACAGCGCGACGACCGTACGGCCCTCGGCGCGGGCGTCGTCCAGCAGCGGGGCCATGGCCGCGTCCAGGTCGGCGGCCGCTTTGCGGGAGCGGGGGTCGTCCGGGCCGTAGCGCTGGAGGTCGTAGTCGAGGTGCGGGAGGTAGCAGAGCGCCAGGTCGGGGTGGCGGGTGCGGAGGATATGGCGGGTGGCGTCGATGATCCACTGGCTGGAGACCAGATCGGCTCCGGGTCCCCAGAAGTGGAACAGCGGGAACGTGCCCAACTTCTCGGTGAGTTCGTCGTGCAGGGCGGGCGGCCGGGTGTAGCAGTCCGGCTCCTTGCGGCCGTCGGCGTAGTAGACGGGGCGCGGGGTCACGGTGAGGTCGGTGTCGGCGCCCATGGCGTACCACCAGCAGATGTTGGCGACCGTATAGCCGGGGTGGGCGCGGCGGGCCGCGTCCCACACCTTGTCCCCGGCGACCAGGCCGTTGTGCTGGCGCCACAGCAGGACGTCGCCGAGCTCGCGGAAGTACCAGCCATTGGCGACGATGCCGTGTTCGGAGGGCAGGGTGCCGGTGAGGAAGGTGGACTGGGCGGCGCAGGTGACGGCGGGCAGTACGGTGCCGAGATGGGCCCGGGAGCCGGCCGTGGCGAGGGCCTTGAGGCGGGGCATATGGGCGAGGAGCCGGGGGGTGAGGCCGACCACGTCGAGGACGAGGAGCGGGGTGGGGCGGCGGCCATTGCCATTGGACCCGGTCACGGCAGCTCCTTCAGCCCGAGGCCGGTCAGCTCGTCGCGGGCGAGGGCGAGTTCGGCGGCGATGCCGTCGGCGAGCCGGTCCCGGCTGCGGGGCCGCAGCTCGGGCGGGAGCGCCTGCCAGGTGTACGTCTCGACCTCCAGGTGGCGGGTCAGCGGATACGGGCCGCCGACGAGGCGGTTCAGGGCGGCCCGCAGGACAGGGAGTGTGGAGGTGAGGGGCGCGGCGGGGGCCGCGTGCAGCGGGACGTGGAAGTGGGACCGCCAGGGGGCGGTGACCGGCAGGGCCGAACCGCCCAAGTGGCCTCGGGGAGGTGGGGTGCGTTCCCGCGTCGTTCGGTGCGGTGCATCGCAAGGCGGAGCGGCGCCCTCGTACTGGGCGCTGCGGTCGATATGCCGCTGGCGCGGCGTGGCGGGTGCTGCGACAACGCGGCCGGGGGCACCCCCAGCGGTAGTTGGGGGCGCCGTGCCGGGCGGCGCGGGGGCGTGCCTCACTTCCCCGAGGCCGCTTAGGGCCTCGTCGAGGTCGTCGGTGCCGCGCAGGCCGGTGGTGGTGAGCGTGCGGGTCTGGTGCAGAAAGCGGGGTTCGGCGAAGGCGGCGAGGGCCGCGCGGACCTCCGGCCGGTCGGGGTGTTCGGCATGCAGGGCGGCCGACAGCTGGGACTTGATGACGGGGACGCGGGCGGCGGCGAGCGCGTCCAGGGCCGCCGCCGGGTCCTCGAAGGACGTGGCGAGATGGCAGGTGTCGACGCAGACGCCGATACGGGGGTGGCCGACGGCGGTGAGCGGGGCGATGGCGTCACCGGTCGTCTCCACGGTGCAGCCGGGCTCCGGTTCCAGGCCCACCCGGACGCTCCGGCCGGTCAGTTCCGCCAGGGCGTCCAGGCGCTCGGCCAGGGTCGACAGCGCACGCTGCCCGGCGCGGGCGCGGTCGGCGCTCCAGGTGGTGCGCCAGCCGAGCGGCAGGGTGGAGACGCTGCCCTCGGTGACATCGTCGGGCAGCAGACCGGTGAGGATCCGGGCCAGCGCGGTGGTGTACTCCAGGCGCTCGGGATCGGCCCAGTCCGGCTTGTACACGCGGTACTTCACCTCGGCGGCGCCGAAGCCCTCGTACGGGAAGCCGTTGAGGGTGACGACCTCCAGGCCGCCGCGGTCGAGTTCACGGCGCAGGGCGCGCAGCGCGGCCGGGTCGGTGTCGAGGGTGCGGGCGGCGTCGCGGGCCAGCCACAGGCCGATGCCGAGGCGGTCGCGGCCGAGGCGGCGGCGGACGGGCGCGCAGTGGTCGCGGAGCTGGGCCATGACGCCGTCGAGGGTTTCGGCGGGGTGCACATTGGTGCAGTAGGCGAGGTGGACGGTGGTGCCGTCCGGGTGGCGGAAGCGCATCGCTCACTCCCCTCCGCGCAGCAGCGAGTTGCCCTCGTGGGTGGCCTCCGGCGGGGTGACCTCGAGCTCCAGACGGCCGCTGAGCCCGTAGAAGGCGACGGGGTTGCGCCACAGCACCCGGTCGACGTCGTCCTCGGTGAACCCGTCAGCCAGCATCAGGTCGGCGACCCGGCGCGTCTTCAGCGGATCGCTTCTGCCCCAGTCGGCCGCGGAGTTCACCAGCACCTTCTCGGGCCCGTACGCGCGCAGGATCGCCACCATCCGGCGCTCGTCCATCTTGGTGACGGGGTAGACGGAGAAACCCAGCCAGCAGCCGCTGTCCTTGGCCTCCTTCACCGTCGTCTCGTTGAGGTGGTCCACCAGCACCCGGTCCACGGGCAGCGCGGACTCGCGGACGGCGTCGAAGGTGCGGCGCAGACCGGCGAGCTTGTCGCGGTGCGGGGTGTGTACGAGCGCGGGCAGGCCGTGGTCGGCGGCGAGCTGGAGCTGTGCGGCGAGGGCGGTGTCCTCGGCGGGGGTCATCGAGTCGTAGCCGATCTCCCCCACGGCCACGACCTGGTCCTTGACGAGATAGCGGGGCAACTCGTCGAGGACGGGCACGCAGCGGGGGTCGTTCGCCTCCTTGGGGTTGAGGGCGAGCGTGCAGTGGTGGGCGATGTCGTGCTGGGCGGCGCGGAAGGGCTCCCAGCCGAGCAGGGAGTCGAAGTAGTCGAGGAAGGAGGCGGGCGAGGTACGGGGCTGGCCGAGCCAGAACGACGGCTCGACCACGGCGCGGATCCCGGCGGCGCGCATCGCCTCGTAGTCGTCGGTGGTGCGGGAGGTCATATGGATGTGCGGATCGAACAGGCGCATCAGGACTCCTTGCCGTGGGGGTGGTCCGCCTCGAGGTCTTCGGCGGCCAGGTCCAGGACGCGGTACAGGTCGGCGGGCACGGGCCGGTCGGCGGCGGTGCGCTCGGCCGAGTAGTCGGCGAGCATGCGGGCCAGTTCGGCGTCCCCGCGCCCGCGCGCCGCGAGGCCGGCCACCGCGTCCACCGGGACTCCGGTGAACAGACACTTCAGTACGGCGTGCCGCCAGCTGTGGGCGTCGAGGTGGCGGGCCGCGTAGGGGCCGAGGGCGGCGGCGAGGAGGCGGGTGTCATTGGTGCGCAGGGCGTCCTCGACCAGGGGGACGGCGTCGGGGCCGGGCACGAGGTGCGGCAGGGCGCACAGCACGGCGCGGCGTTCGGCGGCCGAGCCCTGGTGATAGAGGCGGGCCAGGGTGTCGGGGTCGGCGTGGGCCGCGTGCAGGATCAGCACACGGGCGGCGTCGGCGTGCCGGCTGCCGCAGCGGCGCCCGGCCTCCGCGACGCGCAGCTCCCACGCGGAGCCGGTCTTGGCGGCGGCCTCGTCCAGAGCCTGCCGGAGCCAGGCGCGGGCGGCCGGGTGGAGGTGGGCGTCGAGGCGGTCGCGGTGGTCGCGGAGCGCGTCGGGGAGTGCGTCGGGGGTGGGGTCCGGGCCGGTGCCCGTGGCGGGCGAGTGGGTCATGGGGTGCTCCCTTCCGGCACGGCGGTGGCGGGGGTGGTGGTGGCGGGGGTGGTGGTGGCGGGGGCGGTGGTGACCGGGGCAGCGGCGGTCGGCGCGGCAGCGGCCGGGGCAGCCGCGCCCGGGACAGCCGCGCCCGGGGCAGCACCCGACGCGGCAGCGCCCAAGGCGGCGGGCGGGGCAGCGGTAAGCGGCGCGGTCGGGGCCGACGCGGCAGCCGCGCACCGCAGGAACGGCAGGGAGTTCTCGGCGTAGTGGGGGCCGGCGTGGGAGTGGCGGGGCAGCTCGACGACGGTCAGGCCCTGGTAGCCGGTCGCGGCGAGCGCCGCGAGGACGGGCGGGAAGTCGATCTCGCCCTCCCCGAACGGGAGGTGGTCGTGGACGCCGCGCCGCATGTCCTCGATCTGGACGTGCCGCAGCCAGGGCGCGGCCGCGCGTACGCAGTCGGCGGGCGGCAGGGGTTCCAGGCACTGGCAGTGGCCGAGGTCCAGGGTGAGGCCCAGCGCCGGCGGGTCGCCGAGGAGGCGGCGGAGGTGGTGGAAGTCGGCGAGGGTGGCGAGGAGGTGGCCGGGTTCGGGCTCGATGGCGAGCGGAATCCCGGCCGTGTCGGCGGCTTCCAGGACCGGGGTGAGGGATGCGGCGAGCCGCTGCCAGGCCGTGGCCGCGTCGCCGGTGGCGGCGTCGCCGGTGGCCGGGTCACCGACGGGCGCGCCACTGGTGGCCACGTCGCCGGTAGCCACGTCACTGGCGGGCGCCTCGCCGGTGGGCGCACCACCGGTGGGCGCACCACCGGTGGGC
This sequence comes from Streptomyces sp. NPDC059679, assembly GCF_042734105.1. Classification (NCBI taxonomy): domain Bacteria; kingdom Bacillati; phylum Actinomycetota; class Actinomycetes; order Kitasatosporales; family Streptomycetaceae; genus Streptomyces; species Streptomyces sp. NPDC059679. The sequence goes on along the minus strand of NZ_JBHWES010000026.1, from coordinate 123,783 downwards.
GCACCACCGGCAGCCGCGCCACTCGAAGGCGGAACGGTTCCGCTGAAGCAGTGCACGGCGTGCGCGCCGAGGTCGGCGGCCACCCGGACCGCGCGCAGCAGGAGGTCCACGCGGCGGGCGCGGGCCTCCGGGTCCGGGTCGAGGAGCGAGGGGCCGTGTTTGCGGCGGGGGTCGAGGACATAGCGGGCGCCGGTCTCCACCGTGACGTCGAGTCCGAGGGCGGCCAGGCGCCGGCCGACCCGCCGGGTGCGGGCGGCGAGGTCGGGGGCGAGCGGGTCGAGGTGCATATGGTCGAGGGTCAGGCCGACACCGTCGTAGCCGAGATCGGCCAGGAGGGCGAGGGCGTCGTCCAGGCGGAGGTCGGCGAGGCCGTTGGTGCCGTAGCCGAACCGGAGGGCTGTCCCCTGAGCGGTCATGTGACACTCACCCGCTTCGAGAAGCGCCGTGCCAGTGCGGTGAGGGCGGCCGTGCCCAGCGCGGTGGCCCCGGCCCCGGCGCGGGCGGCGAGGGCCGCCTGGAGCGGGATGGTGGCGCGGATCCCGGCGCCCACGGCGCGCTGGGTGAGCGGCGGCGAGGGGTTGAGGGCGGCGTTCAGGTACGGGCGGGCCGTGGCGGCGGCGTAGCTGAGTGCGAGGGCGGTGGTGAGGAAGCCGGACGGCCGGCTATGACCTGGGGTTGGGGTGCGAGAGGTCGCGGGCGAGGCGCCGGAAGGTTCCCGTCGCGCGGCTACGCGGACATCCCTGCGCTCGCGCCCCAGGGCGCCCGGCAGCAGCCGGGTCAGGGTGGCCGTGGCGGCCAGCGCCGCGAGCGGCGCCAAGGGGGTGCCGTCGCGGGTCTCCTGGCGGGAGACGGCGGTGACGGCGAGGGTGTGGGTGGAGAGCAGGGCCGCCGAGGGCAGGGCCGGGCGGACGGTGCCGCCGGTGGCCGCGGCGCCGAGGAGCAGGTCGAGCCCGCGGGCGGCGGCCATGGCACCGGGCCCGGCGGGCGTGCGCTTCAGGACCAGGTCGTACGACCAGACGGTGGCCGCCAGGGGCACCGCGACCGCCAGCGCGGGGCGCCCGGCGCGGGCGGCCAGGGCGAGGCCCGCGGCCGTCAGGGCGCAGGCCGCGGCGAGGGCGGCGGCGGGGCGGACCCGACCGGACGGGAGCGGGCGGTGCGGGCGCTCGACGGCGTCCTCCGCACGGTCGGCCCAGTCGTTGAGGGCCATCCCGGCCTCGTACAGGCACAGGGAGCAGCCGACGGCGAGCGCGGTGCGGCGGTCGGGGCGGGCGGCGACGGCGGCCGCCCCGGCCAGCCCGTCGCCGGGCACGGTGAACAGGGCGGGCAGGCGCAGCAGTTCGGCCCAGGCGTGGAGTCGGCTCACTCGCCCTCCCTCAGCCCCCGCGCGAACCGCACCAGTTCCGCGTACTGCTCCCCCAGCGCCGACGGCGCGTCCCCGACCGGGTCCTTGAAGAAGAAGGCGAGTTCGGCGAGGGGGCCGCGCAGACCGGTCTCGTGGGCGCGGGCGACGAGCCGGGCCAGGTCGAGGACCAGGGGCGCGGCGAGGGCCGAGTCGCAGCCCTGCCAGATGGTCTGGAGGACCATGCGGGTGCCGAGGAAGCCGTCGAAGGCGACGTGGTCCCAGGCGGTCTTCCAGTCGCCGAGCGCGGGCACGTCGTCGATGTGGACCTCGCCCTCGGGGGTGGTGCCGAGGGTGTCCGCGAGGACGCGTTCCTTGCCGGCGTTCTTCGCCGCGGCGGCGGCCGGGTCGGCGAGGGAGGCGCCGTCGCCCCCGCCGAGGAGGTTGGTGCCGGACCAGGCCCGGACGTCCAGCGCCCGCTGGGCGAACATGGGGCCGAGGACGGAGCGCAGCAGGGTCTGGCCCGTCTTGCCGTCGCGGCCCGCGTACGGCAGTCCGCTCGCCGCGGCGAGCGGGGCGAGCGCCGGGTGGTGCAGGCCCGTGGACGGGGTGAAGTTGACGTACGGGCAGCCGGCGCGCAGGGCGGCGGCCGCGTAGAGCGAGCTGGGCGGGAGAGCAGGTCCTGGTGGCGGGGCCGGTTCGGTGGAGGCGACGTTCACGACCACCGCGCGCTCCAGGCCGAGCCGGGTGACGAAGTCCTGGAGGTCGGCGGCGAAGGCGGCGATCAGCGCGTCCTCGTCCCGGGTGTCGCCGGGGAGCGGGCCGCCGGGCCTGATCTCCGCGTCGGCGGCGGCGAGTTCGGTCGCGACGGCGGCGGGCAGACCGGTCGGGAGGACGCCGCCCGCGGCCAGTTGCTCGGCGCGTTTGGGCAGGGGGCAGTCCGTGGTGTCGTGGCCGCCGAAGACAAACGACGACAGGGCAGGCAGGGCGGGCAGGCCGCTGCCGGCGAACGCGGGCGCCTCGGTGACCAGGCCGGTCGGCGGGCGCAGCCCCGCGTTCACGGCGGCGCATCCGGCGACGACGGTGGTGGCGACGGAGCCGCGGGCCCCGACCAGCCAGACACCGGTCCGAGGGGGACGGGAGAGGGACAGGGACGCGGACATGAGCGGCCTCCTTGTCCGGGGCACGAAAACCCGGAGGGGATGAGGGGTAGCTCCCGGATGGGATGAGGGGTGGTGACGGCGGGCGGGAGTCCGGCGTCTCCCGCCCACCGCCGTTCAGTGGCCCGTGGCGGGCTCAGCGGCCCGTGGCGGGCTCAGCGGGTCGTGGCTCAGCCGGTCGTGGCTCAGCGGGTCGTGAAGGTGAAGCCGTCGATCTCGTAGAGGGCGCCGCTGCCGCCCTTGAAGACGAGGTAGAGGGTGGTGGTGTCGCGCGGTGCGCGGGACAGGTCGGCCGAGACGTCCTGGTAGGTCTCCCAGCCGCCGGTCACCGGAACCGTGGCCTTGCCGAGCAGGGTGCCGGTGGCCGAGCCCGCGCGGACCTCGAGGGTGCCGCCCGCGCCGGCGGAGGCGATCCGCGCGGTGATCTTCGTGGCGTCGCTCAGTACGTAGGGCTTGAAGGCGATCCAGTCGCCGTTGTCGATGTCGCCGACGACCTTGGCGCCCTGGGCGGTGTCATGGCCGACGACCGTCACGCCGGAGCTGGTGCCGAAGTGCTCGGCCTGGCGGTGGCGGGGCTGGAGGACGTGTCGGTCGTGCGAGGTGAGCGGGGCCTGGCCGCCGCCTCCGCCGTCGGTGTACTCGGCGTCCAGGACGCCGAAGATGTTGGCGTCCTCGTCGTGGCCGCCGTCGGCGCTGGACTGGATGGTGCCGGAGCAGCCGTTGGCCGAGGTGAGCGGGTGGCCGTGGGTGTCGTGGCCGAGGATCAGGGTGACCTTGACCTTGTCGCAGTCGATGGTCCGGCCGTCCTCGGGGTCGGTGACCTTCACCTTGAACGGGATGGCGTCGCCGAAGCTGAACAGCTGCCCGTCCTTGGGCGTTTCGAGGACGACCTTGGGGGCGGTGTTGCCGACGACGATCTGCACACTGGCGCTGCCGGTGCGGCCCGAGGGGTCCTTGGCTGTGACGGTGGCGGTGTAGGTGCCGTTCTTTGAATACTTGTGGGCGGGGTTGGGGGACGTGGAGGTGGCGCCGTCGCCGAAGTCCCAGCTGTAGGTGAGCTTGTCGCCGTCCTGGTCGGTGGTGCCGGCCGAGGAGAACTGGACCTTCATCGGGGCCTGGCCCGAGGTGCGGTCCGCGGCGGCCTGGGGCGACGGGGAGTGGCCGTCGGTCGCGTTCTCGATGCGGTACAGCGCCGAGTGCTCGTCGCCGCCGAACCAGGCGGTGCCGTAGTCGAGGACGTACAGCGCGCCGTCCGGGCCGAAGGCCATGTCCATCACCTGGGTGCCGCTCCAGGGGATGTCGTTGATCGACTGCACCTTGCCATCGGCGTCGCTGCTGATGCGCTTGATCCAGCGGCGGCCGAACTCACCGGCGAAGAAGTCGCCGTCGTACGCCTCGGGGAACTTCACGGGCGAGTCGAGGGCGGCGTCGTAGTGGTAGACCGGGCCGCCCATCGGGGACTCGGAGCCGTCGCCGAACTCCGGTACGGATCCGCCGTTGTACGGAATCCAGGCGGACTGCGCCGGGGGCAGATCGGTCAGGCCGGTGTTGTGCGGCGAGGTGTTCTTCGGGGCGGAGCAGTCGAAGGCGGCGCCGGAGGCGCGGGTGGCGAAGTCGAAGTCGACGTAGGCGTCGTTGGCGCCGGTGCAGTACGGCCAGCCGAAGTTGCCGGGGCCGGTGACGCGGGCGAACTCGACCTGTCCGGCCGGTCCGCGGTTCGGGTCGGCGGCGCCGGCGTCGGGGCCGTAGTCGCCGACGTAGAGGATGCCGGTCTTCTTGTCGACGCTGAACCGGAACGGGTTGCGGAAGCCCATCGCGTAGATCTCGGGCCGCGTCTTGTCGGTGCCGGGCTTGAAGAGGTTGCCCTCGGGGATGGAGTACGAGCCGTCGGCCTCGACCTTGATGCGCAGGATCTTGCCGCGCAGGTCGTTGGTGTTGCCCGCGGAGCGCTGGGCGTCGAAGCCGGGGTTGCGGTTGGCGCGTTCGTCGATCGGGGTGTAGCCGTCCGACTGGAAGGGGTTGGTGTCGTCGCCGGTCGACAGGTACAGGTTGCCGGCCGCGTCGAAGTCGATGTCGCCGCCGACGTGGCAGCACAGGCCGCGGGTGGCGGAGACGTCGAGGATCTTCTTCTCGCTGGCGGTGTCGAGGGTGCCGTCGGTCTTCAGCACGAAGCGGGAGAGGCGGTTGACGCCGTCGAAGGGTGCGAAGTCGGCGGCGGTGCCGGTCTCCGGGGCGTCGCCCGCCGGGGTGTTCAGCGGGGGCGCGTAGTAGAGGTAGATGAAGCGGTTGTCGGTGAAGCCCGGGTCGACGCCGACGCCTTGCAGGCCCTCCTCGTCATGGGAGTAGACGTCGAGCTTGCCCGCGAGTTCGGTGTTGCCCGCGGCATCGGTCAGGCGAAGCTCGCCGTCGCGGGAGGTGTGCAGGACCGAGCGGTCGGGGAGGACGGCCAGCGACATGGGCTCGCCGACCTCCGCCTCCCCCTTGGCGAGGGTGACCTGCTGGAAGTCCTCGGCCGCCGCGGCCTTCTCCTGGCCGGTGACGGCTGCGCCGGCCTGGGGGGTGGTGAGGGTCAGGCCGGCACCGGCGAGGAGGGCGCCGCTGAGCAGCGCGATCGCCTTGTGCAGACGCGATCTGCGGGTTCGGGGGCGGGTGCGGGTGATGCGGTCGTTCCCGTGCACGAAATGCCTCCAGAATGGGGCTGGTTGTACGGGCGGGCGCGTACGCCGGGATGCGCCGTCATCCCGGAGCTCTGGACAACTGACCTGGTTGACCGTGGCCAGTTGGAGAATGTGGCATCGAAGGAGGCCGACGGCGGCTTGCAGCCGTGGGCCGGGGGGCCGGAGGGCCGGTGTCAGGGCGTGTCGCGCCTGTCGTCGGCGCGGCGCCGAGCAGGCGTGCGTGGGTGAGAGGAGGTGGTCGCTGAGGCGGGTGGGAAGGGGTGGTCGCTCAGGCGGGTGAGAAGAGATGGTCGCTGATCAGCCGGGCCGCGCCGGTCACTCCGGCGGTGGAGCCCAACTCACCCAGGACGATGGGGAGATTGCCGGTCGCCAGGGGCAGCGACTGGCGGTAGACCTGGGTACGGATCGCGGCGAGCAGGGTGTGGCCCAGGCCGGTCACCCCGCCGCCGATCACTAACAGACCGGGGTTGAAGAAGGAGACGAGGCCGGCGATGACCTCGCCGACGCGGGTGCCGCCCTCGCGGATCAGCTCCAGTGCGGTGGTGTCGCCCGCGGTGGCCGCGGCGGCGACATCGGCGGCGGTGAGGGTGCCATTCGTCGCCAGCCGGGCCGCGAGGTCGGTGGACAGGCCCTGTTGGGCCACCTGCACCGCGTCGCGGGCCAGCGCGGCGCCGCTGAAGTGAGCTTCCAGGCAGCCCCGGTTGCCACAGGCGCAGGGCCTGCCGCCGGGCACGGCCTGGATGTGGCCGATGTCGCCCGCGCTGCCGGTGGTGCCGCGGTAGACCTGGCCGCCGACGACGATGCCGCAGCCGATACCGGTGCCGATCTTGACACAGAGGAAATCGGCGACGTTGCGGGCGACTCCGGCGTGCTGTTCGCCCATCGCCATGAGGTTCACATCGTTGTCGACCATGATCGGGCAGCCGAGTTCCTGGCTGAGCGCTTCCCGTACGGGGAAGCCGTCCCAGCCCGGCATGATCGGCGGGGCCACCGGTATCCCCTCGGGGAAGCGGACCGGTCCGGGAACGCCGATGCCGGCGCCGTCGAAGCCCTCGGCGAGCCCGGTGGCCTTCAACTTCTCGGCCATGTCCAGGACTTGCTCGAAGACCGCCACGGGGCCCTCGCGGACGTCCATCGGCTGGTTGAGGTGGCCCAGGACCTCCAGCTCCGCGTTGGTGACGGCGACGTCGACCGATGTCGCGCCGATGTCGACGCCGAGGAACCTCAGGCCCGGGTTGAGCCGGACGTTGTGGGAGCGGCGGCCGCCGCGCGAGGCGGCGAGACCGTCGGCCACCACCAGGCCCGTCTCCAGCAGCCGGTGCAGCTCCACGGCCAGTTTGGAGCGGGACAGGTCGACCTGGTCGCCCAGCTGGGCACGGGAGTTGGGGCCGCCGTCGCGCAGCAGCTTGAGCAGGCGTGCCTGGTGGGCGCTCGCCGGTCGTGCCGTCATGCGTCTCACTGTCCCCTCCCCGCCCAGATTCCGCCCCAGTGCCGGGCTTTCGTAGGGAACGTAGCAGCGGCTGCTGGACCTGGGAAGAAGTTGTGCATGGATTACTGCAGACTTTCCCCACTCACAGGACAAAGATCGGTTGGGTGCGGCCCGAAGAACGGCCAAGGCCACCGCCGGTAAGATCGCCAGGATGACGGGCACGCTGCGGCTGAGGGTTCCGGTCGGCGCCGACGCGGAGCGATGGGTGACCCGGGCACAGTGCCGTCGGGTGCTGCTCGTGGTGCACAACGTCACCTCCGCGACCCGGCTGCTGGACGTACTCCCGCTGCTCAGCGGCGATCTGCGGGTGCAGCTGCTGGCGACGTGCACCCAGTCCTCGCCCTTTCTGGCCGGGGTGCCCGAACTGCTGGCCGCCGCGGGGCTGCCGGTCCTCCCCTGGGAGCAGGCGAAGGACACCCCCGTCGACCTGGCGGTGTCCGCGAGCTACGGCGGCCAACTCCACGCATTGCAAGGCGAGTTGGCGGTGTTGTCGCATGGCGTTGGCTACAATAAGAAGCTCGCAACACCGGACAACACCGGACAACACCGGACAACACCGGTCTTCGGGCTGGCGCCCGAGTGGCTGCTGCACGACGGCCGCCCCATCGCCTCCGCCACCGTCCTGTCCCACCCCGAGCAGCTGGACCGGCTCGGCACCGCCTGCCCAGAGGCGGTGCCGACGGCCGTCCTCGCCGGGGACCCCTGCTACGACCGCGTCCTTGACGCCCTCCCGTACCGCGAACGCTTCCGCCGCGCGCTCGGGGTCGCCCCGCATCAGCGGCTGGTCGTGGTCAGCTCCACCTGGGCGCCGCGCTCCCTCTTCGGCGACGGCGGCGGCGACGGTGGCGAAGGCGGCGAAGGCGATCTGCTGCCCTGGCTGCTGCCCCGCCTGGCGGCCGAGCTGCCGGCCGACGAGTACCGCACGGTGGCCGTCCTGCACCCCAACATCTGGTACGGACACGGCCCCGGGCAGGTCCGGGGCTGGCTGGACCGGGCGAGGCGGGCCGGTCTCGGTCTGATCTCCGAACTGCACGGCTGGCGGCAGGCCCTGATAGCGGCGGACTGCGTCCTGGGCGACCACAGCAGCGTCACGTACTACGCGGCCTCCATCGGCAGGCCCGTCCTCCTCGGCGCGTTCCCCGACGGCGACCTCGACCCCGACTCGCCGGTCGCCGCGCTCGGCCGGACCGCCCCGAAGCTCCGCCCGCACGGCAGCCTGCGCGCGCAGATCGAACGCGCCGTCCAAAGCCACGACCCCGGCCGGTACGCCGAGTTGGCCGCCCAGACCACATCCGCGCCGGGCCGCTCCGCCGGTCTGCTGCGCCGCCTGTTCTACGGTCTCATCGGCATCCCCGAGCCCGCCGACCGCCCCGCCCTCCTCGACCGGCTGCCGCTGCCTCCGTACGAGCCCGCCGAACGCACCGCGCCCGTACGGGTCCTGACCCGGCTGATCGACGCCGACCCGCCGACCGTCGCCGTCACCCGCTACGCCGACACCGCCCACGAGCCGGAGGACCCGGACGCCGACGGCGCGCACACGGCGGTGCACGAGGACACCCAGGACGCCGGGCGGCTGAGCGTCGCGGACGTCGTCGTACGGTACGGCGCGGAGGACGACCCCAGGGTCGGCCCGCCCGCAGCCTGGACGGCGGAGGTCCTGGCGCGCCATCCGCACTGCGCGCTGGCCGCGTATGTGACCGGCCCGGACCGCTGCACGGTGCGTACCCGGCAGGGGGATCTGGTGCGGCTGACGGCCACCCCGGACGAGACCGGCCGGGCCGACCTGTGCGACCCGGCGGCGTACGCGTCGGCGCTGCTGGCCTGGCTCGGGGCCAAGCCCCTCGGCGCGGCGCAGGCGGAGCTGACCGTGGTCACCGGAGCGGCACACCACCGCGTCGCGGTGGAACGCCTGTCCCCGGCCTAGACGTCTGCTCAGGCGACCTCCAGCTCCGCCAGCCGCGCACGCACGCGCCCGACCGACGCCTCGTCGCCCGCCGTCTCGTACAGCGCGACCGCCGTGCGCAGATCGCCGGCCTCCGCGGCCGGGTCGCCCAGCGCCCTCGCGCAGCGGGCCCGCATCTCCGCGGCGTCGGCGTGCTGGAGCTCGGCGCCCTCCCGGCCCATGGTGGCGATGGCCTCGTCGAGGCAGACGCGGGCCGCCTCGGCGTCACCGGCGTCCAGATGCGTCTCGCCCAGGCTCATGTACACCCGGCCCTCGTTGTACAGATCGGGCTCGGGCAGGGCCCGGAAGTGGGCCAGGGCCTCGTGGAGCCGGCGCACCGCCTCGCCGTACCGCTCCTGTCCGCGCAGGGCGCGCCCGGTGTGGTGGTCGAGCAGCGCCAGGGCGCGGGGCACATCCGCCGCGCCGTCGTCCCCCGGGCGGATCCGCCCCAGCACCCGCCGGGCGTCTTCGAAGTTCCGCTGTGCCTCGGGGTATCGCCACTGCTTGAGCCGCAGCAGCCCCAGCGCCTCGACCGCGCTCGCCTGGCCGCGGTGGTGCCCGGCCCGCTCGTCCGCGGCGGCGGCGTTCAGCAGGGCTTCCTCGGCCTCGGCCCAGCTTTCGAGGCCCATGTGGGCGAAGGCGAGCTGGACCAGCACCCGGCCCTCGGCCCGCGGGTCGCCGAACTCCGCGGCGCTCCGGCGGGCGGCCGCCACGCCCTTCAGGTGGGTCTCGACCCACTGCTCGTGGAAGCCGAGGCGCAGATGCAGGCCCCACATCGCCTCGCACAGCTGCCAGGCGAGTTCGTCGAAGCCGTGGTGCTCGGCGGCCCGTACGGCCGCGGCCAAGTTCTCGCGTTCGGCGCGCAGTTCGGCCAGGGCGAGGCGGCCGACCGGATGGTGCATGGAGTCGCGGTCCGGGGGCGGCACCAGCCGCGCGTAGGCGGGGCCCAGCCGCCAGCGCCCGGGGATGACGCGGAGGTCGGCCGCCGCCGCGAACCCCAGGTGCCAGCCGACGACGCGGCGCACGGCCGCCGCCCGGTCGGCGTGGCGGTCCTCCGCCTCGCCGCGCCGCGCGGCGTGGTCGCGTACGAGGTCGTGGAAGCGGTAGCGCTCCTCCCCCACTTCCTCGAGCAGATGGACGCCGGCCAGTTCGTCGAGGAGCGTCCGCCGCGTCCACGGCCTTCCGGGCGACGCCCACGGTGATACCGGGCCACGGCCACACCCCGAGCATCCGGTACAGCAGGGCCGCTCGCGGGCTCAGCTCCCCGTACGTGACGTCGGTGGTGAGGTCCACCGCGCCCCGGGCGGACCGGTCGTCCATGGAGGGGGCCTCCTGTTCCCTTCGGTGTGCCCGCTCGGACAGCTGCCGCTCGACGGTGTCCCAGGTGAGGTGTTCCCGTACGGCGACGCGGGCGCCCGTCTCGCACAGCGCGAGCGGAATCCCGCCGCACCGCTCCGCGACCGCCGCGACACCGGGGCCCGGCCCGCGTCCGGCCGTCGCGTCCCGGCCCACGATGCGGGTCAGCAACCGGACCGAGTCGGCGGTGGTGAGCGGGTCGAGCCTCATCACCTTGGCGCCCGGATCGGCCGCGAGCCGGTCGAGGCGGTAGCGGCTGGTGATGATGGCCAGGGACTCCGGGGCGGCGGTCAGCAGCGGCCTGACCTGCCGCTCGGAGTGGGCGTTGTCCAGTACGACGACCATGCGCCGCTCGGCCGTGCGGTCGCGGTAGAGCTCGCTCAGCCGCCGCTCGTCGGCCGGCAGCCGGCCGGTCGGCACCCGCAGCGCGTCCAGGAGGCGGACCAGCGCCTCGGAGGGGGTCAGCGCCGTCGTCGCGGACTGCCCCTGCAGATCGATGTAGAGCTGGCCGTCGGGGAAGCGCTCGGTGAGCCGGTGCGCGCAGTGCACGGCCGCCGCGGTCTTCCCGATCCCGCCGGGCCCCACCAGCACCACCACCGCCGGGACGCCGTCGGCCCTGTCCTCGCCGTCCAGCACCCGGGCGATCTGGTCCGGCAGCGCCTCGCGGTCGGTGAAGGCGGCGTTCGCGGGCGGCAGCATCCGCGGGCGGGACGCCCCGGGGGCCACGGCGGGGACGGCGCGCGACCCCAGCCACCCGGTCTCCCGCAGCCAGGCCGTCACGTCGCGGGCGAAGCCGGGAGAGGTGCGGGAGCTCTCCCACAACTGCCGGGCCAGCTCTCGCCGCTCCTCGTCGGTGGCGGGCAGCAGGGGCGGCTCGTCCGCGCGGACGCCGGGGTCCCGATCAGCGGACGCCTCGGGGTCAGGGTCCGTCGGCTCCGCTTCAGGGTCGGGGTCGGGATCCTGCGGCGAGCCGGGGTCGGGGTCCGCGTCGCGGCGCCGCATCCTCCGTACGAGCCCGGCCAGCGCCTCTGAGCTCCGCCGCCCCATCTCCCCGCCCGCGCCCGACAGGGCGCCCGAGGTCACCGTGGTGACCGCCGAGGCCACCGCCGCCATCGTGAACGGCTCCACAGCCCACCCCCAACTCGCGTCTGCACACACGGTATCGGGAAGATCGCGATCATCGGGGAGACCGCGCTCAGCCCATGTCGCACGTCCTGCGATACGACTTCTCCGGGATCAGCTGCCGCCACTCCTCGCGGGTCAGATCGCGGGAGAGCGCCGAGCACAGTTGCGTCGCGGTGCGCCGGGGGTCGGTGTTCCACAGCCTGACGGTGCCGTCGTCCCCCGCCGTGGCCAGTGTGCGGCCGTCGGGGCTGAAGGCGACCGATCTCACCTGCGCGGTGTGGCCGGTGAAGGTGGCCAGTTGCTTGCGCCGGGCCACGTCCCAGAGCATGACCGAGGTGTCCGCGTTGGCGGTGGCGAGGGTACGGCCGTCGGGGCTGAACGCCACCGCGAACGCGGGTCCGGTGTCACCGGCCAGGGTCGCCAGGCGGGTGTGCCGGGCCACGTCCCACAGCATCACCGTCTGGTCGATACCGGCGCTGGCCAGCGTGCGGCCGTCGGGGCTGAAGGTCACCGCCCGCACCTGCCCGGTGTGGCCGGTGAGCGTGGCCACACGGGTCCGCCGGGCCACGTTCCACAGGGTCACCCTGCCGTCGTAGTTGGCGGTGGCCAGCGTACGGCCGTCCGGGCTGAACGCCACCGCGTTGACGCCGCTGCCCTCCGTGCCGGTGTCCGCGGTGAAGGTGGCGAGCCGGGTCCCCCGGGCCGCGTCCCACAAAATAACCTTCTTGTCCGCGGCGCCCGTCGCGATGATGCGCCCGTCCGGGCTGTAGGCCACGTCCAGGACCCGGGCGGTGTGACCGGTGAGGGTGACAGGCCGTCGCGGGCCCGCGCGGCCGGCGAGCGGCCACAGCATGAGCGTCTGGTCCTTGGGGCTCGGCGGCCGGGAGGCGGGTCCGGTCGGGGTGTCCTGGGAGATCCCGGTGACCGTGGCCAGCGTACGGCCGTCCGGGCTGAACGCCGCCGATCTGACGGTTCCGTGGCCACTGGGCAGCACGGCGCGCGGGGTGCGGTGGACGACGTCCCACAGCACGGCGGACCCGTTCTGGCCCGCTGTGGCGAGAGCGCGTCCGTCCGGGCTGAACACCACCTTGTTGACCCGGTCGGCGAGGCCGGTCAGCGGGATCCGGGTGGGGTCCCACAGGGTGATCGAGCCGCTTTCCCCGGCCGTGGCGAGGAGGGTGCCGCTCGGGTCGTAGGCGAGGCTGTAGATGTTGGTGCCGTGTCCGACGAGGGTGGCCTGGCGGGTGTGGCGCTCGGCGTCCCAGAGCATGACCGTGTGGTCCTGTCCGCTGGTGGCCACCGTGCGGCCGTCGGGGCTGAAGGCCACAGCTCTGACCTCCGCGCCATGCCCGACGAGCCTGGCCACCGAGGTGCGGCGCCGCACGTCCCACACCCTGGCGGTGTAGTCCTGGCTCGCCGAGGCCAGCAGCTTCCCGTCGGGGCTGAACGCGACGGCGTCCACGGACCGGGTGTGACCCCGTAACACGGCCAGTTGCTCACCGGTCGCCGCGCTCCACAGCCGCACCGTACGGTCCGCACTGGCCGTGGCCAGCAGTTTCCCGTCCGGGCTGAACTCCACCGCCCACACCATGGCGCGGTGGCCGGTCAGGGTGACCCGCCGGGAGCCGCTTGTGGCGTCCCACAGGATGACGGTGCCGTCGTCGCTCGAACCGGCCACCGTACGGCCGTCCGGGCTGAACGCGACGCTCTTGACCGGCCCCCGGTGTCCGGTGAGGGTGGCCACCTTCGTACGGTGTGCGACATCCCACAGCACCACCTTCCGGTCGTCGCCACCCGTGGCCATCCGGCGCCCGTCCGGGCTGAAGTCCACCGCCCGGAGCCAGGTGGCGTGGCCGGTGAGGGTGGCCACCCGGGTGTGGTGGCGGGCATCCCACAGCACCGTCTTCCCGTCCCGGCCGACGCTGGCGAGTGTCCCGTCGGGGCTGAAGGCCACTTCGGACACGGCATCGGCGTGGCCGTTCAGCTCGGCCTGGTAGGAGCGGCGCGCGGACATGCTCAGCAGGGCCCCGCGCGCCTCGGGCGTGGGCGCGGTGCGGTACGCCTCCACGGCGAGCAGCATGGCGGTACCGGGCCGCGAATCGCCCAAGTTCAGTGCCTGTGCGGCCAGTTGACGGGAGATGGCGACCCGCTGGGCCTCGACGGCGCTGTGCCGCTGCCGTACGGCCACCACGCCGACGGCCGTGACCACGACCAGGAGCACCGCCAGACACGCCGCGAGAAAGGCCAGCCGGCGGGCGCGGCGCGCCGCGGCGGCCCGCTCGCCGTCCTCCAGGCCGATGCTCGCCTCCAGAAACGCGCGCTCCACGGAGTTCAGTTCGTCGAGGGCGCCGTCACGCGCCGCCCACTCGCGCGCCACCGCGAGCCGCGTCCCCCGGTACAGCGCGCCCGTCTCGCGCCGCAGCTCCTCCCAGGCGCGCGCGGCCTCGGTCAACTGGCGGTGCGTACGCAGCCGTTCCCGGTCCTCGGCCACCCAGCCGCGCAGCCTCGGCCACGCCGTGATCAGGGCCTCATGGGCCAGATCGACCGTGTTCTCGTCCAGGGTGATCAGCCGGGCTCGGGCCAGCCGGTCCAGGACGGCGGTGGTGTCGGCGGTGGTGATGTCGGCGTTGGTGCCGACGGGGTCGCCCCAGTCGAGTTCGGCGCGGTCGACGCCCCGGCGGGTGTCCTGTGCCCCCTCGCCCGGTGTGATCAGCCGGAGCAGAACACGGCGGGCGAGCGGCGCCTGGGCGGGGGTGAGCCGGGCATAGACGTCCTCGGCGGTACGGGCCACGGCCCCGCGCACCCCGCCGACCGCGTCGTACGTGGCCTCCGCCAGCGTCCGGCCCTTGCGCCGCCGCCAAGCCTCCAGCAGGACGTGGGACAACAGCGGCAACCCGCCCGGCTCGCCGTCGACCTCGGCGATCAGTCGTGCGGTCAGGGAGCGTTCGACGACCAGGCCCGCCGCCGTGGCCGGTTTGACGATGACGTCGCGCAGCTCGTCCGGGGTCATCGGGCCGATGAGCAAGGTGGCGTCGCGGCAGGCTTCGGCGAGTTCGCGGTGTTCGGCGCAGTGTCCGAAGAAATCCGCCCGCACCGCGACGACGACCCGTAACCCGCTTCCGGCGCGGCGGGCGTCCAGTAATCGGTCGAGGAACGCCTTGCGTTCGTCCGGGTCGCGGCAGAGGGTGAAGACCTCCTCGAACTGGTCGACGACGACCACTGTCTCGCCCTCGCCGCCCTCGCCGCCCTTCGGCGCGAGCGCTTCGGTGTGTGTGCGAGGGTGTTCGCCCGGGGCGAGGATCCGGACGGCGGCGGGCCGCTCGTACGGCTCGCCGGCACTCTCGTACGGCTCCCCGGCACGGCCCCCGTGCGGCTCGGGCGGCTCGGGCGGCTCGCGCGGCTCTTCGGGGCCCCGCAGCCGGGGGATCAAACCGGCCCGCAGCAGCGAGGACTTCCCGCTCCCGGAGGCCCCGACCAGCACCACGAACCGATGCGTACGGACCAGGCCGACGAGGTCGCCGACGAGCCGGTCCCGGCCGAAGAACCGCTCGTGGTCCCCCGGTTCGAACCGCGCGAGGCCCTGATAGGGCGGCTCGGCGTCGTCGTCCTCGACGGCCCGCAGCGCGATCTCCTCGGACGTCTGCCGCCAGTGCCGCTCCCACTCCTCGCGGTCCCCGCCACACGCGGCCACATACGCGAGGGTGACCTCCAGCGAGGGCAGTTGCTCCCCTGCGGCGGCCCGCGACAGGGTCGAGACCGTGTACGGGGTGCGCTGCGCCATCGCCCGGTATGTCGGTCCTCCGGCCTCCGACCTCAGCTTGCGCAGCGCGAACGCGAAGCGCTGCTCGGGGCCCGCACCGGGATCGAGCGGCCTCTCCTGACGGCCCATGGTTCCCCCTCAGGTGGCCTGTCTGAGGGGGAACTTAGACACATGGGACGGGTGGGACAAGGGTGGTTGGCGCCATCTCGCGCCACTCTGTCCGGCCCTCACTGACCTGCGGCGGACCGCCTCAGGCGGCCGGGGTGAACGTGGAGTGACCGGAGCCCACCGTATAGATGGCGCGGCCGTTACGAACACCCTCGAAGCGCGGCGCGGACGCCCCGTCCGGGCCCGCGCCACGGGCCTTGAGTGCCCGGCCGCCGGCGAGCGGAACCTCCACTTCAGCGGTGGTGTTGACCGGGATGTCGACCTTGACCTCGGTGCCGTGCGCGGTGGTGTTCCAGCGGACCCCGACGGTCCCGGCCTGCGTCCACACCGTGCCCTCGGCGTGGGTCAGTTCGGTGTCGCGCGGTGGCCGGATCCGCAGTGTGGTGGCGGCCGTGCCGGTGACGTTCAGCCCGAGCAGATCCTGCTGGAGGTCCACCAGGGCGGTCGCGCCCCATCCGTGGGACAGGCTCTGGCCGTCGTCCGGTGCCTCCCAGGACTCCCACGTGAAGGTGCCGCCCCGGGCGGGGATGTTGGCCCAGCCGAGCGAGGTGCGGTCGGTGAACCGGGCCAGCACCTGATCGTCACGGCCCGCCCGGTGCAGGGCGGTGAGCAGCCAGTTGGCGGTCATCGGGCCCATCTGGAGCTTGAGCGAGACGAGGTGGCCGGCGATGGTGTCCACGCTCGTCTCGGGCGCGATACCGAAGGCGATGGCGTACGCGTTCGCGATCTGCGAGGCGTGCGCGCTCTGGCTGCCGTCCGCCTTCAGCCCGTCGGTGTAGAGGCCGTCCGGGCGGCGCAGCCGGTCGTTGACGGCCTCGGCCACCTTGGCGGCGTCGGCGCGCAGCGCGTCGGCCTCGGCCTTCGGCCGGCCGAGGGCGGCGGCCTGGTCTGCGGTGCGCCGCAGGGCGTCCACGGCGAGGATGTTGACGGTGGTGCGGGCCGTGGTGTCCGTGTCTTGACGTCCTCATCCACGTGGACGTGGGTGATTCCCGCCTGCCTCGCCGTGGTGAGCGGTGGGGCTTCGGGTGGGTTCCTGCTTCGGCGAGCGCTGCCCCGGCGTGCGGGGTCTGACGTGCTCTCCACAGGCGTTTTGACGCTCCGCCTCGTGCCGCATCACAGCGGCGCGTTTCGGTCCAGCGGCGCGTATGTTGGCCTCGGCGTTCTCATCCCGGTCATGGCGGGTGCCGCACCCCGAGCAGGTCCACGTGCGAACGTGGAGTTGCTCGCGGCCCTTGGGCCCGGCGAGGGATCCGCACTTCGGGTTGGAGCACATCTGAGTGGAAGGGAACCATCGATCGACCTTGACAAAGGTCCGCCCGTACCGTGCGCACTTGGCTTCGAGGGTACGGGCGAAGATGCCGAGGGACTGGTCGTGGACACTCTTGCCGAGCCGGCCACGCCGGGTGGCCATGCCCTTCACGTTCAGGTCCTCCACATAGACCGCTTGGCTCTCGCGGACGATGCGGGTGGTCTCCTGCTCGATGAAGTCGCGCCGCTGATCAGCGATGCGGGCATGGACCCTGGCGACGGCCTGCCTGGCCTTGCGCCGGTTGTTCGATCCCTTCTGCTTACGGGACAGCGCACGCTGAGCGCGCCTGAGCTTGCGTTCCTGGCGACGGAAGAACTTTGGGGAAGCAATCTTCCGGCCGCGCAGCACGGCGTAGGAGGACAGGCCCAGGTCGATCCCAGTGTCCGTCTCCTCGATATCCAGCTCGGGCAGGGGCTTGTCGTCGACCTCGACCACGAAGCTGGCGAAGTACCTGCCGGACGCGTCCTTGATGATGGTCACGGATGTTGGCTCGGAAGGCAGTTCGCGGGACCAGGCCACGCCGATGTCGCCGATCTTTGGCAGCCTCAGCTTCCCGCTTTCGGTGATGGACCATCGGGCGTTCGCGGTGAACCGGACCGCCTGCCGGGCACTCTTCTTCTTCATCTTCGGCGGGCCCATCGTCGGCCCCTTACGGGCGCCGTTGTTCGAAGCGAAGAAGTTGCTGTACGCCCTCTCCAAGTCGCGCAGGGACTGTTGGAGCACCACGGCTGACACCTCGCCGAGCCAGGCCCGCTCAGGAGTCTTCTTGGCGTCGGTGATGACCTGCTTGGACAGCTCAGCCGCTGTCAGGCGCGGCAGGCCCTTGGCGTGGGCGTCGCGGCGCATACGGAGAACGTCGTTCCATACGACACGGGCGCACCCGAACGCCCTCGCCAGATTGCCGCGCTGAGAAGCGCTCGGATACACGCGGAAGTTGTACCGGAGCTTCATACCGATCAACGTAGTCGCTTGGTTTATGGCCGAGCATGGATCGATCACAATTGGCAGGCATTGACTTTTCTCTCGTATTCGCGTGTGGTTTTCGTGACGGAGTACCGGCACAGGGTGTTCAACGACGCGCATTTGACACGCATATAGAGGAGGTCAGGCCCAACGTGGGCGGCCCCGGGGTCGATGTCGCGTGGCCGCCACCCGAACAGCGGGGCGCCCTCGACGTCGAGCGTCCGGGCGCGGTCGCCGACGGTGAGGTCCGCGGGGGCGAGAGGGGCGTGCCCACCGCGCGATTCGGCCGCCGCCGCATGGCCCGGGGCGGCCGTCGACACCACCGGGAGCAGGGTGGCGGCCAGCAGCACGCCGATCCGCCGCAGACCGCTGCCGGCCTCCCGGCGTCCGGGGACTCTCCATATCGCCTTTGACAACGTCGCCTCTAAAACTATTGAATCGATTCAACAGCGGAGATCATTGTGTCAGTGCGGATACGAGGATGAGAACCCGCCGGAACCCGGAAATCTGTCAGGTGCAGCTCAGGGCGCAGGACTCAGGGGCGCGCGGTGGGCTCGACCGTGACCCGTTCGACCGGCTCCGCCGGGCCCCGGGTGTGACGGGTGAAGCGCATCGCGATACACGCGCCCACGTACAGCCCGGCGACGACGAGAAGCAGCGCCTGATAGCCGGTGACCAGGGCGAGGTATTCGAGCGTGCCACCGGTGAGGGCGCCCAGGAGGTTCGCGCCGAAGGCGGCCGTGGGGTCGGGGGCCGCCGCCAGGCGGTCGGAGAAGATGAGGTTGGCGCAGAAGATCGGCGCGAAGGCCAGGGCGATCGCCGCGATCAGCCGCGCCGCGACGGGCAGCCCGAGCACCCAGTGGGTCGGGACGAGCCAGGACACGGCCAGGGTGGCGAACAGCAGCAGTTGCAGCACGGACTGGTTGACGCGGCGCATCCGGCGCCGGGTCTCGACCGCGCCGAGCACGGCCAGCATGACACCGGCGAAGACGATGGCGTTCACCAGCCAGGTGGTGCCGAAGTAGAGGGCGAACCCGATCACGTTCTTGGTCTCGAGCAGCATGAAGGCCGCACCGAGCAGAAACATGTCGGTGTATCGGACGGTGCGCCGGACGCGGACCCCGGTCAGCCGCACCGACACCACGGTCACCAGCAGGATCGCGCCCAGCACCCAGAGATAGAGGCTGGGGATGGTGCGGTGCAGCAGATACGGGAAGGGGTGGTCGTCGGTGGCGGCCGCGGGCACCGGGCCCGAGGGCCGCCAGGCGGTGGCGCACCGCTGGTCGCCGGGGGTGGCACCGGCAACGAGGATGGCGGCCTTCTTGCCGCCGTAGTGGGTGATGCAGGGTGCGTGTCCGAAGACCGTGCTGAGGGTGGAACCGTACCGGTCGATCAGCCAGTTCTGCCGGTAGTAGTTGTACATCGCGAACGCGCCGCCGGGGGCCAGATGGCGGTGTGCCGCCTCGAAGGCCTGCCGGGTGAACAGATAGCTCTCCAGGCGGAGGTTGCTGGCGCCGGACACCAGGGTCAGGGAGTCCGGCAGGGCGAGGACCACCAGGTCGTAGCGGGCGTCCGTACGCTCGAGGAAGGCCCGCCCGTCGTCGATGTGGACATGCACCCGGGGGTCGTCGTACGGCCGGTCGGGGTGCAGATCGGCGCCGATCTGCCGGAGCCTGGGGTCGATCTCCACGGCGTCCACCCGCTGGGCGCCGTGGGCGAGCGCGACGGCGACGTCATTGCCGTTGCCCGCCCCGATGACCAGGACGCGCCGGTGGGGGTTGGCCGGGGTCTCCCGGTACGGCTCCTCGTACGGGGAGTCGGAGCGCCGCAGCACCTTCAGCGGGGCGATGCTCTGATGCGGAACCCCGTTGGCGGAGATCTTGTAGTCCCGGCTGCCCGAGCTCGGACGCTTGAGCTCGATCTTGTAGTACGGGGACCAGGAGATCCCGCTCGCCAGCGACTCCAGCGTCAGCGCCGCCACCACCGCGGCCAGCGGCACCGCGTACCGGACGGTGTTGTGCCGCCCGCCCAGCACCAGCAGCGCCACCGCGGCCAGAATCCCCCACACCACCGACGGGGCGCGCAGCCAGGACAGCGCGGCGAACGAGAGCGAGCCGGCCAGCGAGCCCAGCAGGTCGTAGCGGTAGGCGTCCAGCGACGGCAGCTGCCGGAACAGGTCCGCCGTCATCTTGCCGATGGCCATCATGATGAGCGCGACCAGCCCGAACAGGATCGGGAGAGTCACCCACTGGGGCAGCCCGGTGGTCTTCACGGCCGTGAAGTAGATGACCTCGCCGCTGGTCTGCCGCACCTGTACGGGAAACTCCCGCACCAGGACCACGAGGACGGCGAGCGGTACCGGCGCCCAGCGGGTGAGCCACTGCCCGCGCCCGGCCGGGATCAGAAAGCCCAGGCCGATGCCGAGGAACGAGCCCAGAAGGATGAAGTTCGAGAAGTAGCTCAGGTGGACGATGTTGGCGCCGGTCCACCTGATCAGCGCCAACTCCACAAAGAGCATGGTGGCGCTGGCCAGCACCAGCCTCGGGCGCAGGTTCCGCGTTCGAGCGCTGTCGTCCATGCCTGGACGGTGTCATCCGAGCAGGGGCAGGTCGAGCACCCCCGGCGGCACATGCGCCACCTGGCAGGCGCGTGTCACCTGATGGGGCCAACTCCGCTGTCGGTGGGCCATGACACTCTGCGATTCCGGAGCGAGTCACAGTGGATACGGAGGGGCGCGGTATGGGGATGTCGAGCTTCTGGCTCGTGGGGGCGCTGGGTGAGGTGGACGTCGCGGAGCTGGCCCCGCTCGCGGTGCCCGCCATCGAGGCCACGGCGGCGCGGTCGGCGGCGGTGGGCACCTGGTCGCGCTGGGAGCGCGACGCGGCGCGCGGCGGTGGTGCGGTGCCGGTGTGGCGCGAGGACGGCGTCTACAACACCGAGGACGCGCTGCGCCTGTACAACTTGGTCGACGACTCGGCCTTCGACGCGATGGACAGCTCGGGGAAGCTCCACATCATGGACTGGTGGGACCGGCTCGACACCGACACGGTCGAGCCGTTCTTCGAGTCCGTACGCAAGGACAATCCGGTGGCCGCCCTCTTCCACGGCCTGGGCCCCGAGCGCGCGGCGCTGCTGCCCGGCTGGGTCGGCGACGCGGTGTTCCCCGCCGACGAGGTGCGGCGCCGGCTTCCGGCGGCCGAGGCCGCGCTCGCGGTGTCCGGGGCGGAGCGCGAGCGGGCGCTGGCCCGGATCGACGACTGGCCGGGCGAGAAGGAGGCCGAGTCGCTGCTCGACGGGCCGCTGCGGGTGTGGCGGGAGACGGCCGGGGCCGGGCTGGGGCTACTGGCCTCCCGTATCTGGCACTGATCCGCCGGTCGCGCTGCGCACCGGATTCCCGGCGGCGTCGGTCCGGCCGTCGGACGGGGATTCGTCCTGCGGCGGGGTGCCCTTCGGCCGGGAGCTGGGCCTCGAATCGCTTGGCCTGGATTCGCTCGGCCTGGATTCGCTTGGCCGGGAGTCCCGCGAGGCGCCGTTCTCCGTCGCGAGGTTCTTCGCCCCGCCGTTCTCGGACGCTCGGGGCTCCGGCGTCCGCGCCTCGGGTGTCCGCGCCTC
The DNA here is from genome assembly GCF_042734105.1 of Streptomyces sp. NPDC059679. NCBI lineage: Bacteria > Bacillati > Actinomycetota > Actinomycetes > Kitasatosporales > Streptomycetaceae > Streptomyces > Streptomyces sp. NPDC059679. Next base: position 102,882 of record NZ_JBHWES010000026.1, on the reverse strand, counting down.
GGCCGCCGGTGTCTCCGGTGTCTTCGTCTCCGGTATCTGTGTCTCCGGCGTCTGTGTCTCCGGCGTTCTGGATGCCTGTCGTGGGGTGCGCCTGTGGTGCAGCCGGGAGCGTACGTCGGCATGCGGCAGGAACTGCGCCCAGCGCTCGGGGAACTCCGACGGCGGGGTGATCTCCGCCGCCCCGTCGTCCGCGGTGCGCTGCTCCCAGGCCCGCCGCCTGGCCGCGTCCTCCCGCGCCCGGGCGGCGGCCTCGGCGCGCCCGGCGGCGGTGGCGACCGACGGCCAGACCCGGTCGATCGCGGCGTTGACGGCCGCGCCGACGAGCACCGCGAAGGCGGACACACCGATCCACAGCAGCACGGCGACGGGTGCGGCCAGCGAGCCGTAGATCGTCGGCCCCTCGACGGTGTGGACCAGGTAGATGCGGAGCAGGACGCTGCCGAGCACCCATATGGCCAGCGCGACCAGCGCCCCGGGGATGTCCTCCCGCCAGGGCGAGCGCACCGGCACGGAGACGTGGTAGAGCGTGGTGAGGAAGGCGACGGACAGCAGGATCACCACGGGCCAGTAAAGGATCCGTACGAGGTCCCCGCTCGCGGGCACCAGGTCCACGACGGTCTCCGGGCCGATCACCATCAGGGGCAGCGCCACCGCCCCGATGATCAGCGCGACCAGATAGAGAAGGAAGGACAGCAGCCGGGTCCTGACGATCCCGCGGCGGCCTTCGAGCCCGTACATGATGGTGATGGTGTCGACGAAGACGTTGACGGCGCGGGAACCGGACCACAGGGCGATGGCGAAGCCGAGCGAGATGACGTCCGGGCGGCCGCCCTTGATCACGTCGTCCAGCAGCGGCCGGGCGATCTCCCGGACCCCCTTGTCGGACAGTACGGTCCCCGAGGCGTTGAGGATGTTCTGCCGGATGGTGGCCACGGTGTCGGTGTTGGTCCACGCGTCGAAGTAGCCGAGGAGCCCGATCAGGGCGAGCAGCAGCGGCGGCAGCGACAGCAGGGTGAAGAAGGCGGCCTCGGCGGCCAGGCCGGTGACCCGGTACTCCATGCAGGAGTGGACGGTGTCCTTCAGCAGCAGCCAGGCCATCCTGCGCTTGGACACATTGCGGTACAAGGCGCGGGCCTTGTTGAGCCGACCGGACGGCTTCGACGGTTCTTTCCCTGGCTGCACCTTCCAACGGTATCCGCCCCGGGACGCCCCACGGCCCCCGGTGTTTCCCTCCGTGACCAGCAGGTGACCAGGCCGGACAAGGCGAGCCGCAAAAGAAGGGGGGAACTCGGCGGAGGGGATGCCGCGCCGACTCGGTACCGCCCTCCGCCACGCCCACTGTCCGTGCCCGCTACAGCCATGCGCAAAGGTTGCGCCGCGTTGCAGCCACCGGCCGCGGTCGTGATGGGATGTGACGTATGAGCATCACCGTCACCACCTGGTCCCTGGAGCAGACCTCGCCCGCGGACCTCGCCCCGGCGCAGCAGCCCCCCGCCGACGCGGGGGTGCGGATCGTACGGGCCGAGATCCCGGGCCCGGAGTTCAACCGCTTCCTCTATACGACCGTCGGCGCGGATGTGGCCTGGACGGACCGGCTGGGGTGGACCGTCGAGCGGTGGCGGGAGTTCCTGGAGCGGCCCGGCGTGGAGACCTGGGTCGCGTATGAGCGCGGCACTCCGGCGGGGTACATCGAGCTGGACGGGCAGGACGAGGGCGTGGTGGAGATCGCGTACTTCGGGCTGCTGCCCGCCTTCCGGGGGCGGCGTATCGGCGGGCATCTGCTGACCTGGGGCACCGCCCGCGCCTGGGACCTGGCCGAGCGCTGGGCCTGGCGGCCGCCGACCAAGCGGGTGTGGCTGCACACCTGCAGCACGGACGGGCCGTACGCGCTGGACAACTACCGGCGGCGCGGGTTCCGGGTCTTCGACACCAAGCACGACGCCGAGACCGAGTGAGCCGTGCGCCCGGACCGCAAGTCACGCGACAGGTGACCAAGGACACAGCATCCCACCATGCGAGACATTGTTGTCCAGATATTGGATGATGGTGGACTGCCCCGAGACCCCCATGCCACGCTTCCCTCATGTCTCGAGCTGGAATTGCCTTGGTGAGTCGGCGCCACGTCGATCTCGGCCGCATGTCCAGCGCGATCTGTCCAGCCGGCTGAGGCTGTACCCCTAGGCGGGCCCCGACCTCGGGGCGCACCGCCGGCCCCATCGCATTCCCCGCCGCCCCCGACGACGTGGGCGACCTCGCACGCCTCATTCTCCCCGCCACCGCACCTCACCCTCCCCCGCATTGCCATGCCCGCCTGCACAAAACCGCAGGTCAAAGCGTAGGTCACCGAAGCGCAGGCCAAAGCGCAGGGCACCGAGGGTGTGCACGAGCACCGTCCGCCGCATCAGAGCCGCTCAGAAGGACACACACCGCCATGGCCGCCACCCCGGACCGCCCCAGCGCAGCCACGCCCCGCCGCAAGGCCGGACGCCACCGCGGCGAGGGCCAGTGGGCCGCGGGTCACTTCACGCCCCTCAACGCCAACGAGCAGTTCAAGAAGGACGACGACGGTCTCAATGTGCGGACACGCATTGAGACGATCTACGCCCACCGTGGTTTCGACGCCATCGACGGCGCCGACCTGCGCGGACGTATGCGCTGGTGGGGCCTGTACACCCAGCGCAAGCCCGGTATCGACGGCGGTAAGACCGCCATCCTGGAGCCGGAGGAGCTGGACGACGAGTTCTTCATGCTGCGCGTCCGCATCGACGGCGGCCGGCTGACCACCGAGCAGCTGCGGGTCATCGGCGAGATCTCCCAGGAGTTCGCCCGCGGCACGGCCGACATCACCGACCGGCAGAACATCCAGTACCACTGGATCCGGATCGAGGACATGCCGGAGATCTGGCGGCGGCTGGAGGCCGTCGGCCTGTCGACCACCGAGGCGTGCGGCGACACCCCGCGCGTCATCGTCGGCTCGCCGGTCGCCGGGATCGCCGAGGACGAGATCATCGACGGCACCCCGGCCATCGAGGAGATCCACAGCCGGTTCATCGGCAACAAGGAGTTCTCCAACCTGCCGCGCAAGTTCAAGACGGCCATCTCCGGCTCGCCGCTGCTCGACGTCGTCCACGAGATCAACGACGTCGCGTTCGTCGGCGTACGCCACCCCGAGCACGGCCCGGGCTTCGACCTGTGGGTCGGCGGCGGTCTTTCCACCAACCCGAAGATCGGCATCCGGCTCGGCGCCTGGGTCCCGCTGGACGAGGTCCCGGAGGTCTGGGCGGGTGTCATCGGCATCTTCCGCGACTACGGCTACCGGCGGCTGCGCAACCGCGCCCGGCTGAAGTACCTGGTGGCCGACTGGGGCCCGGAGAAGTTCCGCCAGGTGCTGGAGGACGAGTACCTGAAGCACAAGCTGGTCGACGGCCCCGCACCCGAGCAGCCGCTGCAGCGGTGGCGCGACCACATCGGCGTACACCGCCAGCAGGACGGCCGCTACTACGTCGGCTTCGCGCCGCGCGTCGGCCGCGTGGACGGGGCGACCCTCACCAAGATCGCCGAACTGGCCGAGGCACACGGCTCCGGCCGCCTCCGCACCACCGTCGAGCAGAAGATGATCGTGCTCGACGTCGAGCAGGACCGGGTCGACTCGCTCGTCGCAGGGCTGGAGGCGCTGGACCTTCAGGTCCAGCCGTCCACGTTCCGGCGCGGCACGATGGCCTGCACCGGCATCGAGTTCTGCAAGCTCGCGATCGTCGAGACCAAGGCGCGCGGCTCCTCGCTGATCGACGAGCTGGAGCGCCGTCTGCCCGAGTTCGACGAGCCCATCACCATCAACCTCAACGGCTGCCCCAACGCGTGCGCGCGCATCCAGGTCGCCGATATCGGCCTCAAGGGCCAGCTGGTCATGGACGCGGGCGGCGACCAGGTCGAGGGCTACCAGGTCCACCTGGGCGGCGCGCTCGGCCTGGAGGCCGGCTTCGGCCGCAAGGTGCGCGGTCTGAAGGTCACTTCCGCCGAACTCCCCGACTACATCGAGCGCGTGCTGCGCCGCTTCCAGGAAGAGCGGGAAGAGGGCGAGCGGTTCGCGACGTGGGCGGCCAGAGCGAGCGAGGAGGCGCTCTCGTGAGCGACGCACGCATGAAAGCTGCCTGCGCGCAGCGCAGCCGCTTGAGGGCGGTGGCGGGAGACGGGCGGGACGCCGGGCCGCAGACGACTACGAAAGCCGCGCCTCTGCGCCGCATGGGCGACAGTGACATCAGCCGCTGCCGCGGCGGAGCGAGCGGTAATAAGGAGGCGTCATGAGTGAGCGTGCGGCGCCTTTCTACTGCCCGTACTGCGGGGACGAGGACCTGCGCCCCTCCGAAGAAGGCCACGGCGCCTGGGAATGCGTGTCCTGCAACCGCGCGTTCCGGCTGTCGTTTCTCGGGCTGCTGGCCAAGGGGCTGCGGCGCGACCACGGCGAAGGGGGCACGGCGATATGACCGAGCAAGCACAGAACACCGCAAAAGACCTGGAAGAACTGGCCGAGCGCGCGGGGCGTGAACTGGAGGACGCTCCGGCGCTGGAGATCCTGCGCTGGGCGGCCGACACGTTCGGGCCGCGCTTCTGCGTCACCTCCTCGATGGAGGACGCGGTGGTGGCCCATCTGGCGTCCCGTGTGCTGCCGGGCGTCGATGTGGTGTTCCTCGACACCGGCTACCACTTCCCGGAGACCATCGGCACCCGCGACGCGGTGGCGGCCGTGATGGACGTCAACGTCATCACGCTCACCCCCCGCCAGACCGTCGCCGAGCAGGACGCCGAGTACGGCCCCAAGCTGCACGACCGGAACCCGGACCTGTGCTGCGCCCTGCGCAAGGTCAAGCCGCTGGAGGAAGGGCTGCGCGGCTACGACGCCTGGGCGACCGGGCTGCGCCGCGACGAGTCCCCGACCCGCGCGGGCACCCCGGTGGTGGGCTGGGACCCCAAGCGGGGCAAGGTCAAGGTCTCCCCGATCGCCCGCTGGACGCAGGCGGACGTGGACGCGTACGTCGACGAACACGGTGTGCTCACCAACCCCCTGCTGATGGACGGATACGCGTCGGTGGGGTGCGCGCCCTGCACCCGGCGGGTATTGGAGGGCGAGGACGCACGGGCCGGCCGCTGGGCGGGCCGCGCCAAGACCGAGTGCGGGCTGCACGGCTGATGGCTGACCAGGAGAACCAGATGAGCGTGACAGGGCAGGGCGCTACGGTGTGGCTGACCGGGTTGCCGAGCGCGGGCAAGACCACCATTGCCTACGCGCTGGCCGAGCGGCTGCGCGGCGAGGGCCACCGGGTGGAGGTGCTGGACGGCGACGAGATCCGCGAGTTCCTCTCCTCCGGCCTCGGCTTCTCCCGCGAGGACCGGGACACCAACGTCCAGCGGATCGGCTTCGTGGCCGAGCTGCTGGCCTCCAACGGCGTCAAGGTCCTGGTGCCGGTGATCGCCCCGTACGCGGACAGCCGCGAGGCGGTCCGCAAGCGCCACCAGACCGAGGGCACGGCGTATCTGGAGGTGCATGTCGCCACGCCCGTGGACGTGTGCGCCGAGCGGGATGTGAAGGGGCTGTACGCCAAGCAGGCCGCGGGCGCGATCAAGGGGCTGACCGGGGTCGACGACCCGTACGAGGCCCCCGACTCCCCGGATCTGCGCATCGAGACACATCACCAGGGTGTGCAGGAGTCCGCCGCGGCGCTCAGGTCGCTGCTGAGTGAGAGGGGTCTGGCATGACCACCGTGGCTCAGACGAACGGAACCGGACCCGGCTCGGAAGACGGCGGCGACGGCGGCGAGGACGGCGACCTCTACGCGCTGACGCATCTGGACGCGCTGGAGTCCGAGGCGGTCCATATCCTGCGCGAGGTGGCGGGCGAGTTCGAGCGGCCGGTGATCCTGTTCTCCGGCGGCAAGGACTCCATCCTCATGCTGCATCTGGCGCTCAAGGCGTTCGCCCCGGCGCAGGTGCCCTTCTCGCTGCTGCACGTCGACACCGGACACAACTTCCCCGAGGTCCTGGAGTACCGGGACCGTGTGGTGGCGGCCCATGGGCTGCGCCTCCATGTGGCCTCCGTACAGGACTACATCGACCGCGGGGTCCTCAAGGAGCGCCCCGACGGCACCCGCAACCCGCTGCAGACGCTGCCGCTGACGGAGAAGATCCAGGCCGAGCGGTTCGACGCGGTGTTCGGCGGTGGCCGCCGCGACGAGGAGAAGGCCCGGGCGAAGGAGCGGGTGTTCTCGCTGCGGGACGAGTTCTCGCAGTGGGACCCGCGCCGCCAGCGCCCCGAGCTGTGGAACCTGTACAACGGCCGCCACGCGCCGGGCGAGCATGTCCGCGTCTTCCCGCTGTCCAACTGGACCGAGCTGGATGTGTGGCAGTACATCGCCCGCGAGAACATCGAACTGCCGGAGATCTACTTCGCCCATGAGCGCGAGGTCTTCCAGCGCAGCGGCATGTGGCTGACCGCCGGTGAGTGGGGCGGGCCCAAGGACGGCGAGACGGTCGAGAAGCGGCAGGTCCGCTACCGCACCGTCGGCGATATGTCCTGCACCGGGGCCGTCGACTCCGACGCGACCACGCTGGACGCCGTCATCGCCGAGATCGCCGCCTCCCGGCTCACCGAGCGCGGCGCCACCCGCGCCGACGACAAGCTGTCCGAGGCCGCCATGGAGGACCGCAAGCGCGAGGGGTACTTCTAAGCATGACCACGACGACCACGACCACGACCACGGAGCTCTCCGAGACGACCCTCCTGCGGTTCGCCACCGCCGGTTCGGTCGACGACGGCAAGTCCACCCTCGTCGGCCGCCTGCTGCACGACTCCAAGTCGGTCCTCGCCGACCAACTGGAGGCCGTGGAGCGCGCATCGGCGAGCCGCGGCCAGGAGGGTCCGGACCTCGCGCTGCTCACCGACGGGCTGCGCGCCGAGCGCGAGCAGGGCATCACCATCGACGTGGCGTACCGCTACTTCGCCACGCCCCGGCGCCGGTTCATCCTCGCCGACACGCCCGGCCATGTGCAGTACACCCGCAACATGGTCACCGGCGCCTCCACCGCCGAGCTCACGGTGATCCTGGTCGACGCCCGCAACGGCGTCGTCGAGCAGACCCGCCGCCACGCCGCGATCGCGGCGCTGCTGCGCGTCCCGCATGTGGTCCTCGCGGTCAACAAGATGGACCTGGTCGACTACCGGGAGGCCGTCTTCGCGACCATCGCCGAGGAGTTCACGGCGTACGCCACCGAGCTCGGCATCCCCGAGGTCACCGCCATCCCGATCTCGGCGCTGGCCGGTGACAACGTGGTAGAGCCGTCCGCGACGATGGACTGGTACGGCGGCCCGACGGTCCTGGAGCACCTGGAGACCGTCCCGGTCAGCCATGACCTGGCGCACTGCCACGCACGGCTGCCCGTGCAGTACGTGATCCGTCCGCAGACCGCGGAGCACCCGGACTACCGGGGGTACGCGGGCCAGATCGCGGCCGGTTCGTTCCGCGTGGGCGAGCGGGTCATGGTGCTGCCGTCCGGCCGTACGACCACGATCTCGGGCATCGACCTGCTGGGCAAGCCGGTCGAGGTGGCCTGGACGACGCAGTCGGTGACCGTTCTGCTGACGGACGACATCGACGTCTCGCGCGGCGATCTGATCGTGCCGAGCAAGGACGCGCCGCAGGCCACCCAGGACATCGAGGCGACGGTCTGCCATGTCGCCGACCAGCCGCTGACGGTCGGCCACCGCGTGCTGCTCAAGCACGGCACCCGTACCGTGAAGGCCATCGTCAAGGACATCCCGTCCCGGCTGACCCTCGACGATCTGTCCCTGCACCCGCACCCGGAGCAGCTTGTCGCCAACGACATCGGCCGGGTGAAGATCCGTACCGCCGAGCCGCTGCCGGCCGACTCCTACGCCGACTCGCGCCGCACCGGCTCGTTCATCCTGATCGACCCGGCCGACGGCACGACCCTGACCGCGGGCATGGTGGGCGACTCGTTCGCGACCCCTGTCCCCGCCCATGACGACCGGGCCGATGACGACGGATGGGACTTCTGACCATGTCCGGTGATGTCTTCTCCACCTTCGCGAAGGAGGGCGGCCGCGTCGGCAGCGGTGCCCTGGGCAGTGGGCAGGGAGGGGTCGGCCGATGTGCCTGCTGACCTGTGCGCTCCCCGCTCCCCTGCCGTATCGCAACCGAAGACCAGCCGATTTGCCGGGCGTCCCCTGACGCTGTCCCCGGCCCTCCGAGAGGAAATCCTCCCGTGTCCGTCGACCGCACCACGCACCCTCGACCCGCCTTGAGCCGACGCACCCGCCTCTTCGCGGCAGCCGCCGCCCTCCCCCTGCTGATCGGCGTGCTGGGCGCCTGCGGCTACGGCTCGCAGAAGGACGACACGGGAAGCAAGACCGTCCCCGCCGCGGGCGGCAAGAAGATCGACGGCCTGGACAAGGTGAGGATCGGCTACTTCGCCAACCTCACCCACGCCACCGCACTGGTGGGTCTGCGCGACGGCGGGCTGATCCAGAAGGAGTTGGGCGGCACGGGGATCCAGCCGTTCGTCTTCAACGCGGGCCCGTCCGAGATCGAGGCGCTGAACGGTGGCTCCATCGACATCGGGTGGATCGGCCCCTCGCCGTCCATCAACGGCTATGTGAAGTCCCACGGCAAGAACCTCAAGATCATCTCGGGTTCCGCATCGGGCGGGGTCAAGCTCGTCGTCAACCCGAAGAAGATCAAGACGCTCGACGACATCAAGGGTAAGAAGATCGCCACCCCGCAGCTGGGCAACACCCAGGACGTGGCGTTCCTCAACTGGATCGCCGAGAAGGGCTGGGAGGTCGACGCCCAGAGCGGCAAGGGCGATGTCTCCGTGGTCCGTACGGACAACAAGGTGACCCCCGACGCGTACAAGTCCGGCTCCATCGACGGCGCCTGGGTGCCCGAGCCGACCGCCTCCAAGCTGGTCGCCGAGGGCGGCAAGGTGCTGCTGGACGAGTCCACGCTGTGGCCGGACAAGAAGTTCGTCATCACCAATGTGATCGTCCGGCAGGACTTCCTCACGAAGCACCCGGATGTCGTCGAGGCCGTACTGCGCGGCTCGGTGAAGACCAACGCGTACATCAAGGCCAACCCCGACAAGGCGAAGGCCGAGGCCAACGCCACGCTCAAGGCGGAGACCGGCAAGGCGCTCCCGGCCGAGGTGATCGACCCGGCGTGGCAGAGCATCCAGGTCACCGACGACCCGCTGGCCTCGACCCTCAACACCGAGGCGGACCACGCGGTGGCGGCCGGGCTGCTGGAGAAGCCCGACCTCAAGGGCATCTACGACCTGACCCTGCTCAACAAGGTCCTCAAGGCGGAGGGCAAGCCCACCGTCTCGGCCGCCGGTCTTGGCACCCAGTAGCCGCCCGAACGCCCGCGTACGCACGCATCGCGTACGCGGGCGCCCCGTACGCACACCCGCATCCCGTACGCACACCGCACGTACGCACCCATCAGGAGGTGACCGGATGTCCCCGGCACTGACCACCGACAAGGCCGACCGGGCGGGCGCGGCCACGGCGGCCGCGGCAGGCCCGTCGCAATCCTCCGGAGCTGTCCGGATCGACCACGTCCACAAGGCGTTCGGCCGCCCCGGCGCCGCGCAGCCCGTGCTCGACGACATCAACCTCGATGTCCGGCCGGGCGAGTTCGTCTGCATCCTGGGCGCCTCGGGCTGCGGTAAGTCGACGCTGCTCAACCTGGTCGCGGACCTGGACAGGCCGACCGCCGGGACCATCGAGGTCGCCGGCGGCCGGCCGGCCCTGATGTTCCAGGAGCACGCGCTCTTCCCGTGGCTGACCGCGGGCAAGAACATCGAGCTGGCGCTGCGGCTGCGCGGCGTACCGCGCGCCGACCGCAAGCCCAGGGCGGAGGAGCTGCTGGAGCTGGTGCGGCTGGGCGGCTCGCACGGGAAGCGGGTGCACGAGCTGTCCGGCGGTATGCGGCAGCGCGTCGCGCTCGCCCGCGCGCTGGCGCAGGACTCCAGTGTGCTGCTGATGGACGAGCCGTTCGCCGCGCTCGACGCCATCACCCGCGATGTGCTGCACGGCGAACTGACCCGCATCTGGAGCGAGACGGGCGTCTCGGTCCTGTTCGTCACGCACAACGTGCGCGAGGCGGTGCGCCTGGCCCAGCGGGTGGTGCTGCTGTCCTCGCGGCCGGGGCGGGTCGTCCGGGAGTGGGCGGTCGACATTCCGCAGCCGCGCCGGATCGAGGACGCGGCCGTCGCGGACCTGTCCATTGAGATCACCGAAGAACTGCGTGGGGAGATCCGCCGCCATGGCCGGCACTGAGATCACCGGCGAGTCGCCGAAGACGACGGCCGCCGTGGAGAAGACGGACGAGCCCGCTACGGCGGAACGGGGAAAGCGGTCCAGCCAGGACCTGGCGGGTCTCGAGGCCGGGCTCGACGCGCTGGACGCGGTGCAGATCCGGCGTACGTCCCCGGCCGAGGTGCTGGTACAGAAGGTGCTGCCGCCCGTCGTGGCCGTCGCCCTGATCCTCCTCATCTGGAAGGTGCTGGTCTGGGCGAAGGTCACCGACGACTACAAGCTCCCCGACCCCAAGCTGGTCTGGGACGCGCTGCGGGACCTGTGGCTCAAGGGCGAACTGCTCGACATCATCTGGACCAGCGTCTCGCGCGGCCTGTTCGGCTTCCTCATCGCACTGGCCATCGCCACCCCGCTGGGGCTGATCGTCGCCCGGGTGAAGTTCATCCGGGCCGGCATCGGCCCGATCCTGTCCGGGCTCCAGTCGCTGCCCTCGGTGGCGTGGGTGCCGCCCGCGGTGATCTGGCTGGGCCTCAACGACAAGATGATGTACACCGTCATCCTGCTCGGCGCGGTCCCCTCGATCGCCAACGGCCTGGTCTCCGGCATCGACCAGGTGCCCCCGCTGTTCCTCCGCGCCGGACGCACACTCGGCGCCCGGGGCCTGGTCAGCGCCCGGCACATCCTGCTGCCCGCCGCGCTGCCCGGCTATGTCGCCGGGCTCAAGCAGGGCTGGGCGTTCTCCTGGCGCTCGCTGATGGCCGCGGAGATCATCGCCAAGTCCCCCGATCTGGGGCTCGGGCTCGGCCAGTACCTGGAGAACCAGCGCAACAACTCCGACATGGCGGGGGTGCTGCTCGGCATCATCATGATCCTGTTCGTCGGAATCGCGATCGAGCTGCTGATCTTCGCCCCGATCGAGCGGCGGGTGCTGCGCAGCCGGGGCCTGCTGGCAAACGCCCGCTGACGCCCGTACCCGGCCCGCATCCCACCCTCCAAGGAATCCGGAAACGCCTCCCGTGACCTCACCCACCCCCACCCTGCTGGTCATCGCCCACGGCAGCCGCGACCCACGCCACGCGGCGACCGTCGCCGCGCTGTGCGCGCGGGCGCGGTCGCTGCGGGCGGGGCTGCGGGTGGAGGCCGCGTTCCTGGACTTCAACGCGCCGCGGGTGGGCCAGGTCCTGGACCGCCTGGCGGCGGAGGGCGCCCACGACATCGTCGCCCTCCCGCTGCTCCTCACCCGCGCCTTCCACGCGAAGGCCGACATCCCGGCGGTGCTGCGCGAGGCGGCGGCCCGCCACCTGGGCCTGCGCGTCCGGCAGGCCGAGGTCCTGGGCCCCTCGCCGCTGCTGACGCGGGCCCTGGAGCGGCGCCTGTACGAGGCCGGGCTGCGGCCCGGCGACCGACGCTCGACCGGGGTCGTCCTGGCCTCGGCGGGCTCCACCGACCCGGAGGCGATCGCGGTGATCGCAGAAATCGCGCGGGAGTGGCGGCACACCGGTTGGTGCGCCGTGCGGCCCGCGTTCGCCTCCGCGGCATTTCCCGCGGGGTTCCCCCGCACCGAGGACGCGGTGCGCGCACTGCGCGCCGAGGGCGTCCGCCGGGTGGCCGTCGCCCCGTACGTCATCGCCCCCGGCCGCCTCCCGGACCGCATCGCGCACGGCGCGCGCGATGCGGGCGCGGATGTCCTGGCGGGCGTTCTGGGCCCGGCCCCGGAGCTGGCCCGGCTGCTGCTGCGCCGCTACGACGAGGCGCGGGCCGGGGCCGGGGCCGGGGAGCTCACGGCGCTCACGGCTTGACCGCGCCGTTGATCGCCCACCTCCACGACCGCCCACCTCCACGACCGCACGCCACCACGAGCGCCGGTGCCGAGTCGGCCGATGAAATACGGCCTGCCCGACCCCGGGCTCATGAGCGCGACGGACCACGGCGGTTATTGATTCGTGTTTCCGCCATTGCCACCATTGGCGTTGCCCCCGTTGGCGTTTCCGCCATTTCCGCCGTTTCCGCCGTTCGGTTGGCCGCCGGAGCCGCCGGACTGCTGATGCTGGCAGGAGCTAGCGATGCAGAACGTCACGTTCACGGTGAAACTGTTGCCACCGTTGCCGTTGCCGTTTCCGTAGCCGTCTCCGCCATTCCCGCCCTGGCCGCTCCCGGACGTGCCGGTCCCACCCTGGCCGCCTCCCTCGGTGGCTCGCGGTGTCGGCTCGCCGGGCGATGTCTCCGCGGTCGGAGCCGCGGGCTCCAGAATCACTTGCGAGGCCGAGACCGTGGCCGTGCCCTGCTGGGAAGCATCGCAGGCGAAGGCCGGCGCGGCGGCACCCACGAGGCCGGCGGCCGCGGCGATGGCTCCTGTGAGCAGGCGGACTGAAGTGTGCGATTTCGCCTTCTGCGATTTTCGCATCGCTTCACCTCCTTGACGTGCGTACACAAAGGCACGCCCGTTCAACGTAATTCGCCTCAGCGCGGGCCGCGTCGAGCTACTAGGCCGAAGGGGTGATCAGAAAAGCTCCGCTGCGGGGCATCGCACGAGGCGCGACATGACGACTGAAGAGGGATAATCCGTGTGTTCCCGCACTCGATCGGACGGCCTCTCCCATTCCTCGGGCTTGGGCGTCAGCCGCCCCCTCCCCGCCGTTCACCACCCCTTCCGCGCACCGTCCGCCTCCCTTGCCGACCCGGCCTCCGGACACCGCTGGACTTTCCCTGCACCCAACAGGAGGGGACGTCATGCGCAACGAACGCGACACTCGTACACTCGAAGCCGACAGAGCCCGCCGCGGACCTCGTACGCGCGTCGCGCTCGCGGTGGCGTCCACCATCGTGCTGACGCTCGTCAACCCCCTGATGGTGCCCGCACCGGCACAGGCGGCCGACCCCGCGGCCACCCACTCCGTCACCGCCGCGGCCACCACCCCCGCCGAGGTCCACTGGACGACGCGGACCGTGGCCCCGGGCGTCCAGATACGCACCGGCACCATCCAGCACCCGGACGCCGAACCGGCCTGGACGGTCACCATCCACGCCCCCGCCGTCAACCGGCTGACCGGCGCCCGGACGTTCGCCCCGCTCTCCGCGCGCGCCTGGGCCGAGGACACCGCGCGGCGGCTGCGCGACGCCGGGCTCGAGCCGCGCCTGGAGCAGGTCGGCTGGCCCGCGTACGCGGACACGCCGCGCGGCACGATGGGTTGGCGGGTGCGCGTCGGTACGTACGCCACCTCGGACGAGGCGCAGCGTACGACCCCGAAGGTGACCGCGCTCGGCCTCCAGCCGGCCGTGGAGTGGACCGGCTACGACGTCGAGCAGCCGGCCGACCGGGAGAGCGTGCATGTCGCGGTCATCGACCCGGCCGCGTTCACCGGCACCGTCGAGGCCACGCACAACGGCAATGTCGCGGACCGCGAGACGACCTCCTCGGTCGCCGCGAAGACCGGCTCGCTGATCGGCGTCAACGGCGGCTTCTTCATCACCTCCGGCGCCGACGGCGTACAGGGCACGATGGCCGGAATCGGCGCCTACGACGGCGAGCTTCAGTCGATGGCCGCCGGTTCGCGCGCCGCGCTGATCCTCGCCGACGGCGGGCGGCGTGCCCGTATCGCGGATCTGACCACCACGGTCACCGCACGGTCCGGGTCGGCCACCTACGCGGTGCAGGGCATCAACCGGGTGCCCGGCAAGGTGCGCAACTGCGGCCGCCCCGGCGCCACCCCCACCGAGCTGCCCCGCCAGGACCTCACCTGCGCCAAGGCCGACGACCTGGTCAAGTTCACGGCGGCGTTCCGTGCCGACCTGCCCACCGGCCCCGGTGTCCAGGTGGTGCTCGACGCCGACCACCGCGTGGTCTCCACCGGCCGGCGCGGCGGCGAGGTCCCGTCCGGCGGCTCGGTGCTCCAGGGCGTCGGCTCCGCCGCCGACTGGCTGACCGCCCACGGCCGTCCGGGCGCGCGGATCGCCGTCCAGGAGACGGTCCGCGACACCGCCGGGCGGCGGGTCGAGCTCGGCCGCGACGACAGCATCGTCAGCGCCGCGCCCACCCTGGTGGAGGACGGCCGGATCGCCATCGACGCCGCCACCGAGGGCATGCTCGACCCCCAGGACCTCTCCTTCGGCTACGCCTGGTCCAACGGACGGCAGCCGCGCACCATGGCCGGCCTCGACGAGCGCGGACGCCTGCTCCTCGTCACCGTGGACGGGCGCCGGCCCGGCGTCAGTGAGGGCTTCACCCTGGCGGAAGGCGCGGAGTTCATGCGCTCCCTGGGCGTGGAGCGGGCGCTCAACCTGGACGGCGGCGGCTCCAGCACCATGACCGTCGCCGGCGAGCTGGTCAACGCCCCCTCGGACGCGGCGGGCGAGCGTCCGGTGGGCGACACGGTGCAGGTGCTCCCCGCAAGCTGACTTGTGGGGCTACGAGACGGCGACGCGCCGTGGCGTCGCCGTCTCAAATCCACCGCAAGCGCTGGCCATTAGACGAGCAGGTCAAGCCCCTTGTGCCCGATGCCCGGGGCGCTGAGGGCCAGCCAGCCGTAGCCGCGCATCAGTGTGTCGGGGCCGATCTCCGTGGGGTCGACGGACAGCTGCCCGCAGGCGTAGGCCGCCCTCGCCGTGCCCTCGTTGGGCTCGGCCTCGTAGTACTCCGGGTCGTAGTCCTCGTCATCGACGACCAGGTCCTCCCAGGGCAGCGGCTCGCCGATCCACTCGGGGTCGCTCTCCGCCGCGTAGCGCCGCCGGATCCGCCCCTTCTCGGCCACCACCCAGACGTCCGACCCGGCCGCCCCGTCCTGGAAGAACATCTGCGCCTCGCCGCAGTGCTCGCTCAGCCGCTCGACCGCGCCCATCCACTCGTCCCAGTCCCAGCCGACCGCCTCGGCGAGGTTGCCGAAGATCAGCCGCCAGCCGTCCAGTTCCGGTGTGATGAACACGGGGTACGCGCCCCGGCGCGACGGCATGTCCTCCACATCGGCGCCCTCCTCCAGCGTGACCGGAAACCGGTCGTGCAGCTCCAGCGCCTCGAAGACCCCCTCGTACGCCGCGCCGGGCACCGCGTACCACCATCCGCGCGGCTCCAGCCGGGACGGCTTCTCCCCACTGGCCTTGATCCGCGCGCGGCGCTCGAGCAGCGCCTTGTCGCGGGCGTCGAGGGTGTCGATCAGTCCGGTGGCGAGGAGTTCGCGGAGCCTGTCGTGTGTCATGGTCAGGGACCCTAGCCGGACGATGTGACACCACGAGCGAGGAGGGCTTGGTGAAGAGTCTGCTGCACCGATGGGGGACGACCGCGGCCGCCGTGACCGTTGCGCTGATCGGCGCTCTGCTGCTGGCAGGCCAGGTCAAGCACGTATGGGACGGCCACACCGAGTTGGCCGCGCTGCGCGCCCACGGGCTGCACGCCCGGGCCCAGGCGTCCCTGACCACCTCCTGCAGCCAGGGCCGGGGCATCAGCTGCCACACGTCATCGGTGTGGCTCGATTTCAACGACGCCGACGGCGACTCCGTCTCCGTACCGGAAGCGGCGATCGACGGCTCGCTCTACGTCCCGCACGGCCACCGCGACGCCGAGGACCGCGTGGCGACGACCGTCGTCTACGACCGGGCGGACCCCTACGACGCACAGCCCGCCGGCGCCCTCGACCAGAGCGTCCTCGACCTGGCGGCCCACCACTGGATCGCCTGGACCATCGCGCTCGCCCTCCTCGGCGGCGGCACCGCCGGCGCCATCGCCGCCTGGCCGCCCCGGCCCACGCCCCGGCGCCCCGCCTGACGACAATTGGCGTGCCCGCCACCACGTCGCCGTGATTCGCTACCCCGTATGGCAAAACTGCGACTCGACCGCGTTCTCGTCGTGGACGTCGAAGCGACCTGCTGGGACGGACCGGCCCCCGAGGGCATGCAATCCGAGATCATCGAAATCGGCCTGTGCGAACTGGATGTCGCCACCGGCGAACGCCCCGTCCGCCGCTCCCTCATGGTCCGCCCCGAGCGCTCCACAGTCAGCCCCTTCTGCACCGAGCTGACCACCATCACCCCCGAACAGGCCACCGCCGGCATCGGCTTCGCGGAAGCCTGCGAGATCCTGCGCGACGAGCACGGCGCCGGACACCGCGTATGGGCCAGTTGGGGCGAGTACGACCGCGCCCAGTTCACCCGCCAGTGCGCGGCGACGAACACCCGCTATCCGTTCGGCACCCGGCATCTCAACGTCAAGAACCTCTACTCGCTGATGCACTCCCTCGACCGCGAACTGGGCATGGCCGGCGCCCTCAGCCACGCGGGGCTCCCCCTCGAAGGCACACACCACCGGGGCGTGGACGACGCGTGGAACATCGGGGGGCTGCTGGCGGGGTTGCTGGGGCGCGGCGCGGTCCACTCCTTGTAGGCTCCGCCCTGATCACCAACGTAAGCCCGGGGGAGGAACGTTGACGGCAGCGGAGCCGCACCATATCGACCCGCTCGAAGCCGTGGAGCACCTGTTCGCGCTGTGGCTGCCGCGCCGGCGCCTGGCACTCGTCGGCGGCGAAGCCCCGGCGTCGTACGAGGAGGAGTGGACCACCGCGCCCTCCCTGGCCGAGGTGTCGGACTACGGCGCCTTCCCGTCCACGTTCGCCGGCCCCGACGGGCAGCGCCATCCGGTGGCCGTCGAGCGGTTCGACATCGAGGACCCGGACGAGACGTCTTCCGGCCCCCTGCACGCCTCGTGGGGCCTGCCGGACGAGGGTGCGGAGCAGGCGTACGCGTTCGTCAGCGAATTCCTCACCGACGCAACGGAGTCAGACCGACGAGACCGGGCGCTCGCCGGATACCTCGCCGGTTACCTGACGGCAGAGGGCACGGACTTGCTCCGCATCACGGTGGCCGCCGAGCCGGACGGCCCCGCGCTGGACGATGAGCTGCACCTGCTGGTGCGCTCCCACGACAGAACAACCCGGCTGGCCCTGGCCGACGCCAAGGCCGCCCCGGCCACCCCCGACGCAAATGACACGCCCGAGTACCGGATCGCCTGTGCCACGACCCTGCTCAGCGAATTCCTCCAGATCAACAACACCGACGCGGTCACCTTCGAGGTGACCTTCGGCACCCATGACGTCGACCTGAACGTCCCCGACCCCGACGCCGCCTTCCGCGCGGGCTGGGCCGGGGACGAAGACTGGCTGATCGCGGAGGAGGACGACGACGAAACCGACGACGTCCTGTGGGCCCTGGACGCCGCCGCCCTCAAAGCCGCGCTGACCGAGTCCGAACAGAACATGGTCGCGGCGGCCCGGGCCCAGACCCTGGTGTGGGAGTTCGACTCCACGACGCCCGAGATCCCCGGCGATGAACTGGTCTCCTGGCTCGCCCGCGATCTCCTCGAAACGATCCTCACCAAGATCACCGGGGCGCCCGGAACCCCGCCCACCCTCGCGTACGCCAAGAACCTCCCCCTCGAATCCGTCCTGTCCGGCGAGGGGGACTCCTGCCTCCTCCTGGTCGGGGCACAACGCACCGCCCTCGTCTACATCAGCGGCTAGACCTTGGCCGCGGGACGGGACGGTGCCGCCGCGGTCTCCCGGTGTCTGGTCTCCTTCGCCAGGGCCACGGTGACGACGGTGAGCGCGCTCATCGAGGCGATGAAGACGACCACCCCGGCCACGCTGTGGTCGAACCAGAGCAGCAGGCATGTGGCCAGCACGGGGGCCAGTCCGCCGGTGAGGACGGTGCCGAGGTTGTTCGCGACGCCGACGGCGCTGAACCGCACCCTGGTGTCGAAGAGTTCGGCGAAGAAGGCGGGCTGTGAGCCCAGGATCGCGGACTGGCCGACGCCGAGGGTGATCAGGAGCGCGAGCCAGATCAGCCAGGTGTTCTGCCCGTCGACGACGGCGAAGAACGGCCAGGCGGCGGCGAGCAGGACCTCCTCGACGGCGTCCGCGTCCTCGACCTCACGAACGTCCTCGCCGGGCCGTTCGCGGGATACCAGCTCGCCCTCCAGGGCGCCGACGTCCTCAAGATCGAAATGCCTGGCTCCGGCGATCTGGCACGGCAGTTGGGCGCCGACCGGGCACTGGGCGAGGAGCTGCTGGGGGCCTCGTTTCTCGCGCAGAACGCGGGCAAACGCTCCCTGACCCTCAACCTCAAGGACCCCGAGGGCCGGGCCGCGTTGCTGCGGGCGGTACGCAAGGCCGACGTCCTCGTCGAGAACTTCAGGCCCGGCGTCATGGACCGCCTGGGCGTCGGCTGGCAGGAGCTGCGCAAAGAGAATCCGAGCCTCGTCTACTGCGCGATCTCCGGGTTCGGACAGACGGGGCCGATGCGCTCACGGCCCGCCTACGACCAGATCGTGCAGGGGCTGAGCGGCATGATGAGCGTCACCGGAACCCCTGCCGTGGCCCCGCTGCGGGCCGGGTTCCCCGTGGCGGACACGCTCGGTGGCATGGCGGCGGCGTACGCGATCGCAGCGGCCCTGGTGCGGCGCGCCCGCACCGGCGAGGGAGCCCTGCTCGACGTGTCGATGCTGGAGGCGGCGCTGACGGCGATGGGCTGGGTCACCTCCAACTACCTGATCACCGGCCGCGAACCGCACCCCATGGGCAACGAGAACTTCACCGCCGCGCCGTCGGGCACCTTCGCCACGGCCGACGGGTACCTCAACATCGCCGCCAACCGGCAACAGCAGTTCGCCACCCTGTGCCGCCTCATCGACCGCGACGACCTGCTCGACGACCCGCGCTTCCGTCACCCGGCCGACCGCAAGGCGCACCGGGACGAGCTGCGGGCCGAGGTCGAGGCCGGGCTCTCGGCGCGTACGGCGAAGGAGTGGGAGGAGGTCCTCTCCGACGCCGGAGTCCCCGCGGCCCGTGTTCTGTCAGTTCCGGACGCGCTCGGCCTGGAGCAGTTGGCGTCCCGTTCCTTCGTGCACAGCCTGCCGTTCCCGGACGCCCGCGACCGGTCCCTGCGGGTGCTGGGCAGTCCGGTCAGCGTCGATGGCCACCCGGCAGGACCGTCGACCCCACCGCCGCTGCTCGGCCAGCACACGGACACGGCACTAGCCGAACTGGGCTACGACGAGCAGGAGATCGCGAAGCTGCGGGAGCGCGGCGCCGTATAGCCCCACTGCCCCACCACTCAAGGACAGGAACATGACCAGCGAACCGACCACCACCAGGCCCACCACACCCCGACCGATCGACGAAGCGAAGGTCACCGGCTGGTGGTCCACCGCCGTCAGCCGCATCCGCCCCGGCGAGATCCTTTTGCGTGGCTACCCCGTCGAGCAGCTCATCGGCCGCACAGGGTTCGCCGAGCAGATCTGGCTGATGCTGCGCGGTGAACTGCCGAACCCGGCACAGTGCCGGCTCTTGGAGGCCGCACTGGTCGCCGCCGTGGACCACGGCCCGCAGGCCCCCTCCATCGCCGCCGCACGCATGGCCGCGACCTGCGGTGTCGGCCTCAACAGCGCGGTCGCCACCGGCGCGGGCCTGCTGGGCGACACCCACGGCGGAGCCGGCCAGCAGTGCATGGAAATCCTGAACCGCATCATAGGCGGCGAGCGTCCCCGGGACGTGGTGCTGGAGTTCAGGAAACGGAAGGCCTACGTACCCGGATTCGGCCACCGCTTCCACCCACGCGACCCGCGCCGAGACCCGCTGCTGACCCTGGTACGCGAGGCCGTGGAGGCAGGCGAGGTCCCCGGCCACGCCCTGGCCGCGGGCCTCGCGCTGGAGGCGGCCCTGGCCGAGGGCCGCACCAAGCCGGTCCCCATGAACATCGACGGCGCAACCGCCATCATCTACGCCGAGCTGGGCTTCCCCGCCGAACTCGGCCGCGGCCTTTTCGTCCTCTCGCGCAGCGTCGGCATCCTGGCGCACGCCTGGGAGGAGTACGAGGGCGGCGCCCGCATCAAGGGCCCCCTGCCGACGCCGCTGCTCGCCGGATACCACGGCGCACCGCCGCGCGACCTGGAGCGCTGAGGACACCGGCATGGGCTGGAAGTCTCGGTGAGTGTCCGAACTGCGTGCCATCCTGAGGTCCGGGAACACGAGGAGGCGGTGATGGCAGTCATGAGCGTCGCCAAGATGCGAGTCGACGATCACGAAGGCACTTGGACAGTCGAGGATGTCCTCGCGCTCCCGGAGCACCCGGCACGCGCCCGCTATGAGCTCGTGGACGGTGTCCTCATGATGTCCCCCGCGCCCGGCTGGGAACACCAGATCGTGTCCTCAGCACTGCACCGTCAGATCCACACCGCCTTGGCCCAATCTGCCGCGCCGTTCCTATCCGCTGGCGCGGTGATGGTGACCGGCGAATCCAGACTGTTCATCCCCGACATCGCCGTCGTCGACCGCGCTGCCGTCCAGCGCGGGACACTGGCCGTACCGCTCGAAGCGGTCCTGCTGCTCGTAGAGATCGTGTCGCCGTGCAACCGGTCCACCGACCGCATCCTCAAGCCCGCGCTCTACGCCCAGGCGAAGGTGCCGGCCTACTGGCGCGTCGAGCTTGAGCCCGACGTGCGGATCGTGGTGCACGAGCTGTCCGTCGACGCATACCGCGAGGTGGCCACGGTCACGGGGAAGAAGTCCGTCCAGGTCACCGGAGAGTTCAGCGTCGAGTTGGACGTCCCCGGACTGCTCGGCGACCTGGCGGGCTGAGCGCCTGGACGCTAACTCCGCTGAATCCGAGCGCCGTTGACCATCAGCGCCACGTCTAGGTTGTCGCGCGTGGCGTTGGAGTACGGGCAGACCTCGCGGGCCGTCCTGACCAGTTAAGTAGCATCAACTCGCCACCCTCGACCGCCTGTCGGAGGGGCGCCTGATCGCGGGCATGGGCGGAGGAGTTGGGACCGGCGATCCTGGAACTGGCCCAGTGGGGCCTGAAGTGGGCGATGGGCGAGCGGCGCGAGACAGAGACCTTCCATCCGGGCTGGGCGGTCCTCGGCCTACGGGCCTGCTTCAACGCCGAGGCCGCCGCCGGGCTCCGCGCGGTGCCCGAATTCCGCGTCGACGACGAGGTCTTCCACGCCCGGATCGACAGCGAGGCGCTGCACAGCCTGAAGGACCTCTTCCCCCTGCCGCCCCCGCGCACCCGGAAGGCTTGGCGGCGATCCGGGTGACGGCGATCCGGTCGGCGGTCTTGGCCGACCGCCATGGTTATGGCGCGTCTTGACCCTTGCCGACTGAAAAACTTCGGAACACACTCCGGAATGTTTCAGCACCTTTCCGGAGTCGCCAGAGATCGAGAGGCGACCTCGTGATCCCGCCCCCCACCAAGGAAGGCGATCATGACAAGGACAAGACGCCTGGTCACCAGCACCATCGCTCTCGCGGGCCTGATCCTCGCGCTGTTCACCGCAACCGGCACCGCCCACGCCGCAGCCTCCGCCCCCGCCGCACCCAGGGCCGGCGTGCGCATCATGCCGCTCGGCGACTCGATCACCGACGGTGCCAACGTACCCGGCGGCTACCGCATCGACCTCTGGCAGAAGTTCGTGGCAGGCGGCCACAACGTCGACTTCGTCGGTTCCATGTCCAACGGGCCGGGCAATCTCGGCGACCGGAACCACGAAGGCCACTCCGGGTGGACGATCGGCCAGATCGACAGCAACGTCGTGAACTGGCTGCGCACCTACACCCCGCGCACCGTACTCCTGCACATCGGCACCAACGACATGTACGGCAGCGACCCCGCCGGAGCACCGGGCCGGCTCTCCACCCTGCTCGACCACATCACCGCCACGTCCCCCAATACGGAGGTCTTCGTGGCCACGATCATCCCCATCTCCTTCGCCGACTCGACCGTCCGTACTTTCAACGCGACGATCCCCGGGATCGTGCAGAGCAAGGTGAACGCCGGCAAGCGCGTCCATCTCGTTGACATGTACCGGGCACTCACGACGGCCGACCTAGCCGACGGAGTGCATCCGAACGCGGGCGGCTACAGCAAGATGGCCAACGTCTGGTACGGCGCGCTCCTCTCGGTGCCCGGCAGCATGGGCGTCAGAGGCGCGCCGCGCCAGGAGGCAGCGGCACGGTAGTCACTGAGGGAGTCGGTAGACCGAGACGTGGGAGCGCGAATCGGCCGTGAAATCGGCTCCCTGCCAGTCGGCGTGCCGCGACTCCAGCTCGAACCCGGCCAGCTGGGCCATGAGATCGAGTTCGGTCGGCCAGATGTAGCGGTGCGGGCTGCGGAACAGCCGCGCCTCCCTGCCCTCGCCGAACCGGAAGTGGTGGGAGACGACGTGCTGACGCAGTACGTCGTACGTGTCCAGGCCGATATAACCGGCCTCGGACTTCCAGACCAGGGCCTGCTGGCCGGGGGGAAGCTTCCGTACTTCGGGGACCCACAGCTCGATGACGAACCGGCCGCCCGGTGCGAGATGACGGGCGGCGTTGCGGAAGCACGCGACCTGCTCGGCCTGGGTGAGCAGATTGGAGATGGTGTTGTAGATGAGATAGACGAGCCGGAACGTGGCCGGAGCGCCGGCGGTCGCGGTCGACATGTCGCCGACGACGACCGGGATCGCCGCGTCGTCCGCCTTCGTACGCAGTTGGTCGATCATCGGCTGCGACATCTCGATGCCGGTGACCGACACTCCGCGCTGCGCGAGCGGGACGGCCACACGACCGGTGCCGATGGCGAACTCGAGGGCCCGGCCGCCGTCAGCGAGTTCGGCGAGGCGGTCGACGGTCGGGTCCAGAACCTCCGGGGCGAACATGCCGGCGCCGGGGGTGTCATAGCCCTGGGCGGTCTCGACGTCCCAGATCTCGTCCTGTCGCATGCCGCCAAGGATTTCCCGGGCGCTCGAGCGGCGTCCACAGATTTATTGGTCAGCTGAAGTCCAAGTCCCCCGTACGCGTCCGCTTGAGCTCGAAGAAGTCCGGGTAGCCCGCGAGCAGCCGGGCGCCGTCGAAGATGCGCAGGGCGTCCTCGCCGCGCGGGATGGAGGAGAGGACCGGGCCGAAGAAGGCGACGCCGTCGATGTGGAGGGTCGGGGTGCCGACGTCCTCGCCGACGGGGTCCATGCCCTCGTGGTGGCTCTTGCGGAGGGCATCGTCGTAGGCGGTGCTGGTCGCGGCCGAGGCGATGTCGGCGGGGAGGCCGACTTCGGCGAGGGCTTCGCGGATCACGGCCTCGGTGTCCTCGTTGCCCTGGTTGTGGATGCGGGTGCCGAGCGCGGTGTAGAGGTCGCGCAGGACCTCCTCACCGCGGTGCTGTGCGGCGGCGATGCACACGCGGACGGGACCCCAGCCCGCCTCCAGCAGGTCGCGGTAGCGCTGGGGAAGGTCTTCGCGGCCCTCGTTGAGGACGGACAGGCTCATCACCCGGAAGCGCAGGTCGAGGTCGCGCAGGCGCTCGACCTCGAGGATCCAGCGCGAAGTGACCCAGGCGAAGGGGCAGATGGGGTCGAAGTACAGGTCCACCTTGGTGGGAGTCGTGGGGGTTGTGGTGGCGTCCGCGGTATTCGAAGGTGTGTTCACGTTGGGGACTTTAGCCGTTGGGTGGCCCGGGGCCCTGGGCCACTTGTACCCGCGCTCCGTGGGCCATTTCCGACCGAGAAGCGGGACCGCCGCGCTCCATGGGGGATGAGCGCGGCGGCCACGGGGTCGTACGGGTCCTACTCGACTATCTTCAGCAGCTTGTTCGGCGTGCCCGCGCCCGGGTTGGAGATCTTGTCCGGGGTCGCGCCCTCGGTCAGCGCCTTGGCCACGTCGGCCGGGGTGGCGTCGGGGTGGCCGGCGAGGTAGACCGCCGCGGCGCCCACGACATGCGGGGTGGCCATCGACGTGCCGGAGATGGTGTTGGTGGCGTCGTCGCCGGTGTTCCAGTCGGAGGTGATGTCCGAGCCGGGGGCGTAGATGTCCACGATGTCGCCGTAGTTGGAGAAGTCGGACTGCTCGTCGGCGTCCGTGCTGGAGGCGACCGTGATCGCGTCCTTGACGCGCGCGGGCGAGCCCTTGCTGGCGTCGGTGGACTCGTTGCCGGCCGCGACGCCGAAGGTGACGCCGGAGTCGATGGCCTTCTGGACGGCCGCGTCGAGGGCGTCGTCGACGGTGCCGCCGAGGCTCATGTTGGCGACGGACGGGCCCTGGTGGTTCTCGGTGACCCAGTCGATGCCCGCGACGACCTGCTCGGTGGTACCGGAGCCCTGGTCGTCCAGGACACGGACGGCGACGATCTTGGCCTTCTTGGCGACGCCGTGGTCGGCGCCGGCGATGGTGCCCGCGACATGCGTGCCGTGGCCGTGGCCGTCGTTCGCGTCGTCGTCGTTGTCGATGGCGTCGAAGCCGGAGGTGGCGCGGCCGCCGAAGTCCTTGTGGCTGATGCGTACGCCGGTGTCGATGACGTACGCGGTGACGCCCTCGCCCGCGCCGTCGGGGTAGGTGTACTTCTTGTCGCCCTCGGTGTCGGCCTGGTCGATGCGGTCCAGGCCCCAGGACGGCGGGTTGTCCTGGGTGGCGTCGATCGTGAAGCGGTGGTTCTGGACGACCTTGGCGACGGCCGGGTCGGCGGCCAGCCGCTTGGCCTCGGTCTCGGTCAGGCCGCCGGCGGAGAAGCCGTTGACCGCGGAGTCGTAGCTGCGGCGCAGCGTGCCGCCGTAGCGCTGGGCGAGGTCCTTGCCCGTGCTCTGCGCCTTGATGGTCTTGCCGCCCTTGAGCAGGACGATGTAGCTGCCCTTGACGGTGTTCGCGGACTGGGTGCCGTAGACCGTGCCCTCGGCCGGGGCGGTGGTGGACGCACCGGCCGGGACGGCCACGAAGGCGCCGGCTGCCACGGCGGCGGCGACGGCGGTGGCCAAGGTGAGTCGACGCGCGTTGAATTGCTTGTGAACTGCCATGACGAGGGATCCTCCTCGTGTGGTTGTGGGGGGAAGGTTCGTCTTGCAACGGCGCCGGAGCATCGGTGGGGACCCGCTCCGGCCTGACTGGAAACCCTGGCTGATTGACGCGCTCAATTCAAGATCCTCGTCCACGTGTGACGTAGGCAACTTCGGTGAACTCACGAGGCGTTGGGGGTACCAGTCGGGCGGTCGCGGGCTTTTTACGTGTAAGGGGCCGCATTCTCGGGGGTAGGGCTATCCCCCCTCCTTTCGGTGGAGAAGGCCGCCAGACGGTTCACCGGACAGCAGGATGGGACGGCACCCCCGCGCCCCATAGCGTCATGAGCGTCATGCCGAGGTCGGCGGCAGCGAGTCCGCCATCGGGAGATCTTCGGGAGATCTGGGGAAGTGGGGGACGTCGTGGCGGACACAGGCCACTTGGACAGGCCGCATGGAATCGCGGCCCGCATGGGCAGTTGGAGTGCCCGGCACCGGTGGACCGCGGTCGGGGGGTGGGTGCTGCTCGTCATCCTCGCCCTCGCCGTCGGGTCGATGGCGGGCCGGGTGGATGTATCGGACGGCGAGGGCATGCCGGGCGAGTCCGGGCGTGTTCTGAAGCTTCTGGATGAGGTCGGCATCAAAGACCCGGCCGGTGAAACCGTGCTCGTCCAGGCGAAGGGCAAGGGTGTCACGGCGAGCGACCCGGCGTTCCGCTCCGCCGTCGACGGGGTGATCAAGGCCGTCCAGGGCACGGGTCAGGTCACCGGCGTCACCTCGCCGTACGAGACGAAGACGATCTCCGCGGACCGGCGCTCCGCGCTCGTCCAGTTCGATATGCGCGGCGACCCCGACAAGGCCACCGACCATGTCCAGCCCGTGCTGGACGCGGTGGAGAAGGCGCAGGGCGAGCACAAGGACCTGCGGATCGAGCAGTTCGGCGACGCGAGCGGTCAGAAGGCGTTCGACGACGCGTTCGGCGACGACTTCCAGCAGGCCGAGTACTCGGCGCTGCCCGTGGCCCTCGGCATTCTGCTGATCGCCTTCGGCGCGCTGGTCGCCGCCCTGCTGCCGGTCCTGCTCGCGATGACCGCGTTCCTGGCCACCACCGGTCTGGTGGCGGTGGTCAGCCACGCCGTGCACATGAGCGACACCGCCAACTCCGTGATGCTGCTGGTGGGTCTCGCGGTGGGCGTCGACTACTGCCTGTTCTATCTGCGGCGCGAACGCGAGGAGCGGGCGGCCGGCCGGGACGCGCAGACCGCGCTGCGGATAGCCGCCGCCACCTCCGGCCGGGCCATCCTCGTCTCGGGCTTCACCGTCATCGTGGCGATGGCGGGCATGCTCTTCACCGGTATCGCCGAGTTCAAGGCGATGGGCCTGGCCACCCTGCTGGTGGTGGCCGTGGCGATGATCGGCTCGGTGACGGTGCTCCCGGCGCTGCTGTCGCTGCTGGGCGAGCGGGTCGAAAAGGGCCGGGTGCCGTTCCTGGGCCGGGCCAAGAGCCGGAGCAACGGCGAGAGCCGCTTCTGGCGTGCGGTGCTGGGGCGGGTGCTGCGCAAGCCCAAGCTGTCGGTGGCGCTGGCGGGCGGTGTGCTGATCGCCGTGGCCGTCCCGGCCGTGGGCATGAACACCGCGAACCTCACCCTGGACCAGGAGTTCGGCAACTCCCTGCCGATCGTGGCCGCGTACGAGCACATGGACGAGGCGTTCCCCGGCGGGCCCTCTCCGGCCCGGGTGGCCGTCAAGGCCGATGACATCAACGCCGCGCCGGTGCGCGCCGCGATCGAGGACTTCCGTGCCGAGGCGGTCGCCAAGGGCGCCTCCAAGGGCCCGGTGAAGGTGATCGTCCACGACCGCCAGAACCTCGCCGTCATCGAGGTGCCGCTGGTCGGCGGCTCCGACGAGGCCAAGAGCGAGAAGAGCCTGAACATCCTGCGCGACACGGTGCGCCCGGACACGCTCGACAAGGTGGACGGCATCGCCGACGCCCCGATCGGCGGCTCCACGGCCCAGTCCAAGGACTTCAACGACAAGCTCGGCTCGGCCGTGACGCCGGTCTTCGCCTTCGTCATCGTCTTCGCCTTCCTGCTGATGCTGATGTCCTTCAGGTCGCTGACGATCGCCATCACCTCGATCGTGCTCAACCTGCTGTCGGTGGGCGCCGCGTACGGCGTCCTGACCGCGGTCTTCCAGCACGGCTGGGGCGCGGGCCTGGTCGGCGCGGAGGGGGTCGGGGCGATCCTGTCCTGGCTGCCGCTGTTCCTCTTCGTGATCCTCTTCGGGCTGAGCATGGACTACCACGTCTTCGTGGTCTCCCGGATCCGCGAGGCGCGGATGGCCGGGCGGACCACCAAGGACGCGGTGGTGCACGGCGTGGTCACCACGGCGGGCGTGGTCACCAGCGCCGCCGTCATCATGGTCGCGGTCTTCGCGATCTTCGGAACGCTGTCGATGCAGAGCATGAAGCAGATGGGCGTGGGCCTCGCGGCCGCGGTCCTCATCGACGCCACCGTGATCCGCGGGGTGCTGCTGCCGGCCGTCATGTCGCTGCTCGGCGAGCGCAACTGGTACCTGCCGCGCTGGCTGCAGTGGCTGCCCGACCTCACCCACGACGGGCCGGTCGCGGCGGCGGCCCCGGTCGCCGGGGCGCAGCCGGAGCCGGAGCGTAAATCGGTTGCGGCCCGCTAGGACGGGTCCTTACGGTGAACCGGTCGCGTGGCCCTTGTGCCGCGCGGCCGGTTCGTGCTTTGACGGCACGGACGGCAGGTACGAAAGACGTCGCGGATCTCGACTCGCGACACGCACACGCACACGCGGAGGCACTCACCGATGGGATCTCTGATCGGCGCGTTCATCCGCGACTCCCGGGGCTTCGCCCGGGTGGCGTGTGTGAACGCCTCTCTCCTGCTCACCCGCCGCCCGCGGCGCGGCCCCGGTGCCCTGGCCGGCCCGGACGCGCCCAGCGCCTTCCCGAGCCGTTGACCGCTCGCCACTGAGCGCTCGACACCCCTCGACAAACCGCTCACCGCTGAGGCTTTGAGAGCTTCGTAGCCGTACGCACCGCTGCGCTTCGCGGCTTCCGCGCCTGACCGCCTCACGGCTCGCTTCCGCATGCCCTCGGCCAGGGCCCCCGCCAGTCCAGGAATCACTCACTCCGGGACGGGCGGCAGGGCCCGTTCCGCGCTGCTGCCGCCCGCCCGGCTCCGAAAGGACCGCCGGCTGTGGCCCGCAAGCGAAATCCATCACGCAATCCATCCCGGAACCCGCGCTATTCAGAGCGCGATCTGGCGCGCCGTACGCTCTCGCAGAACTTCCTGGTCGACCCGGCCGCCGTCGCCCGCGTGGTGCGGGCCGCTCGGCCACACCACGACGGTCTCGTGGTCGAGGTCGGCATGGGCAAGGGGGCGCTCACCGAAGCGCTCGCGCCGCGCTGCCGCGAGCTCATCGGCTACGAGATCGACCGCCATCTCATCCCGGGGCTGCGGCTGCGCCTGGCCGCGCACTCCCATGTGCGCGTGGTGCACCAGGACTTCCTGACCTCCTGGCCACCGCTCGAACCGTTCGCGGTGGTCGGCAATGTGCCCTACGCCCGCACCTCCGAGATCGTCGACTGGTGTCTGCGGGCGCCCCGGCTGACCTCGGCCACCTTCATGACCCAACTGGAGTACGCCCGTAAGCGCACCGGGGACTACGGCCGCTGGAGCCTGCTGACCGTACGGACCTGGCCGGACGTCGACTGGCAGCTGTGCGGGCGGGTGCCGCGCGCCGCCTTCCGGCCGGTGCCGCGCGTCGACAGCGGGATCCTGCGACTGACGCGGCGCCCCCGGCCGCTGCTGACGGGCGCGGCCGAGCGGGCCGGGTACGAGCGGATGGTCGAGCTCGGCTTCTCCGGCGTCGGCGGGACCTTGTACGCATCGCTGCGCCGCGCGCACCCCGCCCGGCGGCTGGACCGCGCGTTCCGGCGGGCGGGGCTCGGCCGGGACGCCGTGGTGGCGTATGCGACACCGCGGCAGTGGCTGCTGCTGTTCGAGGAGCTGAGCGGCACGCCCGGATAACCGGTGCTCAGGCGGTCGGCTCGAAGGAGTTGAGGGTGCGGGTGAAGTCCCGGGTGGACAGCAGCAGCTTGTAGATGATGGCCAGCTCGAAGACCAGCAGCAGTACGCCCGAGACGACGGTCCCCGCCACCACCGAGTCCAGGACGGGCCCGATGATGAACACGCCCATCTGGAACTCGATACCGCTGATGAGATGGGCACGGACGCGGTGCCGCGTCAGGAACGAGCGGCACCGTGTCCACCAGGGGAAGCGGCGGCGGAACTCCCGCTGCAGATCGACGACCGTGGGCTCGCCGGAGGTCTCCGGCGCGGTCACCGTCGTCGCCTCCTCAGCCGTCGACTCCGCTTGTGCCGCCGTATCGCCCGCCGCCTTGGCCGCGACGGCGCGGTCGTGCTCCACATCGGCTTCGGGGTTCTCCCGGAGCAGGTCCTCCATGAAGGCGAGTTCGGCCTCGTTGTGCGACTCACGGGCCGCCTGCATCCGGGCCTTGATCTGCTCGCGCATCCCGTGCCGGATCTTGAACGTCTCGAGCGCGTTGATATAGCGCAGCGCGTCCAGGGACGTCACGGCGAGTGCGAGCCAGATGTAGAGCACATCCCCAGTGCGCTCGTACTGGCCGCCCATCAGCGCGACCGCACAGACCAGGACCCGGATCCGGTCGAAGACGAAGTCCAGCCAGGCGCCGAAGACCGAGCCGGTGCCGGTCAGCCGGGCGAGCTTGCCGTCCATGCAGTCGAAGATGAAGCTGACGTGGTAGAGCAGGGCGCCGAGCAGCAGCCAGCGCCAGTCCCCCTGTGCGAAGCAGGCGGCGGACCCGAGGCCGACGAGGAACGCACCCCAGGTGAGCTGGTTCGGGGTGGCGCGGGTGTGCATCGCGGTCCAGCGGACCAGCGGTGTGGCAACGGGGTCCACGAGCAGGACGGTCCACCACGCGTCGCGCTTCTTCTCGGTGATCCGGCGCACTTCGGCGAGTGGCGGTATGTCTGGGCGCATGTCCAACTTTCCGGCATTGGTCAAGAGTTCACCCGACGGTAAGAAGCCGTTAAGAAAGGACACAAGGTCAGTCGGACACAACCTTTCGCGGTCGGTAACGGTCTCCCGGAGGGAGCGGGTCCATGGCACCGGCCTGTCAGGCGGGCGCCTGTCAGCCGTGTCGACAGGGCCGGTAGACCGCCAGCCGGAAGGACGTGGTCACCCGCAGCGGGGCGGCCAGACGGGCCGCCCGGCGACGCACCTCAGCCGCGTCGAGGTGGTGGGCCGAGGGCCCCATGGCCGCCGCGTGCTCCGCGTCCTCGGCGGTCAGCGCGACCGTACGGTCGTAGGACGCGGTGCGCTCCAGCCGGAAGTGGCCGTCCAGCGCACGGCGCAGCCGGGCCTCCTTGGCGGGGTCGACCGACAGCAGGCCCATGGAGGGCCTGAGTTCGCCGAGATGGCGCTCCGTGGGGGTGACCACCAGCAGCGCCCCGCCGGGCCGCAGTACGCGGCGGAACTCCCCGCCGTTGCGCGGCGCGAACACATTGAGCAGCACATCGACCGAACCGGTCCGTACGGGCAGCGGCCGCCGGAGGTCCCAGCGGGCGGCGCCCGCGCGCGGATGGGCTCGCCCGGCGCGCCGCAGCGCGTGCTTGGAGGTGTCCAGCGCGAGACCGACCGCGCCGGGGACGGTGTCCAGTACGGCGGACAGGTAGTAGCCGGTGCCCGCCCCGGCGTCCAGCACGGTGCCGCCGGGCGGGCACAGCGGCGCGGCGAGCTCCGCGAGAGTGTCCGCGAGGCCCGCGTAGTGCCCGGCCCCGAGGAACGCGGCCCGCGCCCGGACCATGGCCGCGGTGTCGGCGCTCGCGGTGGACGTGCCGCCGACGAGCAGGCTGGCGTATCCCTGGCGGGCGATGTCGAAGGCGTGGCCTCGGGCGCAGCCGAGCGCCCCGGTACGGGGCCGGAGGCCGTCGCCGCACAGCGGGCACAGGAGGGCGTCGAAGGGTTCGGCCACGGCCGCGACATTAAACGAGACGAGACGTCTCGTGCAACCTCGGCAGCCCTCCTGCCTCCGCTCTCGTAGTCCTCCTGCCTCCGCTCTTATCGCTGGTAGCGGGCGAGCACCAGGTTTCCGTCGTCCACCAGTCGCTCTCTCAGCTCCGCCATCCCGATCTCGCCGCCGTAGTACTCCTGGAGCCCCGGCGTGGCGATCTTGTCCTTCCACTCCGGATAGCCGCGCACCGTCTGGGCGGGCGCCGGGCGCAGCGCGGGCGCCAGGGCCGTGCCGGTCGCCCAGCCGTGCTCACGGGTGCGCAGCGCGGGATCGGCCAGGGCGCGGGTGCCCGTCGGCAGCAGCCAGTCGCCGCGCGCGAGCCGCACCATGTTGCGCGGCCGGAGGAAGAAGTCGATGAAACGGACCGCCTCCTCCTTGTACGGGCAGTCCTCGGCGATCGACAGCGTCTGCGGGCTGACGCCCTGCCGCTGGTCTCCGCCCGGCCCCGCGGGCGCCGGGAGGACGGTCCACGCGAAGCCCTTGGGCGCCTGCTGCACGAGCTGCTGGCGGTACGAGAAGCCGAGCGGCACCATCGCGTACTTGCCGCCGAAGAAGCCGGGCAGGGTGTCCGAGCCGCCCATGCCGAGGGTCGACCGGGAGCCGGAGCGATCGGCGCCCAACTGGCGTTGGATGACGGCGGGGACCGCCTGGTCGGCGGCGTCGAAGCGAATGGTGACCTTGCCGTCGGCGCTCCGGTGGAAGACCTGGCCGCCGGTGGACAGCGACAGGTTGAGGGTCGCGGAGACGGGCTCCTTGAGCGGCCAGGCCACCCCGTAGGTGCCCTTGTGCGTCAGCCGCCCCGCGACCTCCTCGAACTCCTCCCAGCTCCATGGGTCCCGCGCGGTCGGGATCCGCACCCGCGCCGCCTCCAGCAGGGCGCGGTTCGCCATGATCATGCGCGGCTCCTGGAGGAACGGCACGCCGTAGATGCCGTCGCCGAACGTCGCGGTCCCCCAGCTCTCCTGCGGGATGTCCTCCTCGAGGCGCCGGGGCAGCAGACCGGTGAGGTCGGCCAGCGAGCCACCGTACGCGAAGTCCGCGAGGTCGTCGGTGGCGTCGTGGATGATGTCGGGCGGCTCGCCGCCCTCGAAGGCGGTCAGCAGCTGGTCGTGGACGCCGGTCCAACTGCCCTGGACGTAACTCACCCGGATCTTCGGGTTGGCCGCGTTCCACTCCGCGACCAGCTGCTTGTTCACGGCGATGGACTCCTGCTGCCAGGCCAGCGACTGGAAGCGCAGGGTGACCGTGCCATCGGCCGAGCGGCGGCGCCGGTCCGCCGAACAGGCGGACAGCAGCGCGGAGGCGGGCAGCAGTGCGGCGGTGGCGGGCGCGGCCAGCGCCCCGGCGAGGAAGTGCCTGCGGCGCATCAGTGCTTCACCGCCCCGGCCAGCACCCCGCCCGTGATCCGCCGCTGGAGGACGGCGAACAGGACGAGGGAGGGGATCGTGGCGAGCAGCGCGGCCGCGGCGAGCGGACCGAGGTCGGCCACGCCCTCCGCGCCGATGAAGTGGGTGAGGATGACCGGCATGGTCTGCTTCTCCGGCGACTTGAGCAGGACCAGGGCGAAGAAGAACTCGTTCCAGGAGGTGATGAAGGCGAAGAGGGCGGTGGCCACGATCCCCGGGGCGAGCAGCGGGGCGGTCACCGAGACGAGAATGCGCGCCTTGCCCGCGCCGTCCACGGCCGCGGCCTCCTCCAGTTCGCGCGGCACGGCACGGACGTACCCGGTGAGCATCCACAGCGCGAACGGCAGCGCCCACACCACGTACACCGCGACCAGGCCCGCGAGGGAGTCGATCAGGCTGAGGTTCTTAAGGATCAGGAACAGCGGGATGATCACCAGCACCAGCGGGAACGCCTGGCTGACCACGACCCAGCCGGTGGCCGCGCGGGACAGCGGGGACCGGTGGCGGGCCATGACGTACGCCATCGGGGTCGCGAGGGCGACGGCGATGACGGCGGCGCAGGCGGCGGCGATCAGGCTGTTGGCCGCGGCCTGGAGGAGCGGCTGCTCGTCGAACGCCTGGCGGAAGTTGTCCAGGGTGGGGTGGTCGGGGATCCAGTGCGGGTCCAGGGTCGCCAGCTCGCGGGGCGGCTTGAAGGCAGTGGACATCAGCCACAGGAAGGGCAGGACGAGGAAGGCCAGGTAGCACAGCAGCGCGAGGTACTGCCCGGCGCGGGCCGTCCGACGGGTGCCCATGGCGCCCATGCGCTTCATCGGTCGTCTCCCCTCAGCCGGCCGACCAGATACACGGCGAGCAGTACGGACACCACCGCGACCAGGACGCAGCCCATCGCCGCCGCGTAGCCGAACTGGCCGTAGCGGAACGCCTCTTCGTACGCGAAGAGCATCGGCAGCCGGGTGCGGCCGCCGGGGCCGCCGTTGGTCAGGACGTAGACCAGCGCGAAGGAGTTGAGGTTCCAGATGAAGCTGAGCGCGCTGATCGCGAGGGCTATCGGCCGGATGGCGGGCCAGGTGACGGTGCGGAACCGGCGCCAGGCGCCGGCCCCGTCCACCGCCGCGGCCTCGTGCAGCTCACGGGGCACATTGGCGAGACCGGCCAGCAGCGCGACGGTCACCTGCGGCATGCCCGCCCAGACGCCGACCACGATGACGGCGGGCAGGGCGGTCGTGGGGTCGCCCAGCCAGTCCTTGTCGGTGCCCAGCGCGTCGCCCAGCAGGCCCGCGTCGGGCTGGTAGACCAGCCGCCACATGATGCCGACGACGATTTCCGGCATCGCCCAGGGGACGATCGCGAGGGCGCGCGCCAGCCACCGGAAGCGGAGGTTCTGGTTGAGCAGCAGCGCCAGTCCCAGCGCCAGTACGAACTGCGGGACCGTCACCCCGACCGCCCACTGAAGACCGATGCGGAAGGACTCCCAGAAGAGCCGGTCCTGCGCCAGGTCCTGGAAGTTGAGCAGGCCGGTCCACTGGGTGGGGCGGGTGCGGCCCGACTGGGAGTCGGTGAAGGCCAGCGCGATCCCGTACAGCAGGGGACCGACGCTGAGCACGAGGATCGGTATGAGTGCGGGCAGGACCAGGAACCACGCGCCGCGACCGGGCCTCCCGTCCGGCGGCTTGTTGCCCGGCGGTCTGTTGCCCGGCCGCGCCATTGCGGCCATCGATGTCACGGCGAAGGGCTCCTTAGGGCGCATCTCAGTGTGGCTGAATCAGGGCGCTCGGTGCGGAGGCCCACGTCATCGTGCGGAGGGTGCGCGGCGCAGTCAAGCGTTTGGATCTCCTTGGATCTCCTTGGTCTGTACGGGACTTGGGCGCGGCCACCGCTCGGGGCGCCCGCTCCGGCGGCTCGTCGGCGCCGGGGCCCGGCGCCGTCGGCTCCCGGCCGGACGGCATGATGGGCAGACCCAAGGGCGAGCCCGGGGCGGAGATCGAGCCAGGCGCGGATGAGGAGAGCGGAGGAGGCACGGTATGGGGAACGCGGCGCTGACCGAGGAGCGGGCGCGCGCGGTGCTCACCGCCGCGCTGCCGCCGTACCGGGCGGGCACCGCCGACGCGCGGCTGCTGGCGCTCGGCGAGAACGCCGTCTTCGCCGTCGACAGCCTGTCCCTCGTGGTACGGATCAGCCGCGATCTGGAGGTGTGGGACCGGGCCGCGCGAGAACTCCAGGTCGCCGACTGGCTGGCGCGAGAGGGTCTGCCCGCGGTGCGCCCGGACCGCCGCTACGGCCCGGAGCAGCCCCTCCCCTTCGGCGGCCACCTCGTCACCTACTGGCAGCAGCTCCCCGAGCCCGTATGCCCCGCCGGCCCCCGCGACCTCGGCGCGCTGCTGCAGTTGGTGCACGCCCTGCCCGATCCGCCCTTTGCCCTGCCGGGCCGCGATCTGCTGGGCGGCGTCGAGCGCTGGCTGCGGCTGGCCGGGGACGCGATCGCCCCGGCGGACGCGGCGTATCTGCGGGCCCGCCGGGACGAGGCCGCGGCGGCTGCCGCGGAGCTCACCCCGCGGCTGCCGCCCGGCCCGGTGCACGGCGACGCGCTGCCGCGCAATGTGCATATCGGCCCCGACGGACCGGTGCTGGTCGACCTGGAGACCTTCTCCCACGACCTGCGCGAGCACGACCTCGTCGTCATGGCCCTCACCCGGGACCGCTACGGGCTCGGCCCGGCCGCGTACGACGAGTTCGTGGCGGCGTACGGCTGGGATGTGCGGGAGTGGGACGGCTGCGCGGTGCTGCGGGGCGCGCGGGAGATCGCGAGCTGCGCCTGGGTGGCCCAGCACGCACCGGGCAATCCGGCCGCGCTCACCGAATTCCGCCGCCGGGTGGCCTCCTTGCGGGACGGCGATCCCACGGTCCGCTGGTACGCGTTCTGACCGGTCGTCGCGTCCGACCGGCCGCCCCGAGGAGGCGGCGCGCCGAAGAGCCGCCGCCCTGCCAAGGCCTGCCGCACCTGCCCCACCGCGGGGCGGTCAGCCCGCCACCGCCTCCGCCCCCACCTCGGCCTCAGCCTCGTCCTCGGCCTCGTGGAGTGGCCAGTGGCCATCGACCACCGCGTCCGGCGTGCCCTTGCGGCGCAGCCAGGCCTGGAAATCGGCCGCCCATTGGGCGTACCAGACGACCTGCCGGCGGTGCAGCTCCCACAGGTCAAGACCCGCCACCTGGCCGTGCCGCTCCGCGACCGCATAGGCGACGTGGACCGCCGCCAGCGCGTCCGCCCCCGCGTCATGGGCGCGCTCATGGACCACCCCGTACTCCCCGCACACCGCCTCCAGCGTGCGCTTGCCCTTGCGATACCGGTCGACGGCCCGGTCTATCGTGTACGGATCCACGACCGGGCCGGTCTCGGCGCCGCCCAGCCGCTCGCCCAGCGAGGGCAGCCCATGGCGCCGCAACTCGGCTGCGAGCAGGCTCAGATCGAACGCCGCGTTGTACGCCACCACCGGCGCGCCCGCCAGCCAGTGGGCCACCAGCACGTCCGCTATCTCATCGGCCACCTCACGGGCGGGGCGTCCCTCGGCCGCCGCCCGCTCGGTGGTGATGCCGTGCACGGCCACGGCGTCGTCCGGAATGGTCACGCCCGGATCGGCCAGCCACTCGCGCCGCCCGACCGGCTCCCCGCCCCTCACCTCGACCACGGCCGCCGTCACGATCCGCGCCTCCGCCGGGTCCGTGCCCGTGGTCTCGAGGTCGAATCCGATCAACAGCTCCCGGTGCCAGCCCATACCGGCCCTCCTTCACTTCCCCCTGGTGTGCACCACCCTCCCACGCACCACTGACAACGCCCCGGGCCCACCGGGGCGATGAGCCGACTGGGGCGGCAAGTCCTCAGACGTCTGAGGACTCGTGTTAGAGTCCCCGCCGTCAGACATGATCGGGAGAGGTGGGGGCATGGCGGAGCCGACCAGGCTGCGGCACGGGCCTGTCGTACCGCAGGTCGAAGGCGCGCTGCGGGACATGCTGCGCGAGGGGCGCTGGGAGCGCGGCGAGCGGCTGCCCAACGAGGTGATGCTCGCGGCCGAGCTGGGCGTCGGCCGGTCCTCGGTACGGGAGGCCGTACGACTGCTGGCCCGGGACGGTCTGCTGGATGTGCGCCACGGCTCGGGCACGTTCGTCACCCGGACCGAGCCCGGGCAGACCGGGCAGCCCGGGCAGACCGGGCAGCCCGGGCAGAGTGGGCAGGCCGAGCAGACCGGGCAGGCCGACGCGGCCGGGGAGCTGGACCTGCGGCACCTGCTGCGCCGCGCCCGGCTGCTGGAGGTCTACGAGGTGCGCCGGGCCCTCGAGGTGGAGGCCGCCCGGCTGGCCGCCCGGCGGACCCGCCCCGAGGACATCGCCCGGCTCACCGCGGACCTGAAGCGGCGGCAGGAGGCCGCCGAGGCCGGGCCCGCCGCCTTTGTGGACGCCGATCTGGAGTTCCACCGGACGGTCGTCGAGCTGTCGGGCAACGCCGTGCTGCTCGGCCTGTTCG
The DNA here is from genome assembly GCF_042734105.1 of Streptomyces sp. NPDC059679. Classification (NCBI taxonomy): domain Bacteria; kingdom Bacillati; phylum Actinomycetota; class Actinomycetes; order Kitasatosporales; family Streptomycetaceae; genus Streptomyces; species Streptomyces sp. NPDC059679. The sequence goes on along the minus strand of NZ_JBHWES010000026.1, from coordinate 65,763 downwards.
CCTCCGTGCTGCCGGTGCTGCGCGAGGCGCTGGTCGAGATGGTGACGTACGAGACCGGGCTGCCCGATCTGTCCTGCGCCCACGCGGATCTGCTGGACGCCCTGGCGCGCGGCGACGCCACGGCCGCGATCGCCGCCACCACCCGGCATCTGGAGGCCGTCATGGCTCTCGTCGATCCCCTCAGCCCTGCCGGGGAGGAGGTGCGATGACCGGCTCTCCCGTGCTGCGGGCCGAGGATGTCGACGTCGTACGCGACGGCCGGTATCTGCTGCGGTCGATCTCGCTGACCGTATGCGAGGGCGAGCACTGGGCGCTGCTCGGCGCCAACGGCGCGGGCAAGAGCACCCTGCTCGGCCTGCTCGGCGCGCTGACCCACCCCACCCGGGGCACGGTGCAGGTCCTCGGGCACACGCTGGGCCGGGTGGACCTGCGGGAGCTGCGCACCCTCGTCGGCCATGTCAACCCCCGCCATCCGCTGCGCTCCCCGCTGCGGGTGCGGGACGTGGTGCTGACCGGGCTGACCAACACCGTCGAGGCCGTTCCGCGCCGACGGCCCGAGCCCGGCCGGCTGGAGCAGGCCGAGCGGCTGCTCGACACGCTGGGGGTGGGCGACCGGCGGGACGCCCCGTGGCCGACCCTGTCCCAGGGCGAGCGCGGCCGGGTGCTGATCGCCCGGGCGCTGATGCCCCGCCCGCGTCTGCTGCTGCTCGACGAGCCGGCCACCGGCCTGGACCTGGCGGCGCGCGAGCAGCTGCTGGACAGCCTGGACGCGCTGGCGCGCGACCATCCAGAGCTCGCGACCGTCCTGGTGACGCACCATCTGGAGGAGCTGCCGGCCGGCACCACGCACGCCCTGCTGCTGCGCGAGGGGCGCGCCCTGGCCTCCGGGGCGGCCGACGAGGTGGTCACCACGGAGCCGATCAGCGCCTGTTTCGGCCACCCGGTCCGTATCGCCCGCACCGAAGGCCGCTGGACGGCCCGCACCATCCGGGCCCGTACCGGCGGCCCTGCCCGTACCGGCGGCCCTGCCCCTACCGATGGCCTCCTTCAGCCGGCCACCAGCGCGGCCATGGCCGCCGCCGACTCGGGGGCCAGCCGATAGATGCCCTGGACGCTGTGGGAGCGCTTCAACTCGCCGTCCTCGACGTGCTTGATGCGGCGCTCGCCCCGCCGGGAGCGGTAGGTCAAGGAGGCCAGGAGGTCGGGCGGCACCGCCCGGTCGAACCGCAGGGGCGAACCGGGCGGGCCGAGCAGCACCTCGCTCACCCCGCCCCCGGCCTTCAGCGCCCGCCAGCGCAGCACCCGGGCGTAGTCCTCGTCGGTGGTCAGCTCGCCGACCGTGTCGTACGGAAGGATCCGGCCCACCTCCATGCGGCCCAGCGCCCACAGCCGCTTGCGGAAGGCGCGCACGGGGTAGATGTGGTCGCCCTCCTTGACCCCGGCGCGCAGGAAGCTGGGCATCGACTGGAACGGCCCGCCGAAGAGGATCACGAGGCGCTCGCCCTCGTATCCCTCCTTCTTGAGGTACGCACACAGGTCGTTGGTCCACAGCATGGTGTAGGAATCCGGCATGCCGGGAGGCTAACCGCCGCCACTGACAGCCGCCGGAAGCCCCCGACGACCGCTGACAGCGCAGGTCAGGACACCGGCCGGGAGTCCGCCCACACGCTCTCGAACTCCTCCCGGTACGTACCGAACAGCCCGTTGTCGCCGTCGCGGCTCAGGTCCTGCCCGTCCCGAACCACATCGTGCCCGCGCCCGCCGCCGCGCAGCACCAGCACCGGGGCCTCGATGCCCCGGGCCTTGCGCAGATACGACTGGACGACGGCCAGACCGTCGGAGCCGTCGCCGTTGACCAGGTAGGCGGTGAAGCGCGGGGTCTCGTCGAAGACATGGATCTCGAACGCGCCGGGGTCGCGCAGCCGGGCGCGCACCCGCCGCATATGGAGGATGTTCATCTCCACCGACCGGCTCATCTCGCCCTTCTTGAGCCCCAGCTCGCGTTCGCGCCGCCGCACCGCGCTGCTGGCCGGGTTGAGGAACAGCAGCCGGGCCCGGCAGCCGGCCTCGGCGAGCCGGACCAGCCGGCGGCCGGAGTAGTTCTGGACCAGGAGGTTGAGCCCGATGCCGACGGCGTCGAGGCGGCGGGCGTTGCCGAACAGGTCCTCGACGGGCAGCTGCCGCTGCAGCCGTACACGGTCGGGGTGGACCCCCACGACGTCCGCGTACCGGTCCCCCACCAGATCCTCGACGGCGTCGATGGGCAGCCGGTCGGCGGAGGGGGTGCCGGTGCCGCTGCCGAGGATGTCCAGGAGCCGGGCGGAGGCTCGCTCGGCCTGGGCCAGGACGGTCACGGACAGGGCCCGGTTGCGGGAGACGACGTTGCGGGCGACCTCCAGCTCGTCCAGGGCCAGTTCCACCTCGCGCCGGTCATCGAGGTACGGCTCGAAGCACGGCCAGTGCTGGACGAGGAGTTCGCGCAGCTGCGGCAGGGTGAGGAAGCTGAGGACGTTGTCGTCGGCCGGGTCCAGCAGATAGCCCTTGCGGCGGCTCACCTCCCGTACGGCGACGGCGCGCTGCACCCACTCCTGCCCGGCGGGACCGGCCGCGGCGACGACCCAGTCGTCGTCGTGGACCGGCTCGTAGATGGGGCGGAGCACGGCGGCCACGACCGCGCGCAGCCGCTGCTCGACGAGGTTCAGCCAGATGTAGGCCCGCCCGGCCCGGCGTGCGCGGGTGCGCACCTCGGCCCAGGCGTCGGCGCCCCAGTCCAGTTCCGCTCCGATCTCCACCGGCTGTACCAGGGACACCGCACCGGGGGGTGTGTCGGTGGCGCTGTCACCCCCGGGAACCGCGTCCCCAGAAGGCAGCTCCAGCCCGCCCGAGCTCACCTGTGCACCGCCTTCCGCCCCCATCCAACGATCACCGCAGACTACTGCGGCGGACGGGGGCGGTGCAGCTCGATCGATCGACCTTACGGTCAACCTTCTTCTTGTGTATGGCCGTTGTGATCAGACAGTGCAGAAGGCGTGAGCGGATTCATAGCGGTGACGTCCCGGGGGGCGAGCTGGAAGCCCTGCCAGTGCACCGGCATGGGCTCCTGGTCCTCATCGCGGGCGATGTGGTGGAACCCGATGTTGACCCACACGATGGGGTGCTTGAGGGTCTCGCCGTTCACCCACTTGTCGACGCTCTTGCCCACACTGCAGCTGCGCGGGTTGTTGCTGGCGAACTGCTCGCATTTGTTGTATTCGGTGAAGTAAACGTCGTGCTTGGTGTAGCTGCGGCCGGGGAACTTGCTGGTGTGGCCGGGCACGATCTCGTAGCTGCGCGGATGGCCGTCCTTGTTCTTGCCCGCGGTGGACACGACTCGCCACCAGCGCTGGGCCGCGGCGTCCCCGGCCAGTTCCTTGGTGACCTGGGTGCGGGTGGTCTTGGTCTTGGGCTTCTGGCCGGTGGCCGTGGTGGTCTTGGAGTCGTACTGCTCGACCTTGCTCTTGGGGGAGCCGTCGAGGCCGAAGTTCAGCCGCCAGAAGACGTTGTGGGCGTGGCTGGTGGCGTAGTCCTTGGCGCCCTTGCCGATCGGCCAGCCGCGGCCGTCGCCCGCGTCGTAGTCGAGCGGGGAGAGCGTGCCGGTGGCGCCGACCTGCATGGTCATGGTGCCGTCGCCGGAGAACCGCCACTCGGTGATGTACTCGTACCAGCCGACCATGTTGACGGTGTAGAGGAGCAGGTCCTTGCCCTGGAGCTGGTAGACCTTGTTGCCGTCCGGACCGCCGGCGCCCATGCGGTAGGCGTGGCCGCGGGCTCGGGTGGTGGCGCACAGACCTTTCACATCCGGGTGATCCGGGTCCCATGCGCCCGGGACGCGGACGGTCTTGATGGTGCCGCCGGGGCATTCGGCCGGGTCGAGCTGTTGCAGCCCCTGGGCGAAGTCCTGGCCGGTGAGATCGTCGTACTCATTGCTGCCGTCGTCGTACGGCACATGGATCTGGGCGAGTTTCGCGCTGGTCAGCACCTTGATCGGGGCGGCCTCGCCCTTGGGCTGGTACGAGACGTTGTCGAGCACGAGCCCGGCCTTGCTGTCGTAGTGCCAGCACATCCGCCAGGTGGTGCCGCCGTCCAGCTTCTGCTCGATCTTGTACGCGGCCGAGCAGTCGGCCGCGGCGGCCGGGGCCTTCGCGGGCGCCTTGGGGGCGGCCTGGGCGGAGCCGGCCGGACCGGCGGCGACGCCCGTGACCCCGATGAGCGCGGAGGCGCCGAGGGCCGCCGCGACCCGGGCGCGGGCACGGCGAAGCCTTCTTTCAGGCATGGAGGTACTCCTGTGATGAACGTAAGGGTGTGCGGAAAGGAGCTCGCAGCGCGCGGCGGACGGGCCGTCAGCCGAGCCGGTGGACGGTGCGGTCGCTCAGGTCGATCACCAGCTGGCGGGTGTCGATCCACTGTCCGCCCGTGACCCGGGTGAACAGCCGTACGCAGCGGTGCTTCCCGCAGTCCGCGAGGGCGGCCGGCCCGGCGTTCTCCTCGTCTACGCGGTAGACGAAGCCGGTGACGGTCAGCTGGTCGGGGCCGGTCAGCGCTCTGCTGGTGGCGTCCTTGTAGTCCCGCTTGAGGCCGTCGCCGAGCTTGTCGGCGATCAGCAGCCGGGCGGCCTCACGTGCCTCGTCGCGGGTCGGCGGCGGCTGGACGCCGTGCTGGGTTTCGGTGTGTTCGACCTTGCCGGAGGCGAGGTCGACGGTCTTGATGACGTAGGCGTCATCCTTGTAGTCGTAGTACGAGACCTCGGCGCGGCGCGGCGGGTCGGCCTGTGCCGCCTCCTCGGGAGACAGCTCCGCGAGGTCGGTGGCCAGCCGCTGCGGGCCCTTGCCGCCGGTGACGTTCTCACCGCTGTCGCGGAGGCTCCGACCCACCGCGAGTTGTTCGGCGCGCTTCATCTCGTCGTCCGTGAGCGGATCCCGGCCGGTGCCCGTCTTCCCCTGAGCGGGGGCGGACTCCACGACAGCGGGCTGCTGCCGCGCCGACTTGCCCTGCTCGGCCGTCGAGCTCTGCGGGCCGCCGTCGCGCCCCGCCGCCGCGCCTTTCTCCTGGCCGGACGCGTCGCTCGGAAGCGTCACCCCCACCATCACCGCAGTGGCGGTGACCGCGATGGCCGCACCGGCCACCACCTTGCCCAGGTGGCGGTGCATTACTGTGCGCACATTCTCCCCCAAACACCCCTCAGGTCGCATGGGACCGCATACCGGGAGATCCAGTATGCGGAGTCACCCCGTAGGACGAACCGATCTCGTCGCAGGTTGCCTCCGTTTCCAGGAAGTTGTGGCGAAAGTGCTACGCCAGGGCGCGAGTTGGGCAAGGATTCCTCCTCGTCCCTCCTCGTCCGGCGCCAGGGGTGCTCGCGGGCCCCGGGGCAGAAGTGGAAGAGTCGACGCATGCAGGTCTGGCCGGGACAGGCTTACCCCCTGGGCGCCACCTACGACGGCGCCGGAACCAACTTCGCGGTCTTCTCCGAGGCCGCCGTGCGGATCGAGCTGTGCCTACTGCACGACGACGGCTCGGAGACCGCGGTGGAGCTGCGCGAAACCGACGCCTTCGTACGCCACGCCTATCTGCCGGGGATCATGCCCGGGCAGCGCTACGGCTTCCGGGCCCACGGCCCGTACCAGCCGGAGCGCGGCCACCGGTGCAACTCCGCAAAGCTGCTGCTCGACCCGTACGCCAAGGCGCTCAGCGGACAGATCAACTGGGGCGAGGAGGTCTACGGCTACCACTTCGACCGGCCCGAGAAGCGCAACGACCTCGACTCTGCCCCGCACACCATGGCCTCGGTCGTGGTCAACCCCTACTTCGACTGGGGCGACGACCGGCCGCCGCGCACCGACTACCACCGCACCGTCATCTACGAGGCCCATGTCAAGGGCCTCACCATGCGCCATCCGCGGCTCCCGGAGGAGCTGCGCGGGACCTACGCGGCGCTCGCGCACCCCGCGATCATCGAACATCTGACGGAACTGGGCGTCACCACGCTCGAACTGATGCCGGTGCACCAGTTCGTGCACGACCACCGGCTGGCCGACGCGGGTCTGTCGAACTACTGGGGCTACAACACCATCGGGTTCTTCGCCCCGCACAACGCCTACGCCTCCTGGGGCGACCGGGGACAGCAGGTCCTGGAGTTCAAGTCGGCCGTACGCGCCCTGCACCAGGCCGGTATCGAGGTGATCCTCGATGTCGTCTACAACCACACCGCCGAGGGCAACCACCTGGGGCCGACGCTGTCCTTCCGGGGCCTGGACAACGCCTCGTACTACCGGCTGGCGGGCGACCGGCGGTACTACACGGACACCACCGGCACCGGGAACTCCCTGCTGATGCGCAGTCCGCACGTCCTCCAGCTCATCATGGACTCGCTGCGCTACTGGGTGACCGAGATGCGGGTCGACGGCTTCCGCTTCGATCTGGCGGCCACCCTGGCCCGGCAGTTCCACGAGGTGGACCGACTGTCCTCGTTCTTCGACCTGGTGCAGCAGGACCCGGTGGTCAGCCAGGTGAAGCTGATCGCCGAGCCCTGGGACGTCGGCGAGGGCGGCTACCAGGTGGGGAACTTCCCGCCCCTGTGGACCGAATGGAACGGCAAGTTCCGCGATACGGTGCGCGATCTGTGGCGGGGCGAGCCGCGCACGCTCGCCGAGTTCGCCTCCCGGCTGACCGGCTCCTCCGACCTCTACCAGAGCGACGGGCGGCGACCGCTGGCCTCCGTCAACTTCGTCACCTGCCACGACGGCTTCACGCTGCGCGACCTGGTCTCGTACGACGAGAAGCACAACGAGGCCAACGGCGAGGGCAACCAGGACGGCGAGAGCTACAACCGCTCATGGAACTGCGGGGTCGAGGGCGAGACCGACGACCCGGCGGTGCGGGCGCTGCGCGAGCGCCAGATGCGCAACTTCATCGCCACGCTGATGCTGTCCCAGGGCGTGCCGATGCTCAGCCACGGCGATGAGTTCGCGCGCACCCAGCACGGCAACAACAACGCGTACTGCCAGGACAACGAGGGGTCCTGGGTGCACTGGCCGGAACGCAGAAACGCGGCTGTCCGGGCGGCCGAGGGGGACGCGTCGGCCGGGGCGGCCGGGACGTCCCAGGCTTCCGAGGCGGACGCGTCGGCCCTGGAGCTGCTGCGCTTCACCCGCTCGCTGATCTGGCTCCGCCGCGACCACCCGGTCTTCCGGCGGCGCCGCTTCTTCCACGGACGGCCGGTCGAAGGCACCCACGACGAGCTGTCCGACATCGCATGGTTCACGGCCGAGGGCGAGGAGATGCGGCAGCGCGACTGGCAGGCGGCGCACGCCAAGTCGCTGACGGTCTTCCTCAACGGCAGCGCGATCTCCGAACCGGGGCCGCGCGGGGAGCGGATCACCGACGACTCCTTCCTGCTGATGTTCAACGCGCACCACGAGCCGCTGGACTTCACGGTGCCCGTCGACCACGGCAAGCAGTGGCAGCTGGTCGTGGACACCTCGCTGCCGGAGGGCGTGGAGCCCGGCAGCGGGGCGAAAGTGGCGGCGGGCGACCGGCTGACGCTGGTGGACCGGAGCCTGCTGGTGCTGCAGCGACCGGGGTAGCCCCGCGGGACTGTGGTGTGTGTGGAGGGGGACGGGGCGGGTTCCCGTTCGGACGAAGAAACCCTCGTACGAGTGTTTGGCGGATGCTTCGATCTGATGCCGTGCGGGTTGTGGGTACGTACGTTCTATGACGTCCGACCGCACCGCGCCCGGGTCCACCGCGCCGACCGCCACCTACCGGCTGCAGCTGCAGCCCGCCTTCCCCTTCGAGGCGGCGGGCGCGGCCGTGCCGTATCTGGCCGCGCTCGGCGTCTCCCATCTGCACCTCTCACCGGTGCTGGAAGCCTGTCCCGGCTCCACCCACGGCTATGACGTGGTCGACCACTCGGCCGTGCGGGCGGAGCTGGGCGGCGAGGAGGGGCTGCGCGCCCTGGCCCGTACGGCGCACGCCCATGGGCTCGGGCTGATCGTCGACATCGTGCCCAACCACATGGCGGTGCCCGCCCCGGAGCGGCTGAACAGACCACTGTGGGAGGTGCTGAAGGACGGTCCCGCCTCACCGTATGCGCGGTGGTTCGACATCGACTGGGGCCGCCACTGCGGCAAGGTGCTGCTGCCGGTCCTCGGCGGCCCGCTCGGCGAGGAGCTGGCCGCGCTGCGGGTGGCGGACGGGGCGCTGCGCTACCACGACCACGAGTTCCCGCTGCGGGCCGGCACCGAGGGGCTGCCGCTGCCCGAGCTGCTGGACCGGCAGTGGTACCGGCTGGGCTGGTGGCGGCTGGCCCGCACGGAGCTGAACTATCGGCGCTTCTTCACCATCTCCGAGCTGATCGCGGTGCGGGTGGAGGACCCCGAGGTCTTCGCGGCGACCCATGGGAAGCTGCTGGAGCTGGTGCGCGACGGGGTGATCGACGGGCTGCGGGTGGACCACCCGGACGGCCTCGCCGATCCGGAGGGGTATCTGCGGCGGCTGGACCGGGAGGTGCGGGCCGCGGCGGGCGGCGGCCGGTGGACCGTCGTGGAGAAGATCCTCGGCCGGGGCGAGCGGCTGCCCGCACACTGGCCGGTCGCCGGCACGACCGGCTATGACGCCCTGCACCATATCGACGGCCTGTTCGTCGACCCGGCCGGGCTGGCGGAGCTGACCGCGCAGTACCGCGGCTTCGCCGCACCCCCCGAGGACCTGGGCGGCGACTGGCCGGCGACCGTGCGGCGCGCCGCGCGGCATGTGGTGACGCATGAGCTGGCCGCCGAGGTGGAGCGGCTGGTGCGCACCGCCGTGCGGATCTGCGCCGCCGAACCGCGGCTGCGCGACCACGCGCCGTGGGCGCTGCGCACGGCGATCCGCGAGCTGCTGGTGCGGCTGCCGGTCTACCGCCCGTACGTCTCCCCCGACACCCCGCCGACCCGGACGGACGCCGAGATGCTGATCCTGGCGGCGGGGGACGCGCGGGCGGCGTTCGCGGTGCGGGAGGAGGCGTGGGTGGTGTTCACCGTGCGGGACGCGGCGCTCGGCAGACTGGGCGACGGACCGCACCACCGCGACTTCTGCGCGCGATTCGCCCAGACCGCCGCCGCGCTGCGCGCCAAGTCGGTCGAGGACACGGCCTTCTACCGCTTCGCGCCGCTGCTCTCGGCGGCGGAGGTCGGCGGCGACCCGGGGCAACCGGCGGTCTCCCCCGACCGGTTCCACGCCTTCGCCGCCCGGCTGCAGGCCGACTGGCCCTCGACCGGCACCGTGCTGTCCACGCACGACACCAAGCGCAGCGCGGATGTGCGGGCGCGGCTCGCGGCGCTGACCGAGTGCCCGGACCGCTGGGGGCACCTGCTGGAGACAGTAGAGGTGCGGGAGGCACTGGAGGTGCGGGAGGTGCGGGAGGTGCGGGAGGTGCGGGAGAGGGTGCAGGTGACAGTGGAGGTGCGGGAGACGGCGGCGCCAGGCAGCGCGGCGGCGCCCGACGCCCATCTGGCGTGGACGGCCTGGCAGACGGCGGCGGGGCTGGGGTCGCCGGACGGCGAGCGGCTGGTTCCCGCGGTCCTGAAGGGGGTGCGGGAGGCGGGGCTGCGGACGACCTGGACCGAGCAGGACCCGGCGTACGAGGACGAGGCCGCCGCCTTCCTCAAAGCGGGCCCGTGCGACCCCGACCACCCGGCGTGGGCGGCGCTGGGGGGCGCGCTGGACGCCCCGGCGCGTGCCAACGCGCTGGGCGCGGCGCTGCTCCAGCTGACCATGCCGGGCGTGCCGGACCTCTACATGGGCACCGAGCACAGCTACGCCGCGCTGGTCGACCCGGACAACCGCCGCCCGCCCGAACCGCGCCCCGAGCTGCTGGCCCATCTGGACGCGGGGCGCGAGCCGGACGGGACGTCGGCCGAGAAACTGCTGCTGACCGCGGCGGCCCTACGGCTGCGGCGGCGCAACCCCCAGTGGTTCGGCCCGTCGGGCGCGTACACCCCGCTGGCCGTGGAGGGCCCGGCGGCGGCGCACTGTGTGGCCTTTCTGCGAACGGACGGCCGGGGCGAGGGCGACAGCGCGGAAGCGGGTGGGGGCGGCGGGGACGGCGCGGACGGCGGGGCGGTCACCGCCGTCACCCGGCTGTCGCGGCGGCTCGCGGAGGCGGGCGGCTGGCGCGGCACGGCGCTGGCGCTGCCGCCGGGCCGCTGGCGGGATCTGCTGACCGGGCGGACGGTCGAGGGCGCCGGCCCGTTGAGTGACCTTTTCGACCGATTTCCGGTGGCCCTGCTGATCCGGAGCTGACGGCCCGCCAGAACTGGCGCTGTGTTCGCGGTCTAAAGCATTTACAGGCACTCCGGTCGGCGCTACCTTCACAAAGTAACTTGGGAGCGCTCCCATACGACGGTTCCTGACCCGTTCGCGTCGAAGGGAAGAAGAAGCGCAATGCCACGACGATTGATGGCTCTCGCACGTCCCGCTCACCCGCCGGGCAGTTCCCGCGCCCGCCGGTCCGTACTGCTGGTGCTGCTCGGTGTGCTGCCCGCCCTCGGCCTGGTCTTCTTCGGCGGCGGCAGCGCCTCCGCGCACGGAGCGCCGATGGCGCCCGGCAGCCGCACCTATCTGTGCTGGAAGTACAGCCTGTCCAGCACCGGAGAGGTCAAGCCGACCAACCCCGCGTGCAAGGCCGCGTTCGACAAGGGCGGGGCCAACGCGTTCTACAACTGGTTCGCGGTGCTGCGGTCGGACGGGGCGGGCCGGACCAAGGGCTTCATCCCGGACGGCCAGCTGTGCAGCGGCGCGGCCACCGTCTACAACTTCTCCGGTTTCGACCTGGGCAGCAACGACTGGCCGGTGACCCATCTGACCGCCGGTAAGTCGATGCAGTTCGCCTACAACGCCTGGGCCGCGCACCCCGGTTCGTTCCGCAGCTACGTCACCAAGAACCCGATCGACCCGACGAAGCCGCTCACCTGGAACGATCTGGAGGACCAGCCGTTCAACACGGTGACGAACCCGCCGCAGACCGGCCCGGTCGGCACGGTGGACGGCAAGTACACCTGGACCGCCAATCTGCCCTCAGGCAAGAGCGGCCGCCACATCATCTACACCGTCTGGACCCGCTCGGACAGCCAGGAGACCTTCTACAGCTGCTCCGATGTGGTCTTTGACGGCGGCAATGGTGAGGTGACGGTGCCGGGCGCCTCCAGCGGCGGCAGCGACCCGACCGACCCGCCGACGGCCAAGTGCACCGCCGCCCAGAAGACCTCCAGCACCTGGAACGGCGGCTACCAGGCCGAGGTGACGGTGACCAACTCAGGCGCCACCCCCATCTCCTCCTGGATGGTCGACTGGAACCTGCCGTCCGGGCAGCGGGTGGACAGCGTCTGGAACGGCAAACTGACCGCCACGGGCTCATCGGCATCGGTCACCAATGCCGATTGGAACGGCTCATTGGCGGCCGGAGCGTCGACAACCTTCGGCTATGCGGCCAGCGGCGGCTCGCCCGACGCGGCGGCTGCGCCGATCTGTATGGTGCACTGACCCGATCCCGCGCAGCAGGCTGACCCGCGCAGCGCGCTGCCCCGACCCCTGATCCGCACGGTGCCCTGATCCGCTCCTCCGCCCTGTCAGGTGCACCTCACCCTGCCGGTCTGCCGTCCCCTTCCCCCTCGTGGGCGGCAGACCGGCCTTTCTCTGTCCGCCCCCACCACCCCCGGTCCAGCAGCCCGACGAAGGAGGCCGCGGCCCCGGTGAGTTCGACCCGGGAGAACGCCGTCAGCTCACGCTGCCAGGGCGGATCGAGGGGCAGCACCGCACAGTCGTACCTGGCGGCCACATGCGCGGGGGCGATGAGCACCCCCGCCCCGGCGGCGGCCAGCCGCACGGCGGTCGAGGTGTGGTCCGTATGGGCCCCCGTACGAGGCGTGAAGCCCGCCCGCTCACAGGTCAGATCGAGAAAGCGACGGCCCTCGATCACCGGCTCCAGCGCACAGCGCACCCAGTCCCGGTCCGCCAGCTCGGCCAGCCGCACGGAGCCCTGTTTGGCCAGCGGGTCGTCCGGCTCCACGACCACCACGAACTCCTCCTCGCCCAGCGACACCACGGGCCCCTGCCACCCCTTGGGGCGATGGCCGATCGCGACATCGGCCACGCCGCGCTCCATGCGGTCGCGCAACTCCTCGCCGGTGGCGTACTCATGGACCACCAGGCTCACCTTCCCGTGGCTCCGCCGCCAGCGCGCCAGAGCCTCAGGGAGCACCCCGATGGCCACCGCGTGCAGGGTGGCGATATGCAGCTCGCCGCCCGCCGCCCCGGCCGCCGCCCGCGCCGCGCGCCGCGCCTGCCGGGCGCTGCGCACCGCGAACTCGGCATGCGGCAGAAACGCCCGGCCCATGGGCGTCAGCCGCACCCCCCGCGGCAGCCGCTCCAGCAGCGGCCCACCGACCTCCCGCTCCAGGGCCTTGATCTGGTGCGAGAGCGCGGACTGGGTGACGCCCAGCAACTCGGCGGCATGGGTGAAGGACGCCTCCTCGACCACCGCCACGAGATATTCCATCTGGCGCAGACTCATCCGCCGCTTCCCCCTTCGCTATCACCCTCCCCATGCAGAAAATTCATCGTATCCAGAGAAACTTTGCCTTGGACTCATGTATCAGTAGGGGCACAGGCTGGACTCATGCATGAGACAGACATCATCGTCATCGGCGGCGGAACCGGCGGCTACAGCACCGCGCTGCGCGCGGCCGCCCTCGGTCTCGACGTCGTCCTGGCCGAACGCGACCTGGTGGGCGGGACCTGCCTGCACCGCGGCTGCATCCCCAGCAAGGCGATGCTGCACGCCGCGGAGCTGGTCGACGGCATCTCCGAGGCGCGCGAGCGATGGGGTGTGAAGGCCACCCTGGAGGCCGTGGACTGGTCCGCCCTCACCTCGACCCGCGACGACATCGTGGCCCGCAACCACCGCGGCGTCGAAGGCCATCTGTCCCACGCGGGCGTCCACGTGGTCCGCGGCTCCGCCGCCCTGACCGGACCGCGCACCGTACGCATCACGCCGGTCGGCACAGCGACCGGCACAGCGACCGGCGCGGGCGCGGACGCGGGTGGCGAATGGACCGCGCGGCGCGGCATCGTACTGGCGACCGGCTCCCGCCCGCGCACCCTCCCCGGGCTGGCGCCCGACGGCCAACGGGTCGTCACCAGCGACGACGCCCTCTTCGCCCCGGGACTCCCGGACTCCGTCCTGGTGCTGGGCGGCGGCGCGATCGGCGTCGAATACGCCTCACTGCACCGCTCCATGGGCGCGGACGTCACCCTGGTCGAGGCGGCGGACCGGCTGCTGCCGCTCGAGGACGCCGACGTCAGCCGCCACTTGACGCGTGGGCTGAAGAAGCGCGGCATCGAGGTGCTGACCGGCGCCCGGCTGGAGCACGCCGAGCCGTACGCGGACGGGGTGCGCGCCACCGTCCGCCCGGCCCGCGGCGAGCCGCGCACCCTCGACACCCGGCGGCTGCTGGTCGCCGTCGGCCGCGCCCCGGTCACCGACGGCCTGAATCTGAGCGCCGCCGGACTGACCACCGACGACCGCGGATTCATCACCCCCGCCGACTGGTCGCGGCTGGAGACCGCGGTGCCGGGCATCCATGTCGTCGGCGATCTGCTGCCGCCGCCCTCGCTCGGGCTGGCCCATGCCTCCTTCGCGGAGGGGCTGCTGGTGGCCGAGACCCTGGCGGGCCTCTCACCCCAACCCCAGCCCGCGTTCTACGACACGGTCCCCCGGGTGACCTACTCCAGTCCGCAGACCGCCGCCGTCGGCCTGTCGGAGGCTCAGGCGCTCGAGCGGGGCCTGGACGTCGTCGTCAACACCATGCCGCTGACCGCCGTGGCCAAGGGCATGGTGCATGGCCAGGGGGGCATGGTGAAGGTCGTCGCCGAGCGGGCGGGTGAGGGCACCGGCCAGGTGCTCGGCGTCCATCTCGTCGGCCCCCATGTCTCGGAGATGGTCGCCGAGAGCCAGCTGATCGTCGGCTGGGACGCCGAACCATCCGACGTGGCCCAGCACATCCATCCGCACCCCACCCTCTCCGAGGCCGTCGGCGAAGCCTTCCTCACTCTGGCCGGGCGCGGTCTGCATCAGATATGAGCGGACCGGACGGGCTACCGGACGGGGACTTGCCCGAGTCCTCGGCGACGGCCACCACGAGGAAGCCGACCACGGTCAGGCCGATGCTCGCGTACAGCTCATAGCCATCCAGGAACGGCAGAAAGCGGATCATCGCCATCAGCCGGAACCAGCCGATGAGCTCGTGGGCGATCCCGATGAGCCCCTGGAACAGCAGAAAGCCGCCCACCAACTCGCATGCCTTTCTCATGTATTCGAGGCTAGGCGGCGGTCCAGCGGGCGCGGGTCAGCCAAAGGTCTACGGCCCTGCAACTTTGGTCGATACCCGCGCCCGAGACCGCGACCGCGTCCCCGCTCGCCAGTAGATTCGTCGTATGGGCAGCTCAGACGCCGTGCCGACGGCAAGCAGCGAGCAGGCGCGGGCGCGCGACAGCGAGCGCGTCGGGACGCGCCGCACCATGCGCGACTGGATCGTGGACGTGTGCTGCATCTCGCTGGCGGCCCTGTTCTCTCTGACGGCCTCCGAGTCGATGGCCAACGACCCGTCGGTGTCGGACGAGGCGCTGTTCGCCGATCTGATGGCCGGTGTGGTGGCCTGTCTCGCGCTGTGGCTGCGCCGCCGCCGGCCCGTCGAGCTGGCGCTGGTGCTGCTGGCCGCGGGCGTGGTCTCGTACTACGTCGCGGGGCCGCTGCTCGTGGCGCTGTTCACGGTGGCGGTGCACCGGCCGCTGCGTACGGTCGCGTGGGTCGGCGGGGCGGCGCTGGCCCAGATCTTCGCCGCCTCGGCGGTGCACCCCGACCCCGACCTCGACTACATCGGAGACGTGCTGCTCGGTGCCCTGCTCATCAGCGGCGCCATCGGCTGGGGCATGTTCGTGCGCTCACGGCGCCTGCTGCTCGAATCGCTGCGCGAACGGGCGGCGCGGGCCGAGGCGGAGGCGGCGCTGCGCGCCGAGCGGACCCAGCGCCTGACGCGTGAGCGGATCGCCCGGGAGATGCACGATGTGCTCGCCCACCGGCTCTCCCTGCTGAGCGTGCACGCGGGCGCGCTGGAGTACCGGGCCGACGCGTCCCCGCAGGAGGTGGCCGAGGCCGCCGGGGTGATACGCAGCAGCGCGCACCAGGCGCTGCAGGATCTGCGCGAGGTGATCGGCGTGCTGCGGGCCCCAGACCCCGAAGATGCCGACGCGAAGGGCAGCCCGTCCGACGCCGAGGGCAGCCCGCCCGACCGGCCGCAGCCGACCCTCGCCGATCTGCCGCGGCTGGTGGAGGAGTCGCGCCGGGCGGGGATGCGGGTGACGCTGTCGGACGAGGCGGGCGTCACCGTGCCGGACGAGGCGGCCAGGGCGAGCGACGCGGCCGTGCCGGGCGAGGCGGCCGTGCCGGGCGCCACCGGCCGTACGGCCTACCGGATCGTGCAGGAAGGGCTGACCAACGCGCGCAAGCACGCGCCCGACGCGGAGGTGACGGTGACGGTGTCGGGGGCGCCGGGCGAGGGGCTGACCGTAGAGGTGCGCAATGCCGTACGCGCCCCGGTGCGCGCCGGCACACCCGCCGAGCCGCCGCACCACAGCGACCGGCCGGGGGAGATCCCCGGATCGGGCCAGGGCCTGGCCGGGCTGGCCGAGCGCGCGGCGCTGACGGGCGGCCGGCTGGAGTGCGGTCCTTCGGACGACGGGGACTTCCGGCTGCGCGCCTGGCTACCGTGGCCCGCATGAGCCCATCCCCAGCGGAGTCCCCATCGGAGTCCACCGACCAGGGACCCGCCCCCACGCCTGCCCCCGCGCCCGCCCCCGCCCCCATCCGCCTGCTGGTCGTCGACGACGACCCGCTGGTCCGCGCCGGGTTGCGGCTGATGCTGGGCGGCGCCTCCTCCGGTATCGAGATCGTGGGCGAGGCGTCCGACGGCACGGAGGTGGCCGCGCTCGTGGACCGCCACTCCCCCGATGTCGTCCTCATGGACATCCGTATGCCGACGGTGGACGGGCTCGCCGCGACCGAGCAGCTGCGGCAGCGCGAACCCGCCCCCGAGGTGGTGATCCTGACGACGTTCAACGCGGATGAGCATGTGCTGCGGGCGCTGCGCGCCGGAGCGGCCGGCTTCGTACTCAAGGACACGCCGCCCGCCGATCTCGTCGCGGCCGTGCGGCGGGTGGCGGCGGGCGAGCCGGTGCTGTCCCCCACCGTGACCCAGCAGCTCATCGAGCATGTGGCGGGTACCGGCCGGGACGCGCGGCAGGAGCGGGCCCGGGCGCTGCTCGACCAGTTGAACGACCGGGAGCGCGAGGTCGCGGTCGCCGTGGGCCAGGGCAAGTCCAACGCGGAGATCTCCGCGGGCCTGTTCATGAGCCTCGCGACCGTGAAGACCCACGTATCACGGATCCTGACCAAGCTGGATCTCAACAACCGCGTACAGATAGCCCTGTTGGCCCACGACGCCGGCCTGCTCGAATGACGCTCCCCGCAACCTCACGGCGCGGTGGGTGATTCGGCCTCGTACGCCTTGTGCAGCAGCTCCAGGAAGGACGGCGCCTCGGGCAAGGACACGGCGTCGATCCGGCTCACCGCCACGCCCGGCGTCCAGGAGTTCATGACCACGCCCCCGGCCAGCGCCGGCAGGTCGTCGAGCGTGATGTCCTGGACGCGTTGCGGGACGCCGAGGCGGTCCAGTTGCCGACGGACGATGCTCATGGTCATCCCGCCCAGCACCTCGGCCTGGGGCCACACCACCGAGTCACCGTCCCAGAAGGCGAGATTCCAGATCGTCGCCTCGCTGAGCCGCCCCCGCCGGTCGACGAACGCGGCGTCGTCGAAGCCCTGCGCGACGGCCTGGCGGAGGAAGTACGTCTTGGCCACCTCGCCGACATGCTTCACGGCCGGGAGAAACCGCTCATGCTCGAACACCGCCAGCGCCAGCGGGCCCTCCGGCCCGGCGGAGGGCGGTCCGGTACGGACCAGCACCTCGGGCTCCGCCCCGGCCCCGGCCGCGGTGAACTCGCCCGCCCTCGAGTAGACCGTGGCCGTCAGCGAGAGATCGGCCGGGCCGGCCTCCAGCGCCGCCCGCAGATACGACCGCACCTGGTCGTCGGGCAGCGCGCGGCCGAACAACTCCACCGAGGCGGTCCGCAGCCGCTCCAGATGGAGGTCGAGGCCCCGGACCCGGCCCCCGCGCACCTGCATGGCGGTGAAGTGGGCATAGCCCGCGAAGGCGAGCGGCGCCAGCTCCTCGGCGGTCGCCGCCCGGCCGTTACGGTGTGCGACGAAAGACGTCATGATCACTCCAGCAGTGGGGGACGGTAGGGAATCGACGGAGCGGGCGCGCAAGGTGGGCGATGCCCGCCCGCGGAGCCGACGTTATGGGTTGACATCAATGACAAGGTCAAGCGCGAGGAGGGCACGGCGCGGATCGGGCACCCTCCTGAGCCGTTCCAAAAACGCCTGGACAACGGTCCGTCGCCCCGCATAGAGTGCGGGCACGCCCATGATCGAGGAAGGAGGCGAGAGCTATGGACACGACGTCGTACCCGCGCTCCCGCCCCCTGTCCCCTGGGCGTACCGCCGTCTGATCACCGATCCGACCGGGAGCGCATCGCCATCCCGGAAGGAATCTCATGACCGAGCTGGTCATCCGCGCGCTCACCGAGAGTGACGCACATCTCTTCAACACCCTGCACGACCCCGGCCACGTCGGCCGCGCCCGCTTCGGCCACACCTACCGCACCCGCGCCGAGGGCGGCGACTACCGCCCCGACTGGACCTGGGTCGCGCTGCGCGACGGCCGTGTGGTCGCCCGCGCCGCCTGGTGGGGCGCGGCCGATGACACCAAGCCCATCGCCCTGGACTGGTTCGACTTCGCCGATGGCGAAGCCGACGCGGCGGCGGAGTTGCTGCGCACCGCCCCGCTGCGCGCCGAGTACAGCCTGCTGGCGGCGCCCGGCTGGCGCGACCGGCCCGAGGAGCGGGCCGCGGCGCAGGCCCGGATCGACGCCGCCGTCGCCGCCGGGATGGAGCCACTGGTGGAGCGCTACCGCTACGAGTGGACCCCCGAGTGCGGACTTCCCGAGCGGCCGGGGCGGCTGGAGTTCCGGCCCGAGCCCGACGACGAGAAGATCGCCGACGCGCTGCGCCGCATCATGCCGGGCACCCTCGACGCGCACGACCTGCGGGCCATCGCCCAGGGGGGCGTCGACGCCCCGGTGCGCGAGCTGATGGACTTCCTGAACTGGTGCCCGTCACCGCGCGAGTGGTGGCGGCTGGCCTGGACGCCGGAAGGCGAGCTGGTCGGCATCCAGGTACCCGCGCACAACCCGGGCGGCCCGTGCGTCGGCTACATCGGGGTGGTCGCGGAGCAGCGCGGCCACGGCTATGCGTACGACCTGCTGGTGGAGTGCACCCACGACCTGGTGGAACGGGGCGCGACGAAGATAGCGGCGGCGACCGACCAGCCCAACCTCCCGATGGCCAGGCACTTCGCCAAGGTGGGCTATCCCATCACCCAGGAGCGCATCGACCTCGTCTGACGCCCGTGGCATGCTGCGCGGCGCACCTCGCGTCGCGCAGCATGGTCTCCCAGCCACCGCTGAGGTGAGGAGACGTCAAGTGCTGTTCGAGGTGTGGGCACCGCGCGCCGGGCGGGTCGAGCTCCATCTGGAGGGCCGTACGGGCCGCGGTACGGGCCGTACGGGCCACCGCACGGACCGTGCGACGGCCCGTACGCAGCCCATGGAGCGCGTTCCGGCCCGGGAGGGGTGGTGGCGGGCGGCGGCCGAGGCGGGGCCCGGCGCGCGCTACGGCTTCGCGCTGGACGGCGGCGCGCCGCTGCCCGATCCGCGCTCCCGCCGCCAGCCCGACGGCCCCGAGGGCCTGAGCGCGGTCAGCGACCCCGCGGGCTTCGAATGGCGGCGGGAGTGGCGGGGCCGGCCGCTGCCGGGCGCGGTCCTGTACGAGCTGCACATCGGCACCTTCACCCGCGAGGGCACCTTCGACGCGGCCGCCGAACGCCTGCCGCACCTCGCCGAACTGGGCGTCACCCACATCGAGCTGATGCCCGTCTGCCCGTTCCCGGGGGCGCACGGCTGGGGGTACGACGGCGTGGCGCCGTGGGCGGTGCACGAGCCGTACGGGGGGCCGGAAGGGCTCGCGCGCTTCGTGGACGCCGCGCACGGCCACGGCCTCGGCGTGGTCCTGGACGTGGTCCACAACCATCTGGGCCCCTCCGGCAACCATCTCCCCTCCTTCGGCCCGTACTTCACCGACACCCACCACACGCCCTGGGGAGCGGCCGTCAACCTGGACGCCCCCGGCTCGGACGAGGTCCGCGCGTACTTCCTGGGCAGCGCCCTCGCCTGGCTGCGCGACTACCGCCTGGACGGGCTGCGGCTCGACGCGGTGCACGCGCTGCGCGACACCCGCGCCCGCCACTTCCTCGCCGAGCTGTCCGCCGCCGTGGACGCGCTCGCCGCCCAGGTGGGCCGACCGCTGTTCCTCATCGGCGAGTCCGACCTGAACGACCCGCGCACCACCACCCCGCGCGAGGCGGGCGGCCATGGGCTGCACGCGCAGTGGAACGACGACTTCCACCACGCCCTGCACACCCTCCTCACCGGTGAACGGCAGGGCTATTACGCCGACTTCGCCGCCGAGGGAGCGCATGCCCTCACCAAGACCCTGACCGGCGGCTTCTTCCACGACGGCACGTACTCGGCGTTCCGCGGCCGTAGCCACGGCGCCCCGCTGAACACCCTGACCACCCCCACGTACCGCCTGCTGGGCTACGCCCAGACCCACGACCAGATCGGCAACCGCGCGGTCGGCGACCGGCTCTCCGCCCGGCTCTCCCCCGGGCTGCTGGCCTGCGCGGCCGCCGTCGTGCTGTGCTCGCCCTTCACCCCGATGCTCTTCATGGGCGAGGAGTGGGGGGCGGCTACGCCCTGGCAGTACTTCACGGACCACCAGGACCCGGCGCTCGCCGAGGCCGTACGGCGTGGCCGGCGGCGGGAGTTCGCCGCCCACGGCTGGGCGGAGGAGGACGTCCCCGACCCGCAGGACCCGGCGACGCGGCTGCGCTCCTGCCTGGACTGGACCGAGCCGACCCGCGAGCCGCACACGGAACTGCTCGACTGGCACCGGCGGCTGATCGCCCTGCGCCGCGCCGAACCGGCCATGACCGACCCCCGGTGGTCCGCCACCGGCCCGTCCGTCTCCTCGGACGGCTGTATCGACTTCCGGCGCGGCCCGCTGTGCGTCGTGATCAACCCGTACGACCGCCCGGCCGAGGCCCGCCTCGGCCCGCCCGCCGACGACCGCACCGAGGTCGTCGCCGCCTGGCGGCCCATCGACCCGCCCGACCCGGACGGCGCCCTGCGGCTGCCGCCGGAGACGGCCGTGGTGCTACGGCTCGGCGCCCCACAGGGGCCAGGAGATCAGCTCTCCTTCGGCTCCAGCCGCAGCGAGATCGAGTTGATGCAGTAGCGCTGGTCGGTCGGGGTCGGGTAGCCCTCGCCCGCGAAGACATGGCCGAGGTGGGAGCCGCAGCGCGCGCAGCGGACCTCGGTGCGGACCATGCCGAGCGAGCGGTCCTCGATCAGTTCGACGGCGGAGGACTCGGCCGGGTCGTAGAAGGACGGCCAGCCGCAGTGGCTCTCGAACTTGGTCTCGGAGCGGAACAGCTCGGCCCCGCAGGCCCGGCAGGAGTAGACGCCGGCCGTCTTGGTGTCGGTGTACTCACCCGTGAAGGCGCGCTCGGTACCGGCCTCGCGGAGGACCTGGTACTCCTGCGGGGTCAGCTCCGCGCGCCACTGCTCTTCCGGCTTGTCGATCTCGTACGCCATGGACTCGCTCTCCTAGCTCTCCAGGCGGGCGAGGATCTCCGGACCGAGGTCCGTGACATCGCCCGCGCCCATGGTGAGAACAAGGTCACCGGGCTTGGCCATTCCGGCGATCAGCTCGGGGATCGCGGTCCGGTCGTGCTCGGCGGTGACGTCGGCGCCGTGGCGGGCGGCGGCGTCGATGATCAGGGCGCTGGTGATGCCGGGGACGGGGTCCTCGCGGGCGGGGTAGATGTCCAGGACGACGCTGGCGTCGGCGAGGGCGAGCGCCTGGCCCATCTCGACGCCCAGCTCGCGGGTGCGGCTGAAGAGGTGCGGCTGGAAGACGACCAGCACCCGGCCGTCACCGGCACCGCCGCGGATCGCCTCGAGGTCGGCGGAGATCTCGGTGGGGTGGTGTGCGTACGAGTCGATGACCTGCACCCCGGCGGCGACGCCCTTGGGCTGGAGGCGGCGCCTGACGCCGGTGTACGAGCCGAGGGCGGGGGCCAGCTCGCGGGCGCGGACGCCGAGGGCGGCGCCCGCGGTCAGGGCGGCGACGGCGTTGAGGGCGTAGTGGCGGCCGGGGACGGAGACGGTGAAGGTCAGCTCGCCACCGCCCAGGGCGTCCGGGAGAAGGACGGTGACCTCGCTGGTCAGTCCCCGCTGGGCGATGTCCAGGACACGTACGTCCGCGCCCGGGTCCTCGCCGTAGGTCAGCACGCGCAGGCGCTCCTGGCCGGTGACGTCGCCGGTGAGGCGGCCGGTGACGCGGCCGGTCAGCTCGCGGGCGCCGGGGTGGTCGGCGGAGACGACCAGCGTGCCGCCGGGCCGGATCCGCTCCACGAAGGTCTGGAACGACTCGTGGATCTCCTCCATCGAGGCGTAGTTGGCGTGGTGGTCGAGCTCCACATTGAGGATGATCGCGACCTCGGGCGCGTACTTGTGGAAGCTGCGGTCGCTTTCGTCCGCCTCGGCGACGAAGATCTCACCGCCGCCGTACTGGGCGTTGGAGCCGGGGGCGTCCAGGTCGCCGCCGATCGCGTACGACGGGTCGAGGCCCAGGGTGGTGAGCGAGACGGCCAGCATGGAGGTGGTGGTCGTCTTGCCGTGGGTGCCCGCGACCGCGATGGGGCGGGCGCCGTCCATCAGGCCGGCCAGCGCGTCGGAGCGGTGTATGACGGGGATGCCGCGCTCGGCGGCCGCGGTCAGCTCGGCGTTGTCCGCGCGGATCGCGCTGGAGACGACCACGCTGGTGGCGTCGGCCGCCAGATGCCCGGCGGCGTGGCCGATGTGCACCGTCACGCCGAGGGCGCGCAGCGCCTCGACGGTCGGGGAGTCCTTGGAGTCGCTGCCCGCGACCCGCGAGCCGCGCATGGCGAGGATCTTCGCGATGCCCGACATCCCGGCGCCGCCGATGCCGATGAAGTGCGGTCGGGCCATCGCGTCGGAGGCAAAGCCGGCCGGTGCCATGTACGGGTCTCCCCTGGGTCGCGGTTCGTCACTGTCGGGCCCGATTCTCGCACCTCGTGGGGAGGGGTCCGGCGAAGGCCCGTCCGGTACACCGGCCGGGGCGGGTACGGAGTGGGAGTGCGCCCTGTGGTCAGGCGCCCTTCGTCGGCTGCTCCTCGTCGGCCGCGTGCGAGAAGAGCTTGAGCACCGGGACGCCCACCTTGTGCCGAGCCCGCGACGCCCAGTCCCGGTGGAAGAACTCCTCCACGAAGTGCGGCTCGGTCAGCACGATCACCTCGTCCGCGCCGGCCCGCTCGACCACGCCGCGCAGCGCGTCCAGCGGATGGCGCTGGACGACCTCCCCGCCGGCCTCGCTGCCCGCCGCGCGAAGGGCGGCGAGGGAGAGGCGCAGGGCGCGCTCGGCGGGCTCCAGCGCCTCCTGGCCCTCCGGCTCGTCGCGCTCCTGGACGGCGTGCTCCAGGTCGCCGAGCGCGATGTCGTCGATCGCGCGCAACAGCCGGTCCTTGCTGCCCCGCGGCTGCATGAGCACGACGAAGGAGACCGCGTCGTCGCCGTGCAAGGTCGTGACGAATTCCACGTCGACGGGGCTCAGGGGCTTCTCGATCATCAATACGCTCGTGAACACTGCCGGCGCCCTCTCATGCGATTTATTCCGTATATTCCGTTTTTAACTAAACCCAATTATCGCCTTATTGCCGCGTGCGGCGGTAGCTGGTGAAAAGAAACCCGGCGTCCTCCAGGACGGAAAAGAGGGTGAACCGTTCCGGTTCCACCAGCGCCGGGCCCTTGACGATCCGCTCCGCATCGCCCGCCGCGATCAGCGGGGCCAGCGACAGACACAGCTCGTCAAGCACCCCGGCCGCCGCGAACTGCCCGAGCAGCTTAGGCCCGCCCTCCGACAGCAGCCGCGTCAAACCGCGCTCGGCGAGCGCGGCCACCACCCGCTCCGGATCCACCCCGGCCCCCTCCCCCGCCAGCACCACCTCGGCGCCCGCCCGCCGGGCCGCCGCCAGGCGGTCCGCTGGGGCCTGAGCGCCGGTGACCACCAGCGTGGGCACCAGCGGCTCGGTGAACAGCGGCAACGAGAAATCCAGGTCCAGGCTCGCGCTGACCACGGCGATCGCGGCCACCGGCGGGCGCCCCTGCGCCGCCCGCCGGGCGACGAACGCCTCGCGGGCGCGGGCCGGGCGGTAGCCCTCCCGGCGTACGGTCTCGGCGCCGACCACGACCGCGTCGGCCAGCCCCCGCAGCACCCCGAAGATCCGCATATCGGCGGCGGAGGACAGCTGCTGCGACCGCCCGTCGTGGTGGGCGGCGCCGTCCAGCGAGGACACCATGTTGGCCCGCAGCCAGGCCGCCGCGGGCCGTCCTCCCGGTCCGGCCGGGAGGTCCGAGAGGTCCGGGTAGGCGTACGCGTCGGCCAGTTCGTCCAGCCCCCACTCGCGGTCTTCTCCCGAGGATGGTTCGGCGGGCGTTTCGGTCGGCAGCGGGAACAGGCGTCGCATAGGCCGCAGTGTGACATGCCTCCCTATCGGGCGGTGACCTCCCCCGAAGGGACTACCCTCGGAGTTTGTGTCATCGCGAACCACCACGTCCGACAGGCCCGCGGGTCCGATAGCCGAGCAGGCTCCCGCCGCCCTCGCCTCCCGTACGCCGCACGTCCCCGCCGAGCGTCTGGTGGCGGAGATGGTCCCGCCGCCGCGCTTCTCGACGGTGAGCTTCGACAACTACATCCCCGACCCGGGACAGCCCAGCCAGACCACCGCCGTGAAGGAGCTGGCGGCCTTCGCCACCTCCGTCAGCGACGGCAGCGGGGCGGCGGACGGCCGCCGCAAGAGCTGGTTCCGCCGGGAGACCAGGCCCGCCGCGCCGCGCGGCCCGCGCGGAATGTATCTGGACGGCGGCTACGGCGTCGGCAAGACCCATCTGCTGGCCTCCCTCTGGCACGCCACCGCGGCCCCGCCCGAGCGGAAGGCGTTCGGCACCTTCGTCGAGCTGACCAACCTGGTCGGCGCCCTCGGCTTCCAGCAGACCGTCCAGACCCTCAGCGGCCACCGGCTGCTGTGCATCGACGAGTTCGAACTGGACGACCCCGGCGACACCGTGCTGGTCTCCACGCTGCTCGGCAAGCTCGTCGACGCGGGCGTGGCACTGGCCGCCACCTCCAACACCCTCCCCGGCAAGCTCGGCGAAGGCCGGTTCGCCGCGGCCGACTTCCTGCGCGAGATCCAGGGCCTGTCCGCCCGCTTCCGGACGCTGCGCATCGATGGCGAGGACTACCGCCACCGCGGCCTGCCGGAAGCCCCCGCCCCGTACTCGGACGAGACCGTCACCCGCGCCGCGCACCACACGCCCGGCGCGTCGCTCGACGACTTCCCCACCCTCCTCGAGCACCTGTCCCGGGTCCACCCGAGCCGCTACGGCGCGATGTGCGACGGAATCGAGGCGGTGTGCCTGACCGGGGTCGGGCCGGTGCCCGACCAGTCGACCGCGCTGCGGCTGGTGGTGCTCGCGGACCGGCTGTACGACCGCGAGGTGCCGGTGCTGGCGTCCGGGGTGCCGTTCGACCGTCTCTTCAGCGAGGAGATGCTGCAGGGCGGCTACCGGAAGAAGTACTTCCGGGCGATCTCGCGGCTCACGGCCCTGGCGCGGGACGGGAAGCGGCTGGCGGAGTAGCGGGGGCGGCTGGGCCTGGCGGCCGACGCGCGGGCGCGGCCGTTGATCGGATGGTTCCCGCGCGCGAATTCGCGTGATACACACATGCGGTCACATTTCCTGTCCGCCAACAGGGAGTTACCGCATGTCAGTAACGCGACGTCAGGTCCTGGCCCGCAGTGGTGCGGCCGGTGCCGCCATCGCCTTCGCAGGCAATATCTCCGAACTCTTCGCCGGTACGGCCGCGGCCGCCGAGCCCGGCCCGGAGGCCGCGGCCGGCTCCGGCGGCTACGGCCCGCTCGTCCCCGACCCCGACGGTCTGCTCGACCTCCCCGAGGGCTTCCGCTACCGGGTGCTGTCCCGCGAGGGCGACGAGCTGCGCTCCGGCGAGGGCAAGGTCCCCAGCCACCACGACGGTATGGCCGCCTTCCCCGGCCGGGCCGGCGGCCGGGCCCGTACCCACCTGGTCCGCAACCACGAGAACCGCCCCACCGCCGCGATCCGCGTCCCGGCCGTCCAGGGCCTCACCTACGACCCCATGGGCATGGGCGGCTGCACGGCCCTCGAACTCGACGCGGGCAACCGCGTCCTCGCCGAACACGTCGCCATCGCCGGCACCGCCGTCAACTGCGCGGGCGGCCCCACCCCCTGGAACACCTGGCTGACCTGCGAGGAGACCGAGGACAAGGCCGGCACCAACGGTTACACCAAAGACCACGGCTTCATCTTCGAAGTCGACCCGTACGACCCGCGCCGCACCGGCGCCGTACCGCTGACCGCCATGGGCCGCTTCCAGCACGAGGCCATCGCGATCGACCCGCGCAGCGGAGTCGTCTACGAGACCGAGGACGCCTTCGAGAAGCCCTTCGGCCTCTTCTACCGCTTCCTGCCGCACAAGCCGCTCGGCGGCACGGGGTCGCTGCGCGCGGGCGGCGAGCTGTACGCGATGCGCGTGCCCGGCGTGCGGGACCTGTCGGCCGTCCAGGAGACCGGCACGTCCTTCCACGACATCGAATGGGTGCCCGTCCCCGACCCGCTCGCCAAACAGACCCCCGTCCGGCTCCAGGACTTCGGCCCCAAGGGCATCACCCACGCACAGAAGCTGGAGGGCTGCTACTGGGGCGGCTCGTCCGTCTACTTCGTCTCCAGCTTCGCCAAGAGCGCGGACGGCTCGGCCGCCGACCACTACGGACAGATCTGGCGGTACGACCCGCAGCAGAGCCGCCTCACCCTCGTGATCGTCTTCGGCCCGAGCACGGACGTCCAGCTGCCCGGCGAGTCACCCGACAACATCACGCTCGCGCCCAGCGGCGGCCTGATGGTCTGCGAGGACGGCAACGGCGCGCAGCATGTCTTCGGGCTGAGCAGGCGCGGCGAGGTCTATCCGATGGCGCGCGGACGCCAGAACATCGGCTCCCCGGAGAAGCCGGAGTGGGGTGAGTTCGCGGGGGTGACCTTCGCACCGGACCGGCGCACGATGTATGTGAACTGCTACACCCCGGGCACGACCTTCGCGGTGACGGGGCCCTGGCGCCACTGAGTCCGCAGGTCACGGCCTGAGACCACGGCCTGCTGCGGCTCAGCCGGAGCAGGCCGTGCGCTGGGCCTCCTGCCACTCGCAGACGGGGCACAGCGTGGCCCCGGGCCGCGACGCGGGGTGCTCGGTCGGCTCGCCGCACAGCACGCAGTCCGCGTACGGCGGGCCGACATCGTCACCGTGCGGGTGCGCGGGGTGCGCGGGGTGCGTGGCGCGCGTGGGGTCGTCCGTACGGTCATCCATGCGCCCGACCCTACGCCCGCGCGCCCGCGCGCCTCGCGCCCCCGCCAGGGCCTCAAGACTCAGGACTCAGGACCGCCGTGAGCTGAGCACGCAGGCCAGCGCGGTCGCCCCCGCGGCGGCCGCGCCGGTCATGGCGAGCGGCAGCAGGGGCAGCGTCACGGTGCCGTTCTGCGAGCCGCTGACCAGGCCGGTCACGGCCGCGTTCGCGGGCGACACCGAGGCCACCAGCACCAGCAGCGAGGCGACAGCGGTGGCCTGGATGCCCCAGCCGGTGCTGAGCAGCAGCGGACGGCTGAACAGCGCGCCGATCGCCACGCCCAGCAGAGCGCAGGTGAGAGCCGCGAGCAGCCCGGCGGCCGTCGCGTCCCAGCGTGAGACGTCGATCCGCTGGTCGGAGGTCTTCGGATCGCTGATCAACGCGACGAACAACGCCCCCACGACCCCGAGCCCGGCCGCCGCGGCGAGCCCGGTGACCACGGAGCTGAGATGCACCCGGGCGGGTCCGGCCGCCGCGGCGGCGCAGTTGCGCGCGGCGGCCGGCTCATTGTTGACGCACACGCGCACCAGCCACGCCGCGATGGGCAGCAGGGCGGCCGCGGCGTACCCGAAGGAGTCGAGAATCGGCTGCCCCGCCATCACGCCGATGGCCATGAACGCGCCATAGAGAACAACCGGCGGCACCCAACGCTGCGAGCGCGCCAGCAACGCGGCCTGATAGCGCAGCAGCGCGGGCAACGCGTGCCCGCCCGCCCCGGCGCCGGCCGCCCACGGCACGGGCATGCGGCCCCCCGCCTCGGCCCCGGTCGGCCCCGGCACGGGCATGCGGCCACCCGCCTCGCCCCCGGCCGGCGCAGCGTGCCCCGCGCCCCGCTTCTCCCCGGCCGCTGCAGGCGTCACGGGCGTCACGGCGCGGATGTGCCACGGCGGACGGTCGGTGAGGAGCGCGTGCAGCAGCGCGTCGGAGTGGTCGGCGGCCACCGTCAGCCGTACGACGGGGGCTCCACCGCCCAGCCCCCGCTCCCCGACCGGGGCCCCTGGCAACCCCTCCGGCACCGAAGCCCCGGGCACCCCCTCGGCCTCCACGCACACACACGCCTCGGCACCGGGCACGTCACACCCCGCCGCGCTCGTCGGCGGGGCCGTCACGAGGGGGTCCATCGCAAGCGGCGCAGCAGGCGTGGCCGGCGCCCGTACCAGCCGGGTGTCCGTGATGTGGAAGATCTCGTCGGCGGAGGAGGCCAGGCGGCGGGGGTCGTGGTCGACGTAGATGACCGTCGCGCCCGCGGCGACGCGGGAGGTGACCGCCTCGTCGAGGGTGGCGCGGGCGGCTTGGTCGAGGCCGGTCCATGCCTCGTCCAGGACGAGGAGGTCGGGGGCGGCCAGGAGGGCCTGGGCGACGGCGACCTTTTGGCTGGTGCCCTTGGACAGCTCGGCGAGCGGGGTGTGGGCGTGTCCGGCCGCGCCGAAGCGTTCCAGCCACTCCTCGGCGCCGTGCGCCGCCGCGGCGCGGCCGAGGCCGTGGACGCGGCCCAGGTGGGTGAGGTAGCCGAGGGCGGTGAAGGGGAGGTCCGCAGGGAAGCGCTCGGGGACGTACGCGGTGCGCGGCCGGGCGGTGATCCGGCCGGTGGTGGGGGCGTCGATGCCGGCGAGGAGCCGCAGGAGGGTGGACTTGCCGCTGCCGTTGCTCCCCGTCACCCGGATCAGTGAGCCCGCCCGCACCTCCAGGTCGACGCCGCGCAGCACCCATGCCCCTCGCAGACCGTATCGGCGGCCAACTCCACGCAGTCTCATAACCGTTGACCCTATGCGGTCGAGGCCGTTCCGGGGGCATGGATGGCGCGGGTGGCACACTGGGCGCGTGACCAGCTCCGATACCCGTCCAGACGCTCCCACCAGCCACGACAGCTCCGACGACCGCGTCCGCACGACCGACCGGGACGCCGCGCCGCAGTTTGTGCTGCCCCTGGTGGTGCGCATCGAGAAGACCGCTCCGCCCGCCCGTACGGACGCCCTGGAGACGGCGGCGCGCTCCGTGCTCGTTCTGCTGTCGGACGAGCGGGCAACGGCGCCGGACGGCGAGTGGGCCGAGGCCGTACGGAGCTGGCAGGACGCCCGGATCCGCAAGGTCGTGCGGCGGGCGCGGGGCGCGGAGTGGCGGCGGGCCGAGGGGCTGCCGGGGATCACGCTCGGCGGCCGGGCGGCCGTGGACGGCGGGCCGCCGGCGGCGGAGGTACGGGTGTTTCCTCCGGTGCCGCTCGACGGCTGGCCGAAGGACCTGGCCAAACTGCAGGTCTCGGGCACCGACCTGGACGACCCCGAGCCGCCGTCCGCGCCCGACCTCGCCGAGCCGGTGCTGTGGCTGAATCCGGAGATCACCATGTCGGCGGGCAAGGCGATGGCACAGGCCGGGCACGGCGCGCAGCTCGCCTGGTGGGAGCTGGACGACGCCGCGCGCGCGGCGTGGCGCTCGGCGGGTTTCCCGCTGTCGGTGCGCACCCCGTCGGCGGACCACTGGGCCCGGCTGGTCGCCGACGGCGGTCTGCCGGTGGTGCGTGACGCGGGGTACACCGAGATCGCGCCCGGCTCGTGCACCGTCGTCGCGGACCACCCGGCCCTGCGCCGGCCCGGCCGGAGCCATCGGGTGGACGGGGTCTGATCAGCCCCGCCCCCCACCGCCAAAAACCGGCCCCTTTACTGCTTGCCTCCCCTGCGGCGGATCGCGCGCGTCACGACCGGCGGCAGGACGTCCGCCGCGAGTTTGCGCACCGGGCTGCGGCGGCGCGGCACGGACCCCGCGGACCCCGCGGCCTGGGGGGCCTGCGGGGACGGGGCGGCCGCGGTGTCGGACTCGCGGATCTCGTCGGCTGGGGGCACCGCCCAGCGGTAGCTGGGGGAGGGACCGGGGCGCGGCCAGGTTGGGCGGGCGGCCCGAGAAGCGCAGCACCCGCTGTCCGGCGATTTCCTGCACGCTCAGATGCGTCCCGGC
This sequence comes from Streptomyces sp. NPDC059679, assembly GCF_042734105.1. Taxonomy (NCBI): domain Bacteria; kingdom Bacillati; phylum Actinomycetota; class Actinomycetes; order Kitasatosporales; family Streptomycetaceae; genus Streptomyces; species Streptomyces sp. NPDC059679. Next base: position 35,926 of record NZ_JBHWES010000026.1, on the reverse strand, counting down.
GCGCCACTCCTCATCCGCGAGCAGTTCCTCCTGCAGCGGCTCGGGGTCGCCCCATGTGCCGTAGAGCTTCTGGGTGGTCAGGCACACCGGCCGCAGCCCGCGCAGGAACACCGCCTCCCAGGTGGCGGCGGCCACGCCCGGGGTGTGCTCGGAGCGGAAGTCGTCCAGGACCACCACGCCGGTGGGCACCAGCGCGGTGTGGGCGGCGTCGATGTCGCCCGCCACGTGCTCGTACAGATGCGAGGCGTCGACGTGGACGAAGCGGCAGCTGTCGGGGGCGACGTGGTCCGGGACGAGGGAGGTGGGGCCCTGTACGACGTCGGGCAGTTCGTCGTGGAAGGCCAGGTAGTTCTGTTCGAAGGCGACCCGGGTCAGGGTGGCGTACGACTTTCGGGCCTCCGCCGCGTTCCGCTCGTCGGGCGCGGGCGCGTCGAAGAGGTCGCAGACGGTGAAGCGCTCGTCCACCCTCAGATAGCCGGCGGTGAAGATGGCGCTCTTGCCCATGTAGGCGCCCATCTCCAGCAGGTCGCCGCGCTGTCCCAGCCGTTTCTGGCGGGACAGGAAGCGATCGAAGATCACTTGATCCAGGCTGGGGAACCAGCCTTTGACCTCGTGGAGGGTGCGGGGTCGCTGCGCCGCGCGCGGGGCGGTTGCCGTCATGGGTACTGTCCTCGGTCGCTTGCGGTGGGGGGTGACCGGCCGCCACGTTGGCAGCGGCAGGCAACATCGCGTCGTACCCGCTGTGACTTTTCTGTGACCGAAGCACCGTCAGCTCCGCCGGCCCGCGGCCGGCGTCAGAAGCGCAGGACCGCCGCTATGCGCTCATGTGCCGCCAGGGAGTCGTCCGGGACGAAGGCGACCTCCCCGCCCCGGTCCAGCGTGATCTCGATGATCTCGTCCACGATGTCCTCCAGCACCGCCGTGCCCAGTTCGGCGGGCGAGATCCCCTCCGGGTCGACCGGAGTCAGATGCTCCCCGGTGACCCTCACCGTCCGCTGGTAGCGCTCCTCGACGGCGAGCAGTTCGATGCGCCCCTCCTTGCACACCTGCCACACCTCTTCGAGCCCGGCGGCGAAGGCGCGGCGCCCCTGAGCCTGCCCGATGCGCTCCTGGACGCGCTCGGTGTTCCGCTCCGCCTGCTCCAACAGGGCGGGGCGCAGCGCGTCGGCGAGGGCGCGGGCGGGGCCGTTGGTCAGCCCGCCCTTGACGACCTTGCTGACGGCCGCCTTCGCCGCCGAGCCCACCTCCTCCAGGAGGCTCAGCGCGGGCGCGAGGCCGACCAGGTAGAGCGGGCGCGGGTCGGTGGCCAGCAGGGCGTCCAGGGCGGCGTCCACCTGCCGCAGATAGGTGCGGGTTCCCTCGTCGTCGTACGGTCCCGGCACATCGCCGACCCGCTCCTCGCGCTCGACGTCCTCGTTGCGCGTCGGTTCGGGTTCCAGGGGGAAGCCCGCCGTCCGCTCCTCCTGGAGCGTGCCGTCGCTGCCGCGCCACAGCGCCGTACGGTCCACGGAGACGGCCAGCACCCAGTAGGGGCGGGTCCGCTCGCGCGCGGCGACGAGGTTGCGGGTCAGGAAGGTGTCACTGAAGACGACGCGCTCGGGTGCGGTCCTCGGCAGGGCCCACACCTCCCATTCGCCCTTGGCCGCGGAGATCACCAGCGAGTCCAGGGCGTCGCGCAGATCCACGTCGGCCATGGCGCGGTCGAGCTGCCCGCTGATGTCGTAGCGGGCCTCGCGCGGCACGTCCGGATCCTCTTCAAGCCGGCGCTTGGCCTCGGCGATCAGATTGCGCAGCCGCACGGTGTCCGCCGGGCGGTAGGGCTCTCGGCGGTGGGTGGGCAGGGTGATGGTGACCGCGGGGTAGGGGCGCCTGGCGCGGAGGGCTGTCAGCGTGCGGGATGTCAGTCCGGTGGTACGCATCCGTTGCCTCTCGCCTCTCGCTTTTTGACGTGTTTATCCAGCATCACCCAGGACCGGCGGCGGCGCATGGCGGGGCGGCGACGGTGCGTCGCGGGGCTGCGGCCGGTTCACGCGGGCGGCTGGCGCAACCGGTTGATGCGGGGGTCGTGTGATTTGCCGCGGGGCCTGTGTGAAGAGACGGTAATTCTTCAGTGATACTGGTGAGCCGTACGTTTGTCTCAGGGGGCGGGACCCGTGAAGGGGCTGAAGACCTTGAAGGCTTTGAAGGCGTTACAGCCGAGGAACGCCTATGGAGTGACGGGCCCCGTGGGTGCCCTGGTCGCCGTGGGTGTCGTCGTCGCCGTTCTGCTCGCGGCACTGCCGGGCGGCGAGGCGGACGGCTCGCCCGGCGAGAAGGCGTCGGTGGCCGGCGCGTCCCCCGCGCCGGCCAGGGGCGCCCCCGGCACCAAGAAGAAAAAGAGCAAGTACGCCGACTGGGACGGCAAGGTCAAGGTGCTCGGGGACGGCTCCACCTCGTACACCGGGCCGCAGCCGAAGCAGCTCAAGCCCAAGCGGCTGAAACCCGGGGAGAAACCACCACAGTTCGTGGTCTTCTCCTGGGACGGGGCCCTGGAGAACGGCGACCACCTCTTCTCCCACTTCCGCGACGTGGCCAAGGAGAGCGACGCCACGATGACGTTCTTCCTGAGCGGCATGTATCTGCTGCCCAAGTCGAAGAGCGACCTCTACCAGCCGCCGCAGCACCAGCGGGGCTCGGCCGCGATCTCCTACCCGACCGATGAGCACATCCGGGAGACGCTGGAGCAGCTGCGCGGGGCGTGGCAGGAGGGCAACGAGATCGGCTCCCACTTCAACGGCCACTTCTGCGGCGCCAAGGGCGGCGAGGACTGGAGCACGGAGGAGTGGAAGAGCGAGACCGAGCAGGCGTATTCGTTTGTGAAGAACTGGAAGACCAACACCGGCTTCACCGATGTGGCCCCGCTGCCCTTCGACTACGACGAGGAGCTGGTGGGCGGCCGGGCGCCGTGCCTGGAGGGGCAGAAGAACCTGATCCCGGCCATCAAGTCCATGGGCTGGCGGTACGACGCGAGTTCGCCCGGCGACTTCCAGATCTGGCCGTCGAAGATCGACGGTATCTGGAACTTCCCGCTTCAGCTGGTGCCCTACCCGGAGAGCGAGAAGCAGGTCCTCTCCATGGACTTCAACTTCCTCTACAACCAGTCGGGCGACAGCACCGAGGGCGATCCGGCGAAGTACCCGGAGTGGGAACGGCTGACCCGCGAGGGCTATAAGAACGGCTTCGAGCGCGTCTACAACGGCAGCCGGGCGCCGCTGTTCATCGGCAACCACTTCGAGACCTGGAACGGCGGCATCTACATGCAGGCCATCGAGGACGTGATGCGGGACGTATGCCCCCGCGAGGGCGTCGAATGCGTCTCGTTCAAGCAACTCGCGGACTGGCTGGACGCCCAGGACCCGAAGGTCCTGGAGAAGCTGCGCACGCTGGATCCGGCGCAGTCGCCCGACTGGTCCACCTTCACGAAGGCGGAGTGACGGCCTTCATATAGCGCGTCCAGATGTCGATGGCGTAGGTGGATCCGGTGCCGGTGCCGGTGCCGGTGCCCGAGGTGGCGCCGCCGACGGCTTCGGGGATCCCGGGAGTTCCGGTGCTCCCCGAGGTCTCGGTGGTTCCGGTGGTGCCGGATCCGCCGAGTCCGTCCAGGGGCAGCAGCTCCTGGGTCTTGGGATCCACCCGCGACAGCGACACGGCCGTCGACATCTCCTTCGTATACCCCACAAACCACGACGAGGTGTTGTCCTGCTCGGTACCCGTCTTGCCCGCCACATCGGAGCCGACCGCCGCGGCCGACCGCGCGGTTCCGCCCTGCACCGCTCCGTGCAGCGCGTCGTCCACCTGCGCCGCCACCTCCGGGCTGAACGCCCGGGTCGCGGGCTGCTTTTCGAGGGGCACCCGCTCGCCCTGGTGGGTGAGCCCGGTGACCGAGTACGGCGGGGTGTGCCGGCCCCCGGCCGCGAAGGTCCCGTATGCGCTGGCCATGCGGATGGAGCTGGGGGTGGCCGTGCCGAGCGAGAAGGCGGGCACCCGGGAGCCGAAGCTGTCGGGCAGCAGGCCCGCGTCGATGGACGCCTTGCGCACCCGGTCCAGGCCCACGTCCATGCCCAGCTGCATCATCGGGGTGTTGATCGAATCCACGATCGACTGCCGCAGGGTCACCTGCCCCCACGAGCGGTCTCCGTCGTTCCTGCCCCGTACGATCTGGCCGCCGCGGTCCCAGTACGGGCCCTCCGGCGTGCGCACGGCCACCTTGTCGTTGCCGTCGTAGACGCTGGTCGGGGACACGGGAGTGCGTGCGCCGTCGCGTTCGAGCTGGACGCCGTCGCGCAGCGCCGCGGCGTAGACGAAGGGCGTGAAGGACGTGCCGGCCGGGACGGTGGAGGCGTTGGCGTCGTTGAAGCCCTGTTCGAGATAGCCGGGGCCGCCGTAGAGCGCGGCGATACGGCCGTCCGGCGATACGGAAGCGGCGCCGACCCGTACGTACCGGTCCGCCTTGCGGCCCTTCGGGTCGAGGCCGGCGCGCATCTTGTCCACCGACTTGGCGAGCTCGTTCACCTTCGGCTTCTCGAAGGTGGTGTGTATCTGATAGCCGCCCAGGTCGAAATCGGCGTCGGATATGTCGGTGTGGGAGGACACATACGCCCTCGCCGTCTCGACGAGATAGCCGACCTGGCCGGTCAGCCCCTCCGGTTTCGGAGGCGCCTTGGGCTCCGGGAATTTGGTGTACTTGGCCCGCTCGGACTTGGAGAGCTTGCCGATCTGGACCATCCGGTCCAGGACCCATTTCCAGCGGTCCACCGCCCGGCGGTGGTTCTTGGCGCTGACCGTGGGGTCGAAGGTCCCGGCGCCCTTGAGCAGGGACGCCAGCATGGCGCCCTCACTCGGGTTGAGCTCGGAGACGTCCTTGCCGTAATAGGCGTAGGCGGCCCGCTGAATGCCGTAGGTGCCGCGGCCGAACCAGCTGGTGTTGAGATATCGCTCGAGGATGTCCTCCTTGCTCATCTTGTCGTCCAGCTTGATGGCGATGAACATCTCGGTCAGCTTGCGCGAGAATGTCTGCTGCTGATTCAGATAGGCGTTCTTCACATACTGTTGGGTGATGGTGGAACCGCCCTGGGTCTCACCCCCCGTCACCATCCGGGTCAGGGCGCGCATCACGCCGCTCGGCGAAACCCCGCTGTCGGAGTAGAAGCTGGCGTTCTCGGCGGCGAGCACCGCCCACTGCACCTTCTCCGGAACCTTTTTGAGCGGGACTTCCTGCCGGTTGACGGGTCCCGTACGGGCCATTTCCGTACCGTCCGCCCAGTAATAGACATTGTCCTGCTGGGTGGCGAAGTCGTTGAGGTCATCCGGGATGTCGGTCTGCAGATACATATAGCTCAGCACACCCGTCAGACCGCCGACGCAGAACAGAAAAAGCATGGCCATCTGCCGCCACGAGGGCAGCCAGCGCAGGGGGCCGCGCCTGCCCGCGCGGGGGTAGTCCAGCCTGGCACCGCGGACGGCCCAGCGGCGCAGCGTCCACCACGAGGTCGAACGCCCTTTGAGGCTCGGCATGTTGGGCGCCCTGATGGTCGGCGCCTTGCGGCTCGGTGCCTTACGGCGGTGTCTGCCCCCAGCGTTGTTGCTGCCCTGCACGTGTCCCCCACGATCCGCGCGCGGGGCGCGGCCAAAGATCTGATGGTCCGTCCCCCCGAAGACGACACGACCCTATGACGCTTTCCGAACATCTGTCGCCTCAGAGCACCAAATTTTTGTAACAGTGATGATATTCCGCGACGCGGATCACGCGCGGCACGTACGACTCACGCGCGACTCACACGGGACTTGAGCGTGAACCCCCGAAGCTCAAATGAACCTCTGAACCGCACGGCTGCTGGGTTCGTCCTTCTCCAGCGGGGTCATCACCCCCAGACGACCCCCGGACAGGGGGACGGACGAGGAGGGGGAAGCCATGAGGCGCCTCGGAACCGGCATTGGATGGCGCCCGGAGATCGCCGATGACATCGAGCGGCTGCCGGGCATCGACTGGGTGGAGGTGGTGGCGGAGAACATCTGCCCGGGCCACCTCCCTGACGCGCTGGAGCGGCTGCGGGAGCGGGGGACGACGGTCGTCCCGCACGGCGTCTCGCTCGGCCTCGGCGGCGCCGAGCGGCCCGACGCGGGGCGGCTCGCGGCGCTCGCCGAGCGGGCGGAGGCGCTGGGCTCGCCCCTGGTGACCGAGCACATCGCGTTCGTACGGGCGGGCGGCCCGCGAACCGCGTCGCCGACGGCCGAGGCCGGGCATCTGCTGCCCGTGCCGCGCACCCGCGACGCGCTGGACGTGCTGTGCGAGAACGTCCGCATCGCCCAGGAGTCGCTTCCGGTGCCGCTGGCCCTGGAGAACATCGCGGCGCTGATCGCCTGGCCGGGCGAGGAGCTGACGGAGGGGCAGTTCCTCGCCGAGCTCGTCGAGCGGACGGGCGTACGGCTGCTGATCGACGTGGCCAATCTGCACACCAACCACGTCAACCGGGGCGAGGACCCGGCCGCGGCCCTGGCCGAGCTCCCGACCTCGGCCATCGCCTATGTCCATGTGGCGGGCGGGGTCGAGCGGGACGGGGTGTGGCACGACAGCCACGCCCACCCGGTGACCCAGCCGGTGCTCGACGTACTGGCCGAGCTGTGCGCCCGTACGACGCCGCCCGGGGTGCTGCTGGAGCGCGACGAGAACTTCCCCGCGGGCGACGAGCTCGCGGCCGAACTCGACGCGATCCGGGCCGTGACGGCCAAGGCGGCTGTTGGGGTTTCCGGGGCTGTGGGGGTTTCCAGCACCGTGGGGATTTCGGTGGCTGTTGGGGACCCTGGGACCGTTGGGATTTCCGGGGCTCCCGCCCGCAAGGTCCCCGAGGCCCGTGGGGTGCTGGTGGCGGCCGGGGCGGCGGCCGCGCCGCAGGCCGTGGAGGGCGCCCGGGAGCGGGTCGCGCTGGCCCAGACGTCCCTGCTGTCCTCGCTGGTCGCGGGCGCCCCCGCGCCCGAGGGGTTCGACCGGCGGCGGCTGGGGGTGCAGAGCCGGGCGCTGGCGGCCAAACGGGCCGATGTGGTCGGGAAGGTCGCCCCTGAGCTGCCGCGGATCCTGGGCGCGGACTACCGCCCGGCGTTCCTGGCCTATGCGCGGGGCCGCCCGATGACCGGCGGCTACCGCCGCGACGCCCTGGCGTTCGCCGAGCATCTGCTGGCCGCCGAGCGGCCCGAGGACCCCGCGGCGCGGCGGGAGTTGACGCAGTGGTGGCGGGAGCGGTCGGGGCCCGCTCCGGTACGCCCCGGCCCCGCGGCGCGCCTGGCGCGGGCCGCCCGACGCGCGCTGCTCGGAAGGTGATGGAGATGAAGACGGAACTGGTCTATCTGGCGTTCGCCGCGTCGTCGGCGGCGCTCATCACGGGTACGGTCCGTACCCGGCGCTCGGGCGGCCCGGTGGCGGACGCCCGCGCACACGATCTGCTGGAGGCCGCCTTCCTGGAGGCAGGCCCGGCCCGGGTGGCCGACACGGTGATCTGCGCGATGCACACCGACGGACGGCTGGCCGTGGGCGGCCCCGGGGTGGTCTCGGTGCGCCAGCCGGTCGCCCGCAACGCGGTGGAGCAGGCGCTGCTCGAGGTGCACTCGCGCGCACCGCACGGCGGACTCACCCTGCTGCGCTCGGAGCTGATGCGCCATCCGGCGGTGCAGTCGATCGGCGACCGGCTCGCGGAGCGCGGGCTGCTGGTGCGGCCGCAGCGGATCAACTTCTGGCGGCGCCTGGCCGCCGCCCAGACCGTCGCCGCGGTCGCGGGCGTGTTCCTGGGCATCTGGGGAACCTCCGTGGAGGACTCGGGAGGGTACGACGGCGGGCTTCCGCTGATCTTCAGGATCCTCCCGGCGCTGTTCGGCGGCTTCCTGGTCGGCGTCATCTGCGGCGCCGCGAACAGGAAGCGGATCACGGCGGCCGGGAAGCGGGCACTGGCGGCGTACCGGCAGGACCTCGCCTACGTATCGACCCAGCCGCAGGACGGCACCCCGTACCGGACCGGCGCGCGAATGGCGTCGGTGGCCGAGACCGTCGCGCTGGCCGGGGTGGGCGCGCTGGCCGCCGACGAACTGCTGCGGGACCACCTGCTGGAGGCGCACCGCGCCCAGGCCGCCGCCGCGACGGCCTCAGCCGGGTCTTCCACGTCCTCCTCGTCCTCCTCGTCCAGCTCCTCGGGGTCCTCGACCTCCTGCGGGAACAACAGCTCGTGGTGCGGCAACTCCGGGGGCGGCGGCTCCAGCTGCGGCAGTTCCAGCTGCGGGGGCAGCTCCGGCTCCAGCTGCGGGGGCGGGAGCGGTGGCTCCAGCTGTGGCGGCGGCTCCAGTTGCGGTGGCGGGGGTGGTTGTGGCGGCGGGGGCGGCGGCTGCGGGGGCGGCTGACCGGCCGCGTTCGCGGTGTTCGCGGTATTCGCCGCTTCACCATGTTCATCTGGGTTCGTCTGCTGAAATGCCCTGGCGTAAGGCGGGCCGGGTCGAGTACAAATCGGCCATGCTCTGGCTGTTGTTCCTGCTCGTCGCCTGTGCCGCCGCCGTCGCCTCCTGTGCCCGGCTGTGCGCGGCCGCCGTCGCCGCCGCCCAGGAGCCCGAGGGCGCCGGGGCCGGCCGCGGGGCCTTGAGCCTGTACGAGACGGCGTTTCTGTCCGGCGGTCCGCAGCGGGTCGGGGATCTGGCCCTGGTGACGATGGACCGGCAGCGCCGGCTGCTGCTGGCGCACACCGGCTGGGTCACGGTGGTCGACCCGGACGGCCAGGACGAGTTGGAGCGCTCCGTCATCGCCGCGATAGGGCCGCACGGCCAGTCGCCCGTCCCTCCGGTGCGGGCCGCGCTCGCCGGTGCGGCGCCGGTTCGGGCGCTCGCCGACCGGCTGGTGGCCGCCGGGCTCGCGGTGCCCGCGGCGGCACGTACGAACGTGGCGGCCGCGGTCCGTCAGGTGCGGGCGGCGGCCGGTCTTGTCCTGCTCATGGGGGCGGCGGCGCTGCTGATCATGGAGCCCGAGCCGGGGCGGGAGAAGGCGGCGGCGTGGTTCGCGCTGCCGCTGCTGCTGACCCTCGGCTGCCTGGCGATAGCCCGCGTCGAGGCGCATCCGTACACCCGGTGGGCCTCGCCCGCCGGGCAGAAGCTGCTGGGCCGGATCGAGACGCCCCGGCCACGGCCCGCCCGGCCCGCCTACGGCCGGGGCGGCCGTGTCGGCGCGTACGGCCGGGAGGGCGCCGACGCCGAGCTCCTGACCCTGCTCGCGCTGCACGGCGCCTCGGCCCTCCCCGATCCCGCGCTGCGCGCGGCCTTCAAGGCGCATTGGGGTCATTGACCCCGACACCTCGGCACGGTGCTTTACATGACCGACCACCACCCCAAGTATCCCTTTCGTCACGGAAAGACCTGTCATCGCGGAACCGCAAGCGGAACGCAAGGGGAACGCGACGACGGAAGACGAACGGAATACGAGGGGACGGCCCGTGAGAGCAGTACCGCTGTACGGCGTACTCGGGCCGCTGTCCCTGGCCCTGGCCATGGCCGCGCTGCTCGCCGCCCCGGCGCCCGCCGCCACCGCCGCGACCGCCACCGCCCCGGTCCGCCACGGCGACACCGCCGAGGACCGGGGCGTGGCGGTCGCCGCCCGGCGCGCCGCCGCCCGCGGCATCGACTTCGGCCGCTGCGCACCCGGCGAGGAACTGCCCGCAGCCGCCCGGTGCGGCACCTTCGAGGTGCCGCTGGACTACGCGCACCCCCGCTCCACCAAGCTGTCCCTCACCGTCAGCCGGCTCCGCGCCACCGGCCCGCGGGAGCGTCACCAGGGCGCGCTGGTCTACAACCCGGGCGGGCCCGGCGCCTCCGGTATGGCGTTCCCCGCGTACGCCAGTGTGGCCGGGTTCCGGAAGGCCGCCGAGGCGTACGACTTCGTCGGGTACGCCCCGCGCGGGGTGGGCCGCTCGGCGCCGCTGTCCTGCGCGGACCCGGCCGCCTTCGCCAAGTCGCCGACGAACTTCCCCGTGCACCCCTCCGCCGCCTTCAAGCGGACGATGATCAAGCGGGCCCGGGCCTACGCGGACGGCTGCGCCCGCCGCGCGGGCGGTGCCCTGCGCCACTACACGACCCTCAACAACGCCCGCGACCTCGATGTGCTGCGCGCCGCCCTCGGCGAGACGAGGCTGAACTTCGTGGCCGCGTCCTACGGCACGTACTACGGCGCGGTCTACGCCACGCTCTTCCCCCACCATGTGCGCCGCATGGTCTTCGACAGCGTGGTCGACCCCGACCCGCGGCGGATCTGGTACGGCAACAACCTGAGGCAGTCACTGGCCTTCGAGGGGCGCTGGGGCGACTGGCGCCGCTGGGCCGCCGGGTACGACGACGTCTACCACCTGGGAGACACCGCGGCCGAGGTGTCCGCCTCGTACGAGAAGGCCCGTCGGCGGCTGGCGCGCCACCCGGCGGGCGGGAAGGTGGGCACCACGCAGCTCCAGGACGCCTATGCGCGCAACATCTACAACGACGCCTTCTGGGATATGAGCGCGCACGCACTGGCCGCCTATCTGGGCGGCGACCAGGGGCCCCTGGTCGCGCTGGCCGCGCCCGACCCGGCCCGGGCCGCGGCCGAGGAGAACGGCAACGCCGTCTACACGGCCGTCCAGTGCAACGACGCGCCCTGGCCACGGGATTGGGCCGGATGGAACCGCGACAACAGCGCCCTGGCCCACCGCGCGCCCTTCGAGACCTGGGTCAACGTGGCGATGAACCTGCCGTGCGCCTACTGGTCCGCGCCCCAGCAGCGGCCACTGACGGTGGGCCCCCGGGGCGGCGCGGGTCGCGGGACGCCGCCGCCGGTGCTGCTGCTGGCCGCCGAGCGGGACGCGGCCACGCCGTACGAGGGCGCCAAGGAGCTGCGGCGCAGGCTGCCGGGCTCATCGCTGGTGACCGAGCGCGGGGCGGGTACGCACGGGCTGTGGGGCGGCCCGAACGACTGCGTCAACGGGTACGTCGACACCTACCTGCTGACCGGGCGGACCCCGGGCCGCTCCGTGTCCTGCGCGCCGCGCGAGGCGCCCGAGCCCAGCGTCTGGGCGCCGCCGGGCCTTGAAACGCAACCGGAAACGGAATCAGAGGCGGAAGCGACGCCGGCGGTGGGCGCGGCGGCCTGGTGACCGGCGGCCGCGCCGCGGCGAGGGCGGTGCCGCCGATCAGGCCGACCCCGTGAGTCAGGCCAGCCCGGCGACCAGCTCGGAGAGCGGCTTGCGCCGCCCTGTGAAGAACGGCACCTCCTCGCGCACATGCCGACGCGCCTCGGAGCCGCGCAGATGCCGCATGAGGTCGACGATCCGGTGCAGCTCGTCGGCCTCGAAGGCGAGGATCCACTCGTAGTCGCCGAGCGAGAAGGACGCGACCGTGTTGGCCCGCACGTCCGGGTAGCCGCGCGCCATCTTGCCGTGGTCAGCGAGCATCCGGCGGCGGTCCTCGTCGGGCAGCAGATACCAATCGTAGGACCGGACGAAGGGGTACACGCTGACGTAGTCGCGGGCGGTCTCGTCGGCCAGGAAGGCCGGGATGTGCGAGCGGTTGAACTCCGCCGGGCGGTGCAGCGCCATGTTCGACCACACCGGCTCCAGGGCCCGGCCCAGCTTGGTGCGGCGGAAGAGGTTGTACGCCTCCTGCAAGGCGTCGGAGGTCTCCGCGTGCCACCAGAGCATGACGTCCGCGTCCGCGCGCAGGCCGGAGACGTCGTAGGTGCCGCGCACCGTGACGTCCTTGGCCGCGAGCTGCGCGAACAGCTCCTCGACCTCGTCGGCGTAGCCGGTGCGGTCCTCGGGCAGGACGTCGCGCAGCTTGAACACCGACCACAGGGTGTAGCGGATGACCTCGTTGAGGTCCTTGGCCTTCTTACCGGCGTTGGGAACCTTGCCGGACGGGGCGGTCTCGGGGGCGGGTGCAGCAGTCATGGTCCCTATTCTCGCTCTCCGCGCCCGGCGCCCCGCGCCTGGGTGGCGGCCAGCAGTTCCAGCAGCTCATCAGCGGCGGTACGGGCGCTGGCGACACAGGCCGGGATGCCCACGCCGTCGTACACCGCACCGCACACCCGCAGCGCCGGGAGCTTGGCGACCTCCGCGCGGATACGGGCCACGCGGTCGAGGTGGCCCACGGGGTACTGCGGCAGCCCGCCCACCCAGCGGTTCACGCGGGTGGCGACGGGGCGCGCGGCCAGGCCGATGGCCTGGCCGAGGTCTGCGAGCGACAGCCTTACCAGATCCTCGTCGTCACGGCTCAGGTCCGCCTCGTCCTCAAACCGCCCGATCGAGGTACGCAGCACGAAGAGATCGGGGTCGGCCTCCCCCACCCAGCCCCATTTGCGGCTGGAGAAGGTGGCGGCCTTGATGGTGTGGCCGTCGACGGGCGGCACAAGGAAACCGCTGCCCTGGGCGAGCTCGGCCACATCGGCGCGGCGGAAGGCCATGGTGATCAGCGCCATGGAGGCGTAGTCGACGGTGGCCAGCTCGGTGGCGGCGGCCGGGGAATCGGCGGCGAGCAGCCGGGCCGCGACGGGTGCGGGGGCGGCGAGCACGACGGCGTCGGCCTCCAGCGTCTCGCCACGCTCGGTGACCACCGTCCACCGCGCCGCCCGCCCCTCCCCTGGGCTGTCAGAGCTGCCGGGGGCGGCGGTCGGGCGCAGCTCCCGTACGGGCTCGCCGGTACGGATCTCGCCACCCGCGGCGCGCACCGCGTCGGCGACGGCGAGCGGAAGCCGCCCGATCCCCCCGTCGATACCCGTGAACACCGGGCCGGCCGGCGCCGCCGCGGCCCGCGCGGCGAGCGCCCGCGCGCCCTCGGTCAGCGAGCCGTGCGTACGGGCCGCCTCGAAGAGCGTGGGCACCGAGGCCCGCATCGACGTCCGGTACACATCGCCCGCGTACACCCCGCCCAGCAGCGGCTCGACCAGCCGGTCCACGACCTCCCGGCCCAGCCGCGCGGCGACGAACTCGCCAAGAGCGACGTCCTCGCCCAGCTCCGCCGGCGGCAGCTGGGGCTCCTGGGCGATCCGCGCGAGCCCTTCCGCCGAGACCACCCCGGAAGCGGCCAGCGGGGCCGGGTCCCCGGGCACGCCCATCACATGGCCCTTGGGCATCGGCCGCAGCCCGCCGCGGGTCCACAGCGAGGCGGTGGCGGTCGCGGGCGGCTGCAGCCGGTCGCCGAGCCCGACCGCGCGCGCCAGGTCCACGGCCTCGGGGCGGCGCGCGAGCATCGACTCGGCGCCGAGGTCCACGGGGACGCCCGCGATCTCGCCCGCGTACAGCTTGCCGCCGAGCCGGCCGGACGCCTCCAGCACGGTCACCCGGGCCCCGCCGGTCAGCAGGCGGTGGGCGGCCGCGAGCCCGGAGATTCCGCCACCGACGACCACGACATGGCCCGTACGGCCGTTCGCTGCGCTCATGACCCCACTCTCTCAGACGCCCGACGGACGTCAGACGCCCGACGGACGCCTGGCACCCAGGCCACGGGGGCGGTGGGCGAAGGCCGTGCGCAGGTCGGCCTCGATACGGGCGGCGGTGGTGCGCAGGGGTGGCAGGAGGGTGCGCACGGTGTCCTCCGGGGTGCCCAGGCCCGCGTGCACGGCGAGGTTGAGCGCCGCCGCCACGCGCCCGTCGGCGTCCCGTACGGGCACGGCCAGGGACCGCAGCCCGTCCTCCAACTCCTCGTCGACCAGGGCGTATCCACTCTCCGCCACGCCGTCCAGGACACGTGCGAGCCCGGGTACGGAGGTCAGGGTGTGCCGGGTCAGCGGCCGCGGATCGAGATCGGCGAGATACCCGGCGCGGGCGTCCGCGTCCAGGCCCGCGAGCAGCACCCGGCCCATGGAGGTGGCGTAGGCGGGGAAGCGGGTGCCGATGGTGATGTTGACGCTCATGATGCGGACGGTCGGCACGCGCTCGACGTAGCGGATGTCGCCGCCGTCGAGGACGGCCAGGGACGCCGACTCGTGGACGGCGCCGACCAGTTCGCGCAGATGCGGCCGCGCGATATCGGGGAAGCCGAGCCCGGCGAGCGGGGCGTAGCCGAGCTCCAGGACGCGGGGGGTGGGGCGGAAGAGGCGGGCTCCGTCGGTCGCGGCGTAGCCGAGCTCCACGAGGGTGAGGAGGGAGCGGCGGGCGGTGGCGCGGGCGAGGCCGGTCGCCTCGGCGACGGCGGTGAGGGGCATGCCGTCGCGGGGCGGCGGGCCGTCGCGGGGCGGCGGGCCGTCGCGGGGCGGCGGGCCGTCGTGGGGCGGCGGGCCACCCGGGGGCCGCTCGCCCAGCGCCCGCAGCACGGTCAGCCCGCGGGCGAGCGACTGCAGAAAGCCCGCCCCCATCTCCCGCTTGGCCAGCCGGGCCGGATCCTCGCCGATGGCGCCGACCGCGGGTGGCTCGCCGATCAGGGACGGCCCAGCCCCCACGGGCGCCGCAAGCGCCGCCTCCATGGCCGGGATCCGGTCCCGCAGGGCGGCCAGCGCGGTCCGCCTGAGGGACGCGATGTCGTGGCGGCTGGTGTGGCTGACCACGTTCACCGCACACGCGATACGGCCCGCCGGGTCCCGGAGCGGAACAGCGACCGCCACCAGACCCGGCTCGATCAGCTGGTCGTCGAGGGCACAGCCGTCGTGGGCCGCCGCCTTGGCGCGGTGCGCGAACGCGTCGGGGTCCGGGGCGTCGGCGGGGCCCGGCCTGGGCGGGAGAGCGGGGAAGGCGGCATCCAGGGGGTCGGCGGCACGGCGGGCGCGCCAGTCGGCCCAGGTGCGCTCGTCCCATTCGGCGGCGAACAGCGCGCCGGGGGCGCAGCGCTCGGCGGGGAGGAGGTCGCCGATGCGGAAGGCGAGGGACATCGTGCGGCGCCGGGTGGCCTGGACGACGAAGCGCACGCCGTCGCCGTCCGGGACGGCGACCGAGACCGACTCGTCGAGGGAGTCCGCCAGCCGCTCCGCGAACGGAAGGAGCGCGTCCGGCAGTCCGCTGGCCGCGAGATAGGCGTTGCCCAGCTCCATCAGCCGGGTCGCCAGGCTCACCTCGCGCCCGTCCAGCGTCACATATCCGAGCTGTTGGAGCGTGCCGAGCACGCGGTCGACGACGGAGCGGGCGAGCCCCGTGGCGCGCACCAGGTCACCGGGGCGGACCGCCGGTCCCGCGCCGTGCGCGGACAGGGCGGTCAGCGCGCGCAGCACGGCGAGGCCGCGCTCAAGAGGGCCGACCGAACCATTGACAGGCGGCGTAGCCGCGCTGAGACTCATCACCACCCAGATTATGAACCAAGTTTCACCAGGCGAACAACCCTGAAGCGAGAGCGAGAGGGAGCGATGAGATGCGCACGACCGTCGGCATCATCGGCGGCGGCCCCGCCGGTCTGCTGCTCGCCCGTCTGCTGCACCGCGCCGGTGTGGACTGCGTCGTGCTGGAGAGCCACGACCGCCGCTATGTGGAGGCGCGCCAGCGGGCCGGGATCCTGGAGCAGGGCACGGTGGACGTGTTGCGGGAGTGCGGGGCGGGCGCGCGCATGGACCGGGAGGGGCTGCTCCACCGCGGTATCGAGCTGCGCTTCGAGGGCCGCGCCCACCGCATCGACTTCCCGGCCCTGGCCGACGGGCGGTCGGTGATGGTCTACGCCCAGACGGAGGTCGTGAAGGACCTGGTCGCCCTCCAGCTCGCCGACGGACCGCCGCTGCTGTTCGGGGCCGAGGTCCTGGCCGTCGAGGATCCCGACTCGGCCACGCCCACCATCCGCTTCCGGCACGAGGGCCGCGAAGGCCGCGAACAGACGCTCAGCTGCGACTTCGTGGCGGGCTGCGACGGCTTCCACGGCGTGGCCCGCCGGGCGATCCCCGCCGAGCGCACCGCGGTGTTCGAGCGCGACTACCCGTACTCCTGGCTCGGCGTCCTGGCCGATGTGCCGCCGTCCTGCGAGGAGCTGATCTACGCCCGCCACCGGCGCGGCTTCGCCCTGCACAGCATGCGCTCCCCGCAGGTCTCCCGGCTCTACCTCCAGGTGCCGGCCGGCACCGATCCGGCCGACTGGTCCGACGAGCGGATCTGGGACGAGCTGTCCGCCCGCTTCGCGGTCGACGGGGACTGGGCCCTCGAACGCGGGCCGATCACCGCCAAGTCGGTCACCCCGATGCGCTCTTACGTCCAGGAGCCGATGCGCCACGGCCGGCTGTTCCTCGCGGGCGACGCGGCGCATATCGTGCCGCCCACCGGCGCCAAGGGCCTCAATCTGGCCGTCTCCGACGTCGTCACCCTGGCCCGCGCCCTGACCCTGCACCACGAGACCGGCTCCACCGAACTACTCGACAGCTACTCCGAGACCTGTCTGCGCCGGGTGTGGCAGGCCGAGCGCTTCTCGGCCTTCATGACCGACACCCTCCATCCGCACCCGGACCGGACCCCGTTCGAGGAACGGCTGCAACTGGCCCAGCTGGAGCGGATCGCCGCCTCCCCGGCCGCGTCCGCCGAACTCGCCGAGAACTACGTCGGCCTCCCGCTGTCATGACCGCGCCCAGCCCCCCGGGTCCCCGCTCCCCGGGTCCACGTCCCCTCGGCCCCCGCGCCCTGGAGGGCCGCCGCTCGGTCGCGGGCCGGGTGCTCGCCCTGCTGAACGCGTTCGACGCCACGCACCGCTCGCTGTCCCTCACCGCGCTCGCCCGCCGCGCCGACCTTCCGCTCGCCACCGCGCACCGCCTGGTCGCCGCGCTGACCGACTGGGGCGCCCTGGAACGGGACGCGGCGGGCGCGTACCACATCGGGCTGCGGCTGTGGGAGGTGGCGACGCTGTCGCCGCGTGGGGTGGGGCTGCGCGAGGCGGCGCTGCCCTTCATGGAGGACCTGTACGAGGCCACCCACGAAAACGTCCAACTCGCCGTACGCGACGGCCTGGAGGTGGTGTACATCGAGCGGATCTCCGGGCGTTCCGCGGTACGGGTGCGCAGCCGGGTCGGCGGCCGCTGGCCGCTGCACGCGACCGGCGTCGGCCTGGTGCTGCTCGCGTACGGGCCGCACCGGCTGCGCGAACGGGTGTGCGCGGGGCCGCTGCGCCGCTTCACGGAGCTGACGATCTGCGACCCGGCCCGGCTGCGGGCCGCCCTCGCGGAGGTGCGGCGCGCCGGCATCGCGGTCAGCGACCGGCAGATCACCATGGACGCGCTGTCGGTCGCCGCTCCGGTGCGCGGACCGGGCGGGGAGGTGGTGGCCTCGCTGTCCGTCGTGGTCCCGGCCGCCGAGGGGCGGGCGCCGGGGCTGATCCCGGCCGTACGGGTGGCCGCGCACGGCATCTCCCGTACCGTCGCGGCCGCCTGGGGGCAAGCCCCCGTCGCCGAGGCTTCCGGTCGGTGAAAGGGTGCGACCGCGCCCCTTGCAGCGCCGCGATTCGGCCCACAGGCTGTGGGACACCTCGCACCACGTACGAATCAACTCGCACCTCACGACTCAACTCGCACCTCACGACCTCGCGCCACCGACGCCGGACCCATGAGGTGACATCAGCGGCTGACGCCGCGCGGCCGCGCCCAGAGGGGGACCTGAGGCCATGTCCGAAGCGACCGCACCGACCACCGGCCGGGATCCGGAGGCCGGGTCCGGAGGCTGGAAGCCGTATCACACCCTGTGGGCCATGCTGCTCGGCGGCTGGCTCTTCTCGTACGCCGACCGCACCATCACCGGTCCGGTGGTCACCTGGCTCATCGACAACGACCACGGGATGCTGGGCTCCGCCAGCCATCCGCACGCGCTCGGCGGGCTGATCGGCAGCCTCTTCTTCGCGGGCTACATGCTGACGCAGTTCCCCGGCGGCTATCTCGGGGACCGCTTCGGGCACCGCGCGATGCTCGCCATCTCGCTGCTGTGGGCGGGTGTGGCGACGCTCGCCAGCGGGCTGGTCGGCGGGCTGGTCGCCTTCGTGGTGCTGCGCGTGCTGACGGGGCTCGGCGAGGGCGTCTTCTACTCCAACGACCGCACCCTGATCGCCCAGCGGACCCCGCCCGCCAAGGCGGGCCTGGGGATGGGCGTGGCGATCACCGGTCTGTCCATCGGGCTGACGATCGCGACCATCAGCGCCCCGTATCTGATCGACTGGGGCGCCGATGTGTTCGGCCATGAGGACGCCTGGCGGATGCCGTTCCTGGTCCTGGGCAGCGCGACGCTGGTGTTCGGCGTGGTCTCGGCCGGCTATCTGCGCCGTATCGGCGGCCCGCTGCGGGCGACCGGCTCGGCGCTGCGGCTCCTGGGCATCTCGGTGGTGCTGTGCGCCGCGGTGCTGGCCGTCTATCTGATCGCCGACGGGGCGGGGCTGCCGAGCTGGGGCGTGGCCGTCCTGGAGTGCGTGCTCGCGTTCGTCCTCATCGGGGCGATCTTCGCCCGGCGCGGCTCGCGGCTCGGCGCCGTGTCCCGCAACCGCAACGCGCTGCTGCTCAGCTTCGCCTTCATCGCGGTCATGTGGAACCTGTGGTTCTTCAGCTTCTGGTCGGTGTCGATCGTCGCCGACGCCGCGCACAGCTCCTTCCAGAACGCCGCGCTGGTCGCCACCTTCAACGCGGGCGCGGGCATCCTCGGCTTCCCCGCGGGCGGCTGGCTCTCGGACCGGGCGAAGGACCGGGGCTGGGGGCGGCGGCCGCTGCTGGTCGCGTTCACCGTGGTCCAGGGGTTGCTGGTGCTGGTCTTCGGCGCCTATCTGCAGGCCGACGAGACGCCCTCGCTACTGGTGATGTCGGTGCTCCTGTTCGTCACCAGCCTGTTCTTCAACGCGCTGCAGCCCATGGCCCACGCGCTGCTGAACGACGTGGTCGACGCCGCCGAGCGCGGGGCCGCCTTCGGGATGTTCAACCTCGTGGGCGAGATCGGCGCGGTGATCAGCCCGGCGCTCA
Organism: Streptomyces sp. NPDC059679; assembly: GCF_042734105.1. NCBI lineage: Bacteria > Bacillati > Actinomycetota > Actinomycetes > Kitasatosporales > Streptomycetaceae > Streptomyces > Streptomyces sp. NPDC059679. Next base: position 17,016 of record NZ_JBHWES010000026.1, on the reverse strand, counting down.
GCGGCACCCTCTTCGACCACTACGGAACCTGGACGCACGCCGTCTATATCGACGGCGCTCTGATGCTCGCCAGCGCCGTCCTGTACTACCTGATCCGCGAGCAGGTCAGCCGCCCCTAGAGCTCGCCCTCGGCGTCGTTCTCCTTCACCTCGTAGAGGACGTCCAGCGCGTCCCGGACCCGCTCGGCCAGATGGCGGGGGCAGCTCCAGGCGTCGGGGGCGAACGGCTCGTCGGGGGCCTCGAAGTCCCCGGGCGCGCAGAAGTGGTTGAGATGCGCGCCGATCAGCGCGTCGGGGTTGCCCGCGACGCCGTATCCGCGGCCCGCGATGCGCTCCAGGCCCTGCCAGGGGTGCTCCACGGGGTGCGGACACGGCTCGTGCAGCGGGGCGAGGTCGATGGTCACGAAGATCTCCTCCAGCACGCCGAGCACGGAGGTCGGCAGGTCGACGGCCATCCCGTCCACCGCCCAGCAGGCGAGCAGCAGCAGGGCGGCCCGCTCCCGCTCGTCCCCGTCCCCGTCCCCGGCTCCGGACCCGGCCCCCGCTCCGGCCGCGTACCGGCGGGCGGCCCACAGCGCGGCGTTCTGCACCAGCTCGTCGTGTTCGGTGACCCAGGACTGCCGGTAAGTAGTGGTGAGGGTGTCGATGTCGATCCGCCCGTCGGCGAGCAGATACTCGGCGTCGAGGTGGGCGGTGTCGCGGCTGCCGAAGAGCTTGTCGCGCCCGGCCAGCAGCCGGTCCAGCGTCTCGCGGGCGAGCCCGGCGAGAAAGGCCGGGCACAGCCACCCCTCCAGGGAGGTGTGCCATCCCTCGATGCCGCCCCGCCGCTCGTATACGCCCCGCCCGCCGGGGCTGAGCAGATGGACGCCCACGGTGGCCAGCGCCGCCGGATCGTCGCCGGTCTCGGGGTGCTCGCCGTCCCGGTGTGCGCAGGGCTCGTCGCCGAGCCCGGGCAGTACGGCCTCGAGCGCCCCGATCATCTCGTCCAGCACCCACTTGCCGCGGATCCGGCCGCTCACCACGTACCAGCAGGCGGCGCGCAGGATGACCACGAGCCCGGCGCGGCTGTCGCCGTCGGGGTGGGCGCGCAGCGCGGCGGCGTGCTCGAAGAGCTCGTACGCGGGGTCGACGTGCGGGTAGTCCCAGAGGATCGACCGCAGGTGGCCGGCCCTCCGTACGTCGATGAGGGGCAGCCGGGGCGGGACGTCGGCCACGGTGCCGGGGTCGATGATGTCGATGGCCACGCGCGCGTATCCGGCGATGTTGCGCGGACACAGCCACTCCTCCTTGGTGGCCGCGTCGCGCCACTGCCCGTCCTCGGCCTCGCTCCTGCCGTTGCGCAGCAGCGGCAGCAGCCGCGCCAGGTGGTCGTGGCGCTCGTCCAGGTCGTCCTCGTACGGGTGCCGCTCGTGCCCGCAGGCGTGGTCGCGCAGGGCGCTGTCGGCGGCGTCGAGTGCCACCAGGGCGACGCCTTCGACGCCGTCCCCGGTGAGCCAGCCGGTGTGTTCGGCCGTCATCAGCAGGCCGAGCGTCCACAGGTAGGCGTGGTCACCGGTGGGCTCGGCGGTCAGCCGCTCGGCACAGTCGCGGACGAGCCGGTCGGCATCGTCCTTGGAGCGGCCTTCGCGGACGGCGTCCCACTGGTCGGCCAGTTCCCGGACGCGGTCGGCGGTGATGGCAGGGAAGTCCCTCATGGTCTCCCAGACGATGAGGGACCCCGTGCGGGTTCCGGCTACTCAGCGGGCGGGCTCAGCGGGCGGTCCGGGTGTGGACGTACTCCACCAGGCGGGTGAGGGCGTCCGGGTCGGTGCTGGGCAGCACGCCGTGGCCGAGGTTGAAGACATGGCCCTCCAGGCCCCGGGCCGCCTCCAGCACCTCGTCGGTCTTGGCCTCGACGGCCTGGCGCGGGGCGAAGAGCACGGCCGGGTCGAGGTTGCCCTGCAGCGCCTTGCCGGGGCCGACCCGCCGGGCCGCCTCGTCCAGCGGCACCCGCCAGTCCACGCCGACGACGTCCGCGCCCGCCTCGCCGAGCAGCCCCAGCAGCTCGCCGGTGCCGACGCCGTAGTGGATGCGCGGCACCCCGTATCCGGCCACGGCGTCGAAGACCTTCGTGGAGGCGGGCATCACGCGGGCCCGGTAGTCCGCGGGGGACAGGGCGCCGACCCAGGAGTCGAAGAGCTGGACGGCGGAGGCGCCCGCCTCGATCTGCACCTTCAGGAACGCGGCGGCGATGTCGGCGAGCCGGTCGAGCAGTTCGGCCCACAGCTCGGGGTCGCCGTACATGAGCGCCTTGGTGCGCTCGTGGTTGCGCGAGGGGCCGCCCTCGATGAGATAGCTGGCGAGCGTGAAGGGCGCGCCGGCGAAGCCGATCAGCGGGGTGGCGCCGAGCTCCCCGGTGAGCATCCCGACGGCCTCGGTGACGTACTTCACATCGTCCGGGTCCAGCGGGTGCAGCCGGTCCAGGTCCGCACGGGTACGGATGGGGTCCGCGATGACCGGGCCGACGCCGGGCTTGATGTCGAGGTCGAGCCCGATGGCCTTCAGCGGGACCACGATGTCGCTGAAATAGATCGCCGCGTCCACATGGTGGCGACGAACCGGCTGCAGCGTGATCTCGGTGATCAGGTCCGGCCGCGTACAAGAATCGAGCATCGCGATGCCCTCGCGGACCTTGTGGTACTCCGGCAGCGAGCGGCCGGCCTGCCGCATGAACCACACCGGAGTATGCGAAACCGACTCACGTCGACAGGCGCGCAGGAAGGCCGAGTCGGCCGTGGCGCTCGCCGCGGTGCGGCCGGTCTGCTGCTGGCCCGAGGGCCGCTCGTTGGCGCTCATGACCCAAATCTTCGCACGGGCCGAACGAGTGACCCGCCAACCCGGGTGTTCTTCCCCGGTTGAGGCCCCCGATGCGCCTAGTCTTCCGGGCATGGCAGCGGTTCAAGGACACCTCTCGAACGGTGCTGATGGCGCCGGGAGCGCCGACGGGGCGGACGCGGCGGACGGGGAAGGGGCCCCGGCCGTCTTCCGGCATGCCGTGGCCGGGCTGTGTGCCGTACGGCCGCGGCCCGAGGTGGAGCTCTCCCCGACCCCGCCGCCACGGCGGCTCGCGCCGTTCTCGTACGCGCTCGAGGCGGCCGTCACCGCGGACCCGGCGGATTCGGGGGGCGATGACGAGGAGCTGGCCGAGGGGCGGCTGATCCTGCTGCACGACCCGGCCGGGCACGACTCCTGGTGCGGTACGTTCCGCCTGGTCACCCTGGTGCACGCGGATCTGGAGCCGGAGATGGCGGCGGATCCGCTGCTGCCCGAGGTGTGCTGGTCGTGGCTGACCGGCGCGCTGGAGGCGCGCGGGGTCGAGTACCGGCAGCCGAGCGGCACGGTGACCCGGGCGAGCTCGCACTACTTCGGCGGGATCGGGGAGCGCGAGCCGTCGACCCGGATCGAGATCCGCGCCTCCTGGACGCCGGCGGAGCCGCCCGCGGCGGAACCCGCCCTGGGCGAGCACCGGCGGCCGGAGCGGCCCTTCGCCGCGGGCGACGGACCGGCCGGGGTGCCCGACACCGGCGCGCACCTGGCCGCCTGGTGCGATCTGCTGTGCCAGATCGCGGGGCTCCCGCCGGTCGGCGCGGCCGAGGCGGGCGTCGTATCGCTGCCGCAGCGGCGCGGCCCTCAGCCCCGCTGAGCGCGGCGGCGGGCACCCGGCCGCCGAGCCCTCGCTCGCCGAGCATTCGCCGAGCACCTGCTGCCGCGCACGAGCCGAGCGTTCGCCGCGCACGAGCCGAGCGCCCGGCGAGCGCCCGGCGGGCATCTGCCGCGCACCCGGCGAGTGCGCGGCGGGCGCTCGCTGATCAGACCTGATCGATCAGTCGTCCTAATTGCCCGAATTGTTACTCACCAAATCGTGATCATTCCCTAAAGCCGGACCGTATCGGTGCCGAAGGACGTGGTGACCCGTCCCACCACTTCCCCCAGGAGGCCTGGTGTCTGTTCTCCTCGAGCAACCTTCCAGCCTGGTCGCCTATCGCCCGAACAAGCCGACGGCCATGGTCGTCGTCGCCGACCCCCGCGTCCGTTCCACCGTCACCCGTCACCTGTGGGCCCTCGGGGTGCGCGACGTCATCGAGGCGTCGTCCATCGCGGAGGCCCGTCCCCGTATCGGCAACCCCCGCGACATCTGCGTCGCCGATGTCCATCTCCCCGACGGCTCCGGCCTCACCCTGCTGTCCGAGACCCGCGCCGCGGGCTGGCCGAACGGGCTGGCCCTCTCCGCCGCCGACGACATCGGCGCCGTACGCAACGCCCTGGCCGGCGGCGTCAAGGGCTACGTCGTCACCGGCACCCGCACCAACCTGGGCATCCCGGGCCGCCCCGGCGCCGCTCCCCTCGGCGCCGCCGCCCGGATGCACCGCCGCCCGCCGGGCGCCCCCGGACATCCGGGCGGCTACCGCGAGCTGTCGGGACGCGAGGTCGAGGTGCTGAGGCTGGTTGCGGAGGGCCAGTCCAACAAAGCCATCGGCGTCTCGATGGGCCTGTCCGCCCTCACCGTCAAGAGTCACCTCGCCCGTATCGCCCGCAAGCTGGGCACCGGCGACCGGGCCGGAATGGTCGCGGTCGCGCTGCGTACCGGGATCATCCACTGAGCCCCGTCCCACCCGTCCTCTGAGCCCGCACAGACCCCACACAGAGCCCGTACAGACCCCGTACACACCCCGTACAGCCCCTGCCTCCCGCCCATGCCACCACCGTCCATCCACCGCCCGGCGCCCGTCGACGGAACGTTCCGTCGGCGGGCGCCCTGCGTACCCGCTGTACACAGCTACCCTTGACAGGTGACCGACGCCCAAGAGACCGCAGCAGAGACGACACTGCGAACCACCGGGGGCGCTCCCCCGGACGACCTCCCCTCGGCGCCGGTCCCCTTGCTGGAGCCACGTGAGGGCATTCCGCCCGTCACCGCCGACCCGGACGCGCTCGCCGAGGTCATCACCGCCTTCGCCGAGGGCCACGGCCCGGTAGCCGTGGACGCCGAGCGCGCCTCCGGCTACCGCTACGGCCAGCGGGCCTATCTCGTCCAGCTGCGCCGCGCCGGCGCGGGGACCGCCCTGATCGACCCTGTCGGCTGCCCCGACCTGTCCGGCCTGGGCGACGCCATCGCCGACGCCGAATGGGTGCTGCACGCCGCCACCCAGGACCTGCCCTGTCTGCGTGACATAGGCATGCTCCCCGGCCGCCTCTTCGACACCGAACTGGCGGGCCGGCTGGCCGGGTTCGCCCGGGTGGGCCTCGGCGCCATGGTCGAGAACATCCTCGGGTACGCCCTGGAGAAGGGCCACTCCGCCGTCGACTGGTCCACCCGCCCGCTGCCCGACCCGTGGCTGCACTACGCCGCGCTCGACGTCGAGCTGCTGGTGGACCTGCGCGACGCGCTGGAGGAGGAGCTGACGCGGCAGGGCAAGCTGGACTGGGCCCACCAGGAGTTCGCCGCCATCGCCGCGGCCCCGCCCGCCCCGCCCCGCAAGGACCCCTGGCGGCGTACGTCGGGCATGCACAAGGTCCGGCGGCGCCGGCAGATGGCCGTGGTGCGCGAGCTGTGGACGGCCCGGGACAAGATCGCGCAGCGCCGCGACGTCTCGCCGGGCAAGGTGCTGGGCGACGCGGCCATCATCGAGGCCGCGCTGGCCCTGCCGACCACCGCGCGCGCCCTGGGCGCGCTGGGCGGCTTCGGCCACCGCATGGGCCGCCGCCAGCTGGAGCAGTGGCAGTCCGCGGTGGACCGCGCGCGGGCCCTGCCGGAGTCGGAACTCCCCCAGCCGGGCCAGCCGGTGGCCGGCCCGCCGCCCCCGCGCGCCTGGGCCGACAAGGACCCGGCCGCGGCGGCCCGCCTCTCGGCGGCCCGTACGGCGGTGACCGGCCTGGCCGAGCGGCTGAATCTGCCGCAGGAGAACCTGATCGCCCCGGACACGGTGCGCCGGCTGTGCTGGGAGCCCCCGGCCGAGGTGACCGCCGAGTCCGTCGCGGAGGTCCTGCACGGCTACGGCGCCCGCCCCTGGCAGATCGAGCAGACCACCCCGATCCTCCTGGCGGCCCTGGACAGGACGGTTTAAGGCAGGTTCAAGGCGACGCGCGGGGACGGGGCGCGGACGGGAAGGGCGAATTCCCGGGTGTGACGTTCACCCCTCCCGGAGCGGGGGCTGGGCACCATGGTTACTCATAAGTAGCATGAGGTCATGGCGCGCCCCTTGCCGGGCGTGCCCGCAGCAGTGCCACCCCGCGCACCTGGAGGAGAGCCAACGTGCCTCGTACCGCTAGGGACGTCGTCTTCGTCGACGGCGTCCGGACCCCGTTCGGCAAGGCGGGTCCCAAGGGCATCTACCACGAGACCCGCGCCGACGACCTGGTCGTCAAGTGCATCCGGGAGCTGCTGCGCCGCAACCCGGACCTGCCGCCGGAGCGCATCGACGAGGTGGCCGTGGCCGCGACCACGCAGATCGGCGACCAGGGCCTGACCATCGGCCGCACCGCGGGCATCCTGGCCGGGCTGCCCCAGTCGGTGCCCGGCTACGCCATCGACCGGATGTGTGCCGGTGCGATGACCGCCGTGACGACGACCGCCGGTTCGATCGCCTTCGGCGCGTACGACATCGTCGTCGCGGCCGGCGTGGAGCACATGGGCCGCCACCCGATGGGCGAGGGCGTCGACCCGAACCCGCGGTTCGTCTCGGAGAAGCTGGTCGACGAGTCGGCCCTGTTCATGGGCATGACGGCGGAGAACCTCCACGACCGGCTGCCGCACATCACCAAGCAGCGCGCCGACGAGTACGCGGTGCGCAGCCAGGAGAAGGCCGCCAAGGCGTACGCCAACGGCAAGATCCAGCCGGACCTGGTGCCGATCTCGGTGCGGCGCACCAGCCCTGAGGGCGGCGAGCTGGGCTGGGGCCTGGCGACCGCGGACGAGCCGATGCGCCCCGGCACCACGCTGGAGGGCCTGGCCACGCTGAAGACCCCGTTCCGCCCGCACGGCCGGATCACCGCGGGCAACTCCGCGGGGCTCAACGACGGCGCGACCGCCTCGCTGGTCGCCGCCGAGGACGTGGCCCGGGAGCTGGGCCTGCCGGTGAAGATGCGGCTGGTCAGCTACGCCTTCGCGGGCGTCGAGCCGGAGGTGATGGGCTACGGCCCGATCCCGTCGACCAAGAAGGCGCTCGCCAAGGCGGGGCTGACGATCGAGGACATCGGCCTCTTCGAGATCAACGAGGCCTTCGCCGTACAGGTCCTGTCCTTCCTGGACCACTACGGCATCGACGACGACGATCCGCGCGTCAACCAGTACGGCGGCGCGATCGCGTTCGGGCACCCGCTCGCCTCCTCCGGGGTGCGGCTGATGACGCAGCTGGCCCGGCAGTTCGAGGAGCAGCCCGAGGTCCGCTACGGCATCACCACCATGTGCATCGGCTTCGGCATGGGCGGCACCGTGATCTGGGAGAACCCGCACTTCGAGGGGAACAAGTGAGCGGCATGACCACTACCGAAGAGCTTCTGCGGGGAGCGGCCGAGCTGTTCCCGGACGAGGTCGTGACGCAGGCGTACGTCCGCCATCTGGACCTGCCGCAAGGGGCCGGCCGGTTCGCCCTGATCACCCTCGACAACGGTCTTGACCACACCAAGCCCACCACCTTCGGCCCGGCCTCGCTGGCGAATCTGAACGCCGCGCTCGACCAGGTCGAGAAGGAGGCCACCGAGGGCGAGATCGTCGGCGTCGGTGTCACCGGCAAGCCGTTCATCTTCGCCGTCGGCGCCGACCTCAAGGGCGTCGAGCTGCTGAAGCGCCATGAGGACGCGCTGGCCATCGGCAAGGGCGGCCACGACGTCTTCAGGCGGCTGGCGGACCTGGCCGTGCCCACCTTCGCGTACTACAACGGCGCGGCGATGGGCGGCGGCGTCGAGGTCGGACTGCACTGCTCCTACCGCACCGTCTCGGCCGCGCTGCCCGCCTTCTCGCTGCCCGAGGTCTTCCTCGGCCTGGTCCCCGGCTGGGGCGGCTGCACCCTGCTGCCGAACCTGATCGGCGCCGACCGCGCGGTCACGGTGATCATCGAGAACTCGCTCAACCAGAACCGGCAGCTCAAGGGCAAGCAGGTCTACGAGCTCGGGATCGCCGACGCGATCTTCGAGGGCGCGGACTTCCTGGAGCAGTCGCTGATCTGGACCGCGTCCGTGCTCAGCGGCCAGACCGAGGTCGTACGCCCCGACGTGGACCGCGGCGAGGCATGGGACGCGGCCGTCGAGCGCGGCCGGGCCATCGCCGACAGCAAGGTGCACGGGGCGGCCCCGGCCGCGTACCGGGCGCTGGACATCATCGCCGCCGCGAAGAACGGCGATCTGGGCCAGGGCTTCGACTCCGAGGACGGCGCCCTCGCCGACCTGATCATGGGCGGCGAGCTGCGCAGCGGCATCTACGCCTTCAACCTGGTCCAGAAGCGCGCCAAGCGCCCGGCCGGCGCCCCGGACAAGTCCCTGGCCCGCCCGGTCTCCAAGGTGGGCGTGGTCGGCGCGGGCCTGATGGCCTCGCAGCTGGCGCTGCTGTTCGCGCGCCGCCTGGAGGTGCCGGTCGTGCTGACCGACATCGACCAGGAGCGGGTCGACAAGGGTGTGGGCTATGTCCACGACGAGATCGACAAGCTGCTGCTCAAGGGCCGTCTCAACCAGGACAAGGCCAACCGCCTCAAGGCAGCGGTGACCGGCTCGCTCGACAAGGCCGCGGCCTTCTCCGACGCCGACTTCGTCATCGAGGCCGTCTTCGAGGAGATGGGCGTCAAGCAGCAGGTGTTCGCCGAGGTCGAGGCGGTGGTGCCGGAGCACGCCATCCTGGCCACCAACACCTCCTCGCTGTCGGTGAGCGAGATGGCGGCCAAGCTTCAGCACCCCGAGCGGGTCGTCGGCTTCCACTTCTTCAACCCGGTCGCGATCCTGCCGCTGCTGGAGATCGTCCGCGGCGAGAAGACCGACGACGCCTCGCTGGCCACCGCCTTCGGCGTGGCCAAGAAGCTGAAGAAGACGGCCGTCCTGGTCAAGGACGCCCCGGCGTTCGTCGTCAACCGGATCCTGACCCGCTTCATGGGCGAGATCCAGAACGTCATCGACGAGGGCACCCCGGTCGACGTCGCCGAGCGCGCCGTCGAGCCGCTGGGCCTGCCGATGTCCCCGCTGGTGCTGCTGGAGCTGGTCGGCCCGGCGATCGGCCTGCATGTCTCGGAGACCCTGCACCGGGCGTTCCCGGACCGGTTCACGGTCTCGGAGAACCTGCGGCGCGTGGTCGAGGCGGGCAAGCGCGGCTTCTACGTCCATGACTCCGGGAAGCCGGAGCTGGACCCGGAGGTCGCCGCGCTGCTGGAGCAGGGCGACTCGGTCCTGACGGAGGAGCAGGTGCGCACGCGCGTCCTGGACGTGGTCGCGCAAGAGATCGGCCTCATGCTGGACGAGGGCGTCGTCGCCGAGGCGCAGGACATCGACCTGTGCCTGATCACCGGCGCCGGCTGGCCCTTCCATCTGGGCGGCATCACGCCGTACCTGGACCGCGAGGGCGTCTCGGAGCGGGTGATCGGCCGCCGCTTCCTGGCCCCGGGCGTGGCGAGCGTCCCGGCGTAACGCGTCGTTCCCCGAGTGCCGGACGGGCTGCCTGCCCGTCCGGCACTCGCGCGTTCACCCTCCTGTGGTGGGGAAGGCGCCGATGTACTGGCGAGCGGCGGGGGTGGCCTGGGCGGCGGTGAGTTGGTTCAGCCAGTCCGCCCGGGTGCTCGGTGAGTGGTCGCCGTCCAGGATGGCCACGGCCAGCGCCGGTGGGGTCACGCCCTGGGCCCAGAGCTCCTGCCACTGCTCGTGGCTCAGCGACAGATGTCGCAGCCGTTGCAGGCCGCCGAGCACGGTGATGTCCCGGACCGTGGCCTGCGACAGGTCGAGGCCGTTCAGCCGGCCGGCCCTCAGCAGCGGTGTGAGGTCCACCGCATGAGGCGCCTTCAGCGTCAGGGTCCGCAGGGTGGCGTGGCCGGCCAGCGGAGAGAGGTCGAGCGCGCGCAGGTCCAGGTCCAGCGTTCTGACGGGGACGTCGTTCAGCGGCGCCAGGTCGGCGGAACCGCAGAACAGGCGGGCCTCGCGCAGCAGCGGGGCGTTGCGGACGGCCGCGAGATCGAGGTCGCCGTTGGCCCTGGCGTCAAGGGTCAGGGTGCGTTCGCCGATGTCGCCGTAGCCCAGGGTGCCGCGCGCATGGCACGCGCCGCCATGGTCGTCCTCCCGCCCCATGCCCGCCAGATCGATCGTCAGCCAGCCGTCCTCGTCGGTGAAGCGGCCCTGCCGCAGCGCCTCGACGTGCCCGCGCAGCAGTGAGGTCACGGAGTCGGCGACGTACTCGGCGTACGGGCGGCGGGTGCCGATCCGGATGACCTGGCCCGGCCGTCCGTTCTCCGCGGGATCCAGGTCGACCGCGAGATAGTCGAGGCTGCTGCCGTACGCGAACGGGATCCAGCCCGGACGGTCGTGCGAGCGGCGCACGGCGGCGTGCGGACCGCTGTCGGAGACGGCCCCGTCGATCCAGGTGTTCTGGTGGATGTCCACCGTCCACCAGCGGTTGACCAGGTGGTCCTCCAGCGCCGAAACGGTGAACCACTCGAAGCCGTCCAGGAGCCCGAGGTCGCCGTCTCCGTCGGCGACGTCGTACAGCGCGCGCAGGTCCGCCGGGAGTGCCATGCCGTACTCCCGCGCCAGCCAGGCGAGACGGTCCGCGCGTTCGGGGTCGGGGGCGGGCAGCGTCTCCTCGGCGCCGGTGATCCCGGCGCGCAGACCGAGGTAGTCGTGCAGCAGGCGGCGGGCCTCGGCGGGATCACCGGCCTCGGTCGGGTCGTCCGGGCCCCCGGGCACGTCGCCCGGGTCGCCGCAGGGGCCACCGGGCCTGCCGAGCACATGGACGATCTGGTTCCGGCGGTGGCTGCCGCGGACGCCCGGGGCGGTGAGCGCTTCGAACCAGCCCGCGGCGTGGACGTCCAGTTCAACGGTCGTGGGCTCGTCCGGCAGGGACCGCTCCAGGGCGTAGAGAAGCGGGCGGACGGCCTTCGGGTCCACCTTGAGATCGAGTTCTCTGCCCTGTGCCGAGGTGTACGAGACGTCGGTCCTGCCCTCCTCGTCGCCGCCGACGGACGTGATGAGGCGGGCGCGCCGCCAGTCATTCGCCCCCTTCGTCCCCTGGGACGCGACGGCGGTGGCGAGCCGTCGCAGGGACTCCGTCACCTCGGCCTCCTGACCGTTGTCCGCGGCGCGCGCGGAGGTCAGGGACGCGAAGCGCTCATGGTCCCGCAGCCCGGCCAGATCCGGGTCGGGAAGGATCTCCCCGGCGAGCGACGGCCGGAGCCGGATCGCCTCGTCCAGCGCGTCGAATGCCCCCTCGGCGTCGCCGAGCAGCGTGCGCGCATAGCCCAGGTAGTAGTGCAGGGTGGCGTCGCCGGGGTGGCGGGCGACGGCGTCGGCGAGGACGCCGGCCGCGTCGGCGGTGCGTCCTCGTTTGGCGAGCGCCAGCCCCCGTACGCCCCATCCGTACGGGTCGTCCGGGTCCTCCAGCATGGCCCGCTCCCATGCCTCCAGCGCGCGCTCCGCATCGCCGCCGAGCTGGTGGATGGTCCCCTGCAGACAGCGGGCGAGGCCGGTGACGCCGCCTCCGGCCGCCGCGGCCCGGTCCAGCGCGGCCAGGGCCTCACCCGTGTCCACGCTCCTGAGCAGCCAGGCGCGCCACAGCTCCGGAACCGCCGGATCCGCCCCGGCGGCCAGCGCACGGTCCAGGGCGGTGAGCGTGAGGTGCGGGAAGTCCGCGTCGAGGGCGGCGAAGGCGGCGTCCAGCCAGCGTGTGCCGTCGTGGGGCGCGGCGAGCGCGGCGGCGGACGCCTGCGGCAGCGGGGCGGACGCCGGGCGGGGCAGCCGCTCCTTGTGGAACCCGGAGGTGCGGAGGGGAACCCCGAACCTCCCGGTGAACACCGCCGTGCGCACGAGCAGGGGCAGCAGCACCTTGTCGGTGAGCGTGCGCCCGGTCACGGCGGTCGGCAGACCGGCGATGACGTCGAGCAGTTCGTCGAGCCGGTCGACCGGGCCGTCGAAGAATCCCGCGGGGTCGGCGGCCCCCATGACATCGAGCACATAGTCTGCCGAGAAGCTTCGGCCCGCACCGCGTATCTCCAGGCGCAGGGTTTCCGGCGCGCCGTCGTCCTCGGCGGGTTCGAGGGTGCAGTGCCACGTGGTCCCGTTCGCGTCCGTACGCGCCATGGCCCTTCTGGCGGACTTCGTCCATCCCGTCGGCGCCAGCGCCTCTCGCAACCGCTTCTCGCGCCGCGTCCGCTCGTCCGTCACCGCGTATCCCCCTCGTCGCTGTGGTCGCTCGGTGCTCCGATGGGCTGGACCCTAGCGAGTTCGGGCGTGCGCGTCTCAGAGCTGGTCGGCCCAGACGAGACGGCTGTTGGCCTGGATGTGCAGCGTCGGTGAGTGCTCCCGGTATCCCCACGCTGAGGCGCTCGGCTCGGCCACCCAGGCCCTGGCCTGGAATGCCTGGGCGGCGACGATGGGGGCGGCGCAGCCTTCGAGCGGGCTGGTCACGGTGGCACCGGCCGGGACGGTGACGTTGTGCGCGGTGCCCCACGGCGCGGGGCAGTCGTGCTGGGACCCGGCCTGGACGTAGGCGATCCTGGCCTTCACCGTGGCCGCCCGGGTCGAGGAGTTGCTGAACTGGACGACGAAGGACAGGGAGTCCTTGCCGACTTTGGTGCAGGGCCGCCATGACACGGCGCCCACCGCCCGCACAGGTCCGCAGCGGTGATTGCCTTTCAGGCCCGCCATCTGCGTGACGTCCCCGCCGCCCGATGCCCCGTCTCCTTCCGAGGCGCCGCTGCGCAGCGCCATGGTGCCGGTGATCAGCCCCACGGCGATCGCCGTCGCCACGGCGAATTGCCATCCTCGCCGCTTCCGCGGTGGCTCCACCGGCGTGTCGGGAAGTGGATGCGTCTCGTCGAGAATGGTGTGTGTCGCGGCGGTGGTGGCTGGCGCGAGGCCGGCGAGGACCTCATCCCGCCAACCGGGACCGGCCGTCTCTTTCAGCCGCCGCGCGAGATCCGCGATTTCGACGCCGATCTTCGGCAGCTCTTCAGCGCTGTGCGGCGCCTTCGGCAACAACGCCCGCGCGATGGCTTCGCAGTCCTCCTGGCTCGGCAGCCGGTTCTTCTTGCTGCCGGGCAGCAATTGATCGCGGCCTTTGAGCCAGTACGACAGCAGAGGCAGATCGATTCTCTTACGGCTCCGACCGGCGCGCTCGAACTCCAGGCGCTCTCTCTCCAGTTCCGCGACCAGACCGGCGCGGGTGGGGCGCCGCGCGGTGTCGGTCACCTGGCCGACCGCGGCCGCCCATGCGTCGAGGGCCTGGACCAGAGCGTGCGCCAAGTCCCTGAAGAGCTCGGTCGGTTCCTCCATGAAATCCCCCTCGGTGAATGCCGTTAACGATAGAACAGCGCTTCATCACAGGCCAACCGGAGGCGGCCGAAGCAGTTCCGGTTGCAGCGCAACGCCAGAACCAGCAGGTCAGAGCGGTGCACATGGCAGTGCAACGAGCCACCCCGTTGCACCGCGTGCCTACCCTCCAAGGCCGGTGCACGGTGGTCTCCGGCGGCGCGGTTCGCTCCGCCGACCACCCCGGACCCGAACGGAAGGACCTCCACCATGTGCCGGCGATGCAAGGGCGACGGGAAGTGCACAACCTGCGGCGGCTCCGGATACCGCGGCGTATGGAAATGCGACAGCTGCCGCGGCAGCGGCGACTGCAAGGCCTGCGACGGCCGCGGCTAGTCCATCCCGAAAACCTGGAGCATTTCATGATCTACGAAGACGCCCTGCTGGAAAAGCTCGTCCGCCGGGCCGACGAAGGGGACTGCGAAGCCCCGCTCCCCATCACCATCATGGTGGGCGGCGTCATCATTACCGGCGCCATTCTCCCCCGGGACGAATGGCTCAGGCAGCACATGAGTCTGCTGTCCGAGAAGAGTTCGCTGACCGAATTCGCCAAGGATTTCGCCGAGGACATGCTGCGTCATGAGCCCGAGACCACCCACATCCATCTGACCTGGGCGCGGATCGTCACCGGTGGCCCCGCCGTCCCCATCGACGACTACGGCCTTCTGCGGGTGCCGCTGTCCGAGGTGGGCGCCTGGACCATCGGCGACCTCAACCCCATCGGCTGAGGTAGCCCGCCTCATTCCCCGGCCCGCCCCCACGCCCGTAGCGCCAGCCCCGGTTCGTCCGTCTTCTGGCGGGCCACCAGCAGCGCGCCGTCGCCCGCGAGGGCGGCGAGTACGACCAGGCCCAGGCCGTCCAGGGCCAGCGCGGGCCATCCGGTGCCGGGCCGGCCCGAAGGCGTCCACCACACCCCCGCCGCCTCGTCCTCGGTGGGGTGTGCCGCGACGCCGAGACGTCCGCTCTTGGCGTCGCGGTGGGCCAGCACCGTGCAGTCGTGGCCGTCCACGGTCGTACGGATCACCGCGACCGGCCCGGTGCCCGACTCCCCGCCCAGCGGCGCCGCCTCGTCCGCGCCGGGCCGCCAGGCCAGCACGCCGCGTCCCTCCGCGTCGCGCCAGTAGTGCGTGACCGTGTCGCGGCCACTGGGGAGGGCGGCGGCGGAGGCGGCCTCGGGGTGGGCGGGGATGTCGTCGGCGCGCTCGTACGCGGCGCCGGCCTCGGGCTGGTACCAGCGCAGCGCGCCGCGACCCGCCGGGGCGAGCAGTTCGACGCGCCCGTCGGCGGTCGCGGCCGCGGACAGCCCGTCCAGTACGTCGGCGCCCTTGAGGTCGGTCCACCCGCCCCATTTGCCCTTGCCGTCCTGCCGCCGCGCGCTGACCCCGCGCCCGGCGTTGCGCACGAAGACGTGCACGGCCCCCGAGGAGTCCACAGCCGCCGCCGGAGCTCCGGTGCGCTGTGCCTTACCCCGGTCCTTGGGGTGCGGGGTGCCGAGGGAGTGCCAGGCCGTCAGGGGCCTTCCGGTCTGGAACTGGGTGGCGTGGACGATGTCCACGTCCGGCCCGTCGCCGCCACCCTGCCGGTGCCGCAGCCCCAGCAGATGGGCGTAGCCGTCGGCGCCCTGGGCCACCGTCAGCGCGGTCAGGCCCGGCACCTCGATCAGCCGCGGCCCGGTCCACCGCGGGCCCCCTGGCCGCTCCTCGGTCCAGCGGGCGATGCCGCCCGCCACCGGTGCGTAGGCCGTGAGCCTGCCGTCCTTGCCGCGGAGCAACCGCAACGCCATGGCCCGCTGCAACCCTTCCCTGACGTCGTTCCCCCTGGGTGAGCCTGGGTGGGCCTCCACGAGGTCCACGAGGCTTGCGCGTCACCCCTGCTGACGCGGTGCCACCCATAGTATTTTGCCTCCCTTATGGAAGGTCTTGTCGTCGTGGACGCGGCGAATGTCATCGGTTCGGTGCCCGACGGCTGGTGGCGGGACCGGCGCGGCGCGGCCGAGCGGCTGCGGGACCGGCTCGCCGCCCTCGCCGAGAGCGGGCTGCCGCCCCGTCCTGGGGTCCCGGAGTGGGCCGGGCGGCCGCCCGTGGAGATCGTGCTCGTGGTCGAGGGCGCCGCGCGCGATGTGGCACCCGTGCCGGGGGTGCGGGTGGAGCGGGCGCCGGGCAACGGGGACGACCGGATCGTGGAGGTGGTGGCGGCCCGCGAGCCGGGACGGCCGTGTCTGGTGGTGACCGCCGACCGGGAGCTGCGGACGCGGGTACGGGCGCTGGGGGCCGAGGTCACGGGCCCGCGCTCGGTCCGCCCCGCCGACTGAGCGGCCCGCCGGCCCCACGTACTCTTAGGCAAGCCTTGGCTAAGAGTACGAAAGAGAGAAGGGGCGAATGTCGGGAGTCGCGCGCCGCCGCGTCGGCTGGATATCCGCGGCGGCGCTGCTGCTCCTGGCCACCGTGGTGCTCAGCCTCGCGGTCGGCAGCCGCCAGATCGCCATCGGCGAGGTGTACGACGCCCTGCTGCACGGCGGCACGAGCGACAACGCCCAAGTCGTACGGTCCCTGCGGGTGCCACGGACCGTCATCGGCGTCATGGTCGGGGTGGCCCTCGCCGTGGCCGGCACCGTACTTCAGGGGATCACCCGCAACCCGATCGCCGAGCCCGGCATCCTGGGCATCAGCCAGGGGGCCTCGCTGGGCGTGGTCTGCGCGATCGCGTTCTTCGGGGTGCACACGCTGAACGGGTACGTCTGGTTCGCCTTCGCGGGCGCGGCGCTCGCGGCGGTGTGCGTGTACGCGGTGGCCAGCAGCGGGCGCGGGGGCGCGTCGCCGGTCAAACTCGCCCTGGCCGGTGCCGCGATGAACGCGTTCATCGCCTCGGTGGTCTCGGCGATCGTCACCACCAACGCCCGGGTCCTGGACGAGTTCCGGTTCTGGGACGTGGGCTCGCTCGGCGGGCGTGACGCCACGATCGCCGGCCAGACCTGGCCGTTCCTGGCCGCCGGGCTGCTGCTGGTGCTGGCGATGGCCCGCGGGCTCGACGCACTCGCCCTCGGCGACGACGTCGCGCGCGGGCTCGGCCGCAATGTCGCGCTGCTGCGGATGGCGGGCACCGTGGGCGCGACCGTGCTGACCGGTGTCGCGGTCGCCGCCGCGGGCCCGATCGCCTTCACCGGCCTGGCCGTTCCGCATATCGCGCGCGCCCTCGTCGGCACCGGCCACCGCTGGCTGCTGCCGATGGCCGCGCTGCTCGGCCCGGTGATGATCCTCACCTCGGATGTCATCGGCCGTATCGTCTTCCCGCCCTCGGAGGTGCCGGTGTCCGTGATGACCGCCCTGGCGGGCGTGCCGTTCCTGATCGCCCTGGTTCGCAGGAAGGCGGTGCCAGTATGAGCGTGTCTTGGCGCGCTGCGCGGGCTGGACTGAGGAGCCGCGCAGCGACGGAGGAGCGAGCAGTGACGATGGAAGCCCGCGCGTGGAAGCGCGCCAAGACTGAGCGG